>JAMOVG010000183.1 GCA_027061725.1 Desulfobacteraceae bacterium
TTTCATCCCCCTGACCTACGTAGACGCCACCGCCTCGTGGAAATTCGCCTCCCGCTGGCAGCGTGCCCACGTGGCCGCGGCCGGCATCTACACGGACCTGCTGGCGGCTGCTCTGGCGGTGCTCTGCTGGGCCCGTTTTCCCGATGGCGTTGTCGGCGTCATGGCCCGCAACGTCATCGTGGTGGCCGGGGTGGGATCGATCCTCTTCAATGCCAACCCCCTCATGCGCTTCGACGGCTACTACCTGCTCAGCGATCTGGTGGACATCCCCAACCTGTACGCCAAGGGCCTGGGGATGGTAAACGGGTGGCTGCGGCGGCTTTTTCTGGGGATCCGGCCGGCGCCGCCCGCCGAAAGTGGCTGGCGGCGCTGGTTCATCGTGGTGTACGGCATGGCCGCCTGGTGCTGGCGCATCCTGGTGCTGGTGGGGCTGTCCATCGCGGCCAGCCGGCTGTTTCACGGCATGGGGTTGCTGATCGCCATGGCGGCGGTGGTGCTGTGGGTCGCCCTGCCGACGGCCGATTTCCTGCGCCGGCTGCCGGCGGTGCTGCAGCACAATCCCCGTGCCGGCCTGCGATTGGCGCTGAGCCTGGTGCTGGTGGCGGGAGCCGGCTTTTTTGGCGTGTTTCAGCTGAACTGGCGTCAGCACGTGGTTGCGCCGGCGGTGGTCGAGTACCGCGACCAGGAGGTGGTGCGCTCCACCACGCCCGGTTTTGTGCGCCGGGTGTACGTCGCGCCCGGCGAGACCGTGGCGGCCGGCCAGCCCCTGCTGAAGCTGTACAACGATGAACTGCGCACCGACCTGGCCGACACACGCCTGCAGATCCGAATCCTGGAAGTCGAGGCACGGCTGTACTTCAACGCCGAGAACATCTCGGCCTTCCAGGTGGCGCGTGAACGCATCCGGGTACTGCAGCAGCGCGCCGCGGAACTGTCCGAGGAACTGGCCGGACTGATCCTGAAAGCACCGCGCGATGGCATCGTCGTGGCCCGCGACCTGGAGGACCTGCCGGGCGCTTACATCCGGCGGGGGCAGCAGGTTCTGTGGATCGTCAGCGAAAACCGCAAAGTCATCCGGCTGTCCGTGGCCCAGCAGGATGTCGACGTTTTCCGGCGCGCCGTGGGCCGCGCGGTGACCGTCGACATGCGGCCGTGGGGCCGGGGCGTGTTTAACGGCCGACTGGTGCGGGTCGACCCGCAGGCCAGCCGCGCGGTGCCGCACCCGGCCTTCAGCGCCGCCTGGGGCGGTCCGCTGGACGTGCGGCCCGGCGGCAGGGCCGAGGGCGGGACCGGTGGGCTTGCACCGGTCAGCTGGGAATTTTTTCAGCCGCGTTTCGCGGCCGAGGTGCAGGCGCCCCCGTCCGAATTGCAGCCCCTGCGGGTGGGAGAGCTGGCGCGGGTGCGCATCCGCGGAAACCCCCGCCGCCTGGCCGACATCGTGCGGCGGTACCTGGCCGCCAAGACGGGCGCCGGGTGAATCTCACCGATGCTTGCCCAGCGGGCGAGATTTGTCTCCAGCTGCGCCAAAATGTGCCGATAAATCCAGTAGATAGATATCGATCCGATGGGCTTTGGACGCCGCCTGCTGTGTTGCGTCGGCGCCTGCCCGTCGCCCTTGCCGGGGAGGTTGCCGACAGCGTTTCGTGTTTGGTCTGCGTCTAAAACTGAGCATGGCCGTTTACTTGGCCCTGCTGCTGATGGTAGGCATGGTGCTCATTTGCCTGGTCACGGTGATGACCACCCGTGATCAATTGGTG
The DNA here is from genome assembly GCA_027061725.1 of Desulfobacteraceae bacterium. Lineage (GTDB taxonomy): Bacteria > Desulfobacterota > Desulfobacteria > Desulfobacterales > JALSRD01 > JALSRD01. The sequence goes on from JAMOVG010000183.1 coordinate 1,758, forward strand.
CGCGCCGAGACCCGGAGGGGGCAGCTGCTGGTGGCGGCTATCGACGCCTGCGTGGACCTGGCGGACGACGATGACGAGTTTTTGTTCGACCACCGCTTCATCATGCACGTCCGTGAAATGGTAAAGCGCTCGGGCTACACCTGCCTGCTGGTGCGGGACGGACGCGGGCGCCGGCTCAGCCTGGGCATGTCCGGCTGCGACCGCCGGTTCGCCATGGACGGGGCCATGGAAAAGGCCATGGCGCGGAAACAGGATGCCGCCACCCTTGTGGGCAGCACATGGGGGATCCTGTGGAAGCAGCCCGGCTACCTGGTTGTCAGCGCCCCGGTGGTGCGCGACGGCCGGCTGCTGGGCGCCGTGGCCGTGGCCGGCGGGTTGGATGGGCTTTACGGTCAGCTGCGCCAGCGTCAGCCTTATCTGATGGCGTACCTGCTGGTCAACACGCTCTTTCTGACCCTTTTCGGGCTCTACAAGCTTTCGAAGCTGACGGTGGCTCCACTGCAACGCCTGGTGCGGCGGGCCGAGGCGTTCCAGGGAGAGGACGACACCTTCTTTCTGCCCGACCAGCGGGCCGACGAGTTCAACCGCCTCTCACTGGCCCTGAACCGCATGCTGGAGCGCATCCAGGAGGACCGCCGCACCTTGCGCCACACGGTGGCTTCTTTGGAGAAGGCCAACCGGGACCTCCAACAGATGCAGAACGAGATTGTGCGTGCCGAAAAGCTGGCCACCGCCGGCCGACTTTCGGCCGGCATCGCCCACGAGATCGGCAACCCCATCGGAATCGCCATGGGTTACATGGAACTGCTGAAGCAGCCGGACCTGCCCGAAGACGAGAAGGGCGAGTGCATCGAGAAAACCGAGGCCGAGCTGGCGCGCATCGACACCATCATCCGCCAGCTGCTGGATTTTGCGCGGCCGTCGGCCGAGGCCCCGACGGCCGTGGTGTCCGTGCACGCCGTGCTTTCCGATATCGCCGACGTCTTTCGTATGCAGCCCCTGACGGCCGACATTCGACTGCGGCTGGACTTGGCGGCGGACGCCGACGAGGTGCGGGCCGATGCCGGACAGCTGCGCCAGGTGTTTCTCAACCTGATGATCAACGCCGCCGATGCCGTCAACGTTGCAGGCCGCCGCGAGGGCCGGCTGGACATCGCGACCCGGCTGTCGGGGGAGAGCGCGGTGGCCATGCTGGAGATCCGGTTCGCCGACAACGGGCCCGGCATTGCGCCGGAGCATCTGGAAAGCATTTTCGACCCCTTTTTTACCACCAAGGAGCCCGGCTGCGGAACCGGCCTGGGCCTTTCGGTGAGCATCATGCTGATTGAGAGCATGGGCGGCCGCATGGCGGTGGACAGCCGACCCGGCGAGGGCACCGTCATGCGCGTCGTGCTGCCGCTGGCTTCCGAGCCGCACGCCCCGCAAGAGGAGGCTGCGGGATTTGGTGAACACTGACGCCGAGGAACCACAACCGCGGACGGCCTTCCGGCCGCCCGCACGCGGGTATCAACATGACCAAAGAAGACGACATGGGCCGAACCGGCGGCGCGCGGCTGCTGATCATCGACGACGAGGCCAACATGCGCGATATGCTTTCGCGGCTGTTGCGGCGGGCCGGCTACCGCGTGGAGACGGCCGCCGACGGGCAACAGGGCATCGAAAGGCTGGCAGGGGAGCACTACGATTTCGTGCTTTGCGACCTCAAGATGCCCAAGATGGACGGCATGCAGTTCCTGAAAGCCGCCCGTGAACGGCTGTCGGCCACCACGGTCATCATGATGTCGGCCTACGGCACCATCGACACCGCCGTGGAGGCCATGAAGCATGGCGCCTACGATTACATCTCCAAGCCCTTCAAGATCGACGAGGTCGTGCTGACCCTGAAAAAGGCCCAGGAGCGCGAGCGGCTGAAGCGCGAAAACCTGGTGCTGCGTGAGCGTATCCGCGACATCGAAGGCGACTGCCGCTTCGGGCGTCTGGTGGCCAAGAGCCGCGCCATGCTGGAGGTCATACGGCTGGCCGAAAAAGTGGCGCAGTACGACACCACGGTGCTGATCAGCGGCGAGAGCGGCACCGGTAAGGAACTCATGGCGCAGGCCATTCACCAGGCCGGCGACCGGGCCGCGCGGCCCTTCGTGGCGGTGAACTGCGGCGGCATTCCCGAGACCCTGCTGGAAAGCGAATTCTTCGGCCACCGTCGCGGCGCCTTCACCGGCGCGGTCAGCGACAAAAAGGGCCTCTTCCGGGAGGCGGACGGCGGCACGCTGTTTCTCGACGAGATCGGTGAGCTGCCTCTGGCGCTGCAGGTCAAGCTGCTGCGCGTGCTCCAGGAGAGCGAGGTGCGCCCGGTGGGCGATTCCGCCACCCGGCGGGTGGATGTGCGGGTCATTGCCGCCACGGCCAGGGACTTGGAGGCGGAAGTGCAGCGGGGAAATTTCCGTGAAGATCTCTTTTTTCGGCTCAATGTCATGCCCATTCGCCTGCCGCCCCTGCGCGAGCGCATCGAGGACATCCCGCTGCTCAGCCGACATTTTGTGAGCCTGCTCGGCCGTCGCCTGAAAAAGGACATTGAGGGCATCTCGCCGGCCGCCGTGGCCATGCTGGTCAAGCACCACTGGCCCGGCAACGTGCGCGAGCTGGAGAATGTCATCGAGCGGGCCGCCGTGCTGGCCGAAAAGCGGATCATCCTGCCGGAAAACCTGCCCCCCGAACTGGGCGCCCGCACCGGCGACCGGCGCATGGACGACATCTTCGGCGGCTTCTCCCTCAAAACGGCCCGCCGCATTATGGAGAAGCGGCTCATCAGCCGGGCGCTGGAGGCCACCGGCGGAAACCGCACCAAGGCCGCCCGGCTGCTGGAGATCAGCCATCCCTCCCTGCTGCAGAAGATCAAACTCTACGAAATCGATTTGTGACACCCGCTTTTCCCGCACCTATGGGCCGGACAACCGGGAGCGCCCTCGGCAGGCTTGCAGGGTGCTGGGGATGATTATCCTTGCGCCTGAAGTCAAGGCGACCGCAAATAGCGATAGGCATGGCGGATGCCGGGATCCTTCACTGTTTGCATACACTCCGGTTCGAGGGAGGGGCAGTCATCTCCTGTGCGCAGTTGCGGAACCGGCGGGGAAAAGATGCGCAGGCCGGCGGTGCGGGAAGAAAGGATAGCTGTCCGAGCGCAGCGCGTTCTCGCTTTTCAGCGCCGGCGTGTCAAGTGGCCCTCGATCGCCCCGCGCGCACATTTTTTTACCGTTGACAAGCGAGGGGCTTTTAATGGATGTTAAACAAACCGCCGCCCCCTTCGGCGGCTGCGTCCAGGCATCATCGTGTTCCCCCGAAACATCAACCGCAACAAGGAGTTCGTCATGGCAAAAAAGCGGCGCAAGAAGAATTACATCAACGAGGGTATCGAGAACGTCCGCCGGCAGGGCAGTCGCATCATCGCCGAGGGCACTACCATGCTGCCGGCCGCATCGCTGATGAAGGCCGCCGGGGTGATCGGGTCGCTGCAGGCCCTCAAGAAGCCTTACGTGACCATCGTCAACTCCTACACCACGCACATCCCGGGGCACGCCCACCTGGACGTGCTGGGGGAAGTACTGCGCCGCGAACTCAAGCGGCTCGGATTCAATGTGTGGTACGCCAACGTGGGGGCCGCTATCTGCGACGGTATCGCCATGGGGCACTACGGAATGAAGTACTCACTGCCGTCGCGCGAGCTGATCACCGACCAGATCGAGTCCATCATCGGCGCACACCCCTGCGACGGCTGGATCGGGATCGGCAACTGCGACAAGATCGTTCCCGGCATGCTCAACGCCATGGTGCGCCTGAATATCCCCGCGGTCTACGTCTCCGGAGGGCCCATGCTGGCCGGCAGCCGCGGCGGAGACCTGATTACCGTTTTCGAGGCTGTGGGCAGGCACAGCGTGGGGCGTCTGAGCGAAGCCGGCCTGCGCCGCCTGGCCGGTAGCAGCTGCCCGGGCTGCGGGTCGTGCGCCGGCATGTTTACCGCCAATTCTATGAACTGCCTGGCCGAAGTGGTGGGCCTGGCCCTGCCGGGAAACGGCACCATCACTGCTGAGGTGTGGACGGACCGCAGGAGGCGCCGCACCAAGCTCAACCCCAAACGGCTGGACTTGGTGAAAAAGGCCGGGCGGGCGCTGAAGCGCTGCATCCGGGAGGACATCCGCCCCCTGGACATCGTCAACAAATACAGCATCGGAAATGCCTTCGTGGCCGACATGGCCATGGGCGGTTCCACCAACACCGTTCTGCACACCCTGGCGCTGGCCGCCGCCGGGGACATCGACTACGACCTGGACCAGATCAACCGCATATCGGCGCGCACGCCCTGCATCTGCAAGGTCTCGCCCTCGCGGCCGGAGGTGCACATGGAAGACGTGCACCGGGCCGGCGGCATCCCCGCCATCCTCAAGGAAATCGCCCGTGGCTGCAAGTCCGGGCTGCGGGGCAACGTGGCCACGGTCACCGGGAAACTGTCCGAAACCATCGACGCCGCACCGGAGCCTGACGGCGAGGTCATCCGCCGCGTGGCGGACGCCTTCAGTGCGGACGGCGGCCTGGCCATCCTGTTCGGCAACCTGGCCCCCGACGGGGCGGTGGTCAAGACCGCCGGTGTGGCGGACGACATGATGCAGTTCGAGGGGCCGGCCGTGATTTTTGAATCCCAGGAAGAAGCCCTGGAGGGAATCCTGAAGGGCAGGGTGCACGACGGCGACGTGGTGGTGATCCGCTACGAGGGACCGCGCGGCGGACCCGGCATGCAGGAGATGCTCTCGCCCACGGCGGCCATCCAGGGCGCCGGCATACAGGCGGCGCTGATCACCGACGGCCGCTTTTCCGGCGGCACCCGGGGGCTGTGCATCGGCCACGTTTCGCCCGAGGCGGCCGCCGGCGGTCCCATCGCCGCCGTGCGCGACGGCGACCGCATCCGCATCGACGCCCCCGGCCGCAGCGTGGAACTGCTGGTGAGCAAGGCCGAGCTGAAGCGCCGCATAAAGGCCGTACCGCCTTTCGAGCCACGCGTCAAACGCGGTTGGCTGGCGCGCTACGCCCGCTTCGTGACCTCGGCTGATCGGGGGGCGGTGCTGGATGCATAACCCCCGCCAAACGAAAAACCTCCCGGATGCCCGCTCCAGTTGACATCCAGGAGGCTTTCGCCACGCCAGCGGAAAAACAGGCCGGTCAGAAATCCTTGAAGTCGCTTTCCTCCAGGGGAATGATCTGTTCGGGCTTCATGGCGCCCGGGGATTCGCTTTTCGGCTGCCGCTGAAGCGCCGGGGCCGCCTGCACCGGCGGTTGTGTGGGGATCCCGGCCGCTCTGCCTCCGGGGGCGTCCGTGTGGGCTTGCGCCGTGCGCTGGCCCTCGACGATGGTCACCAGTTCCAGCACCAGTTTCTGCATGCGCTCGGCCCGTGAGCGCATGTCCTCCGAAGAGGCCGCCGTCTCCTGGGCGTGGGCGGCGTTCCGCTGGGTCACGTTGTCCATCTCGGTAACGGCCTGGTTGATCTGCTCGATGCCCTGGGCCTGCTCGTGCGAAGCGGCCGAAATCTCGGAAACCAATTCGGCCACCTTGGCCGTGGAAGCCGAGACCTCCGTGAAGGCGCTGTTGGTCTTGTCCACCAGCGACGAACCCTCCCCGATCTTTTTGACCGTACTTTCAATCAGTGTGGCCGTGTCGTGGGCGGCTTCGGCGGCCCGCATGGCCAGGTTGCGCACCTCGTCGGCCACCACTGCAAAGCCTGCGCCGGCCTCTCCGGCGCGGGCGGCCTCCACCGCCGCATTGAGGGCCAGCAGGTTGGTCTGGAATGCGATCTCGTCAATGGTCTTGACGATTTTCTGGGTATCTTCGCTGGCCTTGGAGATCTCGGCCATGGAGCCGATCAGGTGGTTCATGGAACCGTTGGCTTTGTCGATGATCTGGTTGGCCTCGTTCATCAGCTGATCCGCCTGGCCGGCGTGGTCGGCGTTCTGGCGGGTGATCGAGGACATTTCCTCCAGCGAGGCGGAGGTCTCCTGGATGGCGGCGGCCTGCTCGCTGGCCCCCTCGGCCAGGGACTGGCTGGTGTCGGAAATCTGCTCAGAGGTCCGACTGTTGGCGCTGGCGCTCTCAAGCAGTTCTTCGACAACCGCCGTAATGGTTTTCGATATCCTGGAGAGCACCAGGAACAGGAGGGCCGCCACGACACAGATCGCCACTGCCCCCACGCCGATGACGATCCTGCGGGTCTGGGAGCCGATGCGCCGCTGCGAATCGTTCAGCGAGGCCTTAACATTTTGCAGGGATGCGTGGCCGCGCTTGATGAAAGATGCCACCAGGGCTTTCACGTCCTGGTGGATCTTGCCGGAACCCTTGGCCAGTACCGAGTCGATGACCGCCCGGTTGTTTGCGATGAGGCCCTCGAAGCCTTCGGACATGGCGTCGATTTCCCGTTGGGCGGTGGCCCTGCTGATGCACAGAACGACCTTTCCCAGGGTCTTCCCCTGGAACTCGATGGCTTTCTGCACCATGAAGACGCCGTCGTCCTTGCCGGCCGCGTCCAGCACCTTGAGAATTTTGTTCTTGCCGCTGCCCGTGGCCAAGTACTGTTTGATGGTGGGGTCCTTCCTGTCCAGGTAGCGTACGATGGGATTGCCGTCCGGCTTGAGAAAGGCCGTGAAAATGACGTCCGGGTTCTGGCTGGAGGAGCGTGCGTAGGAAATCAGTTCCACGAAGTTGTTGGCCATGATGGCGCCGGCCGACACCTTGGCCAGCAGGTCGGCCATGGAGAAGGCGTTCTTGCGCATGGACAGCTCCCACTGGGAGCCTAGTTTTCGTGCTTCCGCCCTGAGCGATTCACGGGTTACGCGGGCGAGGTCGTCGGCCGTGGCGCGGGATAACTCCTGCAGGCTGCGCTGCAGGCTGGCGTTGAGCTGCTTCAGACCCTCCCCGGACTGGGCATTGTTCTTCTCCAGCTGGGAGACGATCTCGCCTTCGAGGGTTGACAGGTTGCGGTGCTGCACGCTGAGCAGAATCAGCGTTAGTCCGCCCACGGCCGCCACCAGGATCAGAATGTTCAGCGTCAGGAGTTTCTGTCTCAAACTGCCGCGAATGATTTTCTCAAGCATGTTTTCCTCGAATCAAGCCGTCTGGCAGTGGGGCCGGTACTTCTTCAGGCGCGGTTTGTCGCAAAGGCCTTTGAGCGGGGCATCAACTGCCCGCGTAAGCGCCCACCTTGAGGGATTTTTGCAGCTCTTCCACGGGTCCGTAGTCCAGGGCGTCGGTCCAGCCCACAATTTTTGCGCTTTTGGCCGCAGGGTCGTCCGCCTTGAGCTGCTTAAGTGCCTGGATGACCTGCTGGACAACCGCATCGGGCGTGTCGCGGGTCTTGGCCAGCGGCCACTCCGGGTACAGCGCCGTGCTGCACACGAAGGGGAAGCCGGCGTGGGATTTTTTGGCGATGATGCGGAATTCGTCCATGTCGATAAGCCCGGAGGCGGCCATGCGCTCCAGGGTGTCGGTGCGCACCGTGCCGGCCTCTACAGTGCCGTTCTGCACAGCCAGCACCACGTTGTCGTGTTTTCCGCCGAATTTTAGCTGGGCCAGGTCCTTTTGGGGGGCGATGCCGGCATCGAGCATCTCCTTGTAGGCCATCTGCCAGCCGCCGAAGGAGGACTTTTTCACGGCCATGAACGTCTTTCCCCGGAGGTCCGCGAGGGCCTTTATGTCCTCGTTGTCGGCGGAAGTAAAGATGACGCCTCCGAACGACTTCAGGGGCTGACCCTGGCGGAAGTTTATCATAGTGGCCACGGCCGCCGCGCCGTACTTGACCTTGGCGGTGACGAACATGGAGGAGTTGACCAGAAAAAACGCCACCTGGCCCGATTCGACGGCCGGGTACACGGCTTCAAAATCCAGGGGAACGACCTCGAAAATCTTGCCGGAAATCTTGGCGGCCAGGTAATCGCCAGTAGCTTCCCACATCTCCATGGCCTTGACAGGGCCGTTTTTGGCCAGCACGCCGATTTTGTAAGTCTCCCCGGACAGGCCGGCGCCGGCCGACAAGAATACGGCTGCAAGCATAATCAGAATCGCTTTTTTCATATATGGTCTCCCGATGGAAGATCAGTTCGAAGCTGGTCGTGGAAATTGGGGTTTAGTGTTTTAATCGGGGAAAAACTGGGAAACTTTAGCGTTATGGATACGGAAAAGTTCCATTGCCGGAGTGGGTGGAACAGTTCCGAAGAGGGGCGGTGCGGCGCAGACTTGGAATTGGACGAGGGAGAAAGGTGGTGCGCGGGGAAAG
>JAMOVG010000184.1 GCA_027061725.1 Desulfobacteraceae bacterium
CCGCCAGCTGCAGCAGGTCGGTGACCACCAGGTCCGGCGCACGACCGCGGCAGGCCGGGTCCTCTTCCCGGAGCCGCAGCGAGCGCCGGTCGCCGGCGAACAGCGCCGTGGCAAAACCCGTGTCGGCGGCCGGCAACACGTCGTTGCGCATGTCGTTGCCCAGGTACACCACGCGCCCCGGGGAAAGGCCGCGCTCCGCCAGCCTTGCGGCCGCCATTTCGAACAGCCGCCGCGACGGCTTGGCCACGCCGTGGCGAAAGGAGAAGAACGTCAGGCGCGGGTCGATGCCCAGGCGCCCCAGACTGGCGCCCAGGAACCAGTGGAACAGGTAGGGCGTGTAGAACTGGGCGTTGGAGACGATGCCCATGGTGATGCCGCGCCTGCGGCACAGCTCCAGCAGCTCGGACAGGTGCGGCATGGGATAGACCGGGTTGACGATGCACTCGTACTCTACGGCGAAGCGCCGCGCCTGTTGCAGGTCCGCAATCCCCAGCAGGTCCATCCACGTGCGCTCGATGCGGATCTCGGGGAAATCCACCCCGCGGGCCTTCATGCGGCGGTGCTCCTGCATGACGTGTTTTTTCAGGCGCTCGAGCAGCGCCGCCGGGTCTTCGGGCCGGCCGTAGCGCGCCAGCAGGTCGCGGATCAGATCCGCCCGCTGCCCGCTTGCCTCCGCGGCCCCGATGTCACCCGAGCCGCTGACGAACAGCGTGCCGTAAATGTCAAACAGCACCCCGGCCGCCGGCTGCTTGAGCTTCCCGGCAGGCGACGCGCCGGTGTCGATGGGCTTGAGAGGATGAAGGTATTTGGAAACCAGTGCCTTGGGGATCATAAATGATGTTCCTTTGCCCCTCTGACGTCGCCTGCGGCAAGCCTCCTTTTTGAATGAGAGGCGGAGTGGACAGGTTTCATCCGTCGGCGTAGGCCCGCCACTTGAGCAGGCTGAAATTCTGCGGATCGAAAAAGAGATCCAGCAGGGTGCGCTTGTCGATGCGCTGGCGCACGGGCCGCTGCACCACCTGGCGGTAGACGGACAACAGGCGCCGGCCGTAGCGCGCAAGGTCGTAGTGCTCGCGCACCACGCGGCGGTTGTGCGCGATGCGTTCGGGGCCGGGGGTCCAGCGGGCGCGGTCGGCCAGCGCAGGGTTTTGGGCCGCCAGTTTTTTACGGGCGCCGGGATCGGCCAGCAGGTGTTCGATCGCCTGGCGCTGGGCGGCCTCGTCGAGCAGGCCGAAGTCTATCCGGCCGCGGCGCCGGAAGGACTGCTCGGCCGCGGCCGTGCGCTGCGTCGGCGCGGGGATGCCGAAGCTGCCGGCGGCGGCCCGCACGGCGGAGCGCCACTTTTCGAAGAAGGCGCGCCGGTCGAACCAGTCCAGGGGAACTTCCAGCCGCGCGTAGAGGTGATCCAGGCGCAGGCCGTTTCCGGTGAAGTCGCGGCAGATCTCGGGGATCACGCGGCCCCACAGGGGCTTTGCGTAGAGCCAGGGCTCGGTGTAGCAGAACCCGAAGCCCTCGGTGATGCTGGTCGTCAGGATCAGGCGCGACCCGGCCACCAGGGGCGCAAACGCCCGTTCCAGGCCGGCCTCGAAGACTGCCGGCAGGCCGTTGGCGGCCGCAAAGGCCTTCCAGTCGCGGTAGCTCTGTATGTCGGCCGGGCTGTTAGGCGGCAGGGTGAAGGCCAGCTGCCAGTCGCTTTCGAAAAAGAGGCTCAGCAGCAGGGCCTCGCCCACATTCTTGCGCCGGATGGCGCGCACCGGGTAGAGCACCCGTGGCGGGTGTTCCTCGGGCTGTCCGACCGCGTCGGCCGCGCCAGGCGCCACCACCGCGTTGGGGATCAGGTGCAGGCCGTCGGAGCGCAGGCCGGCGCGCAGCAGCAGCTCGTGGTCGCGGGAGTTGATCACGCCGTAGTGGCAGTCGGCGGGATATTCCTGCCGGAAGTAGACGTGGGGCCGGCCGTCCTCGGCGAAGTCGTGGATGTGCACGAACAGGCGCATGCCGTGCTGCTGCAGACGGGCCAGGACGTCGAGCAGGTCGCGGTTCTTGGCCATCAGAGCGTTGTGCACGTGCAGCACATCACAGCCGCCGGACCAGCGGGAGAAGACGGCCTCCTCCACGGCCTGCGCCACGGCCGCCGGGGCCTGCCGGCCCGGCCGCTCGGTGTCGTAGCCCAGCTCCGGCACCACGGCTACGGGGCAGTCCAGCGGCTCGGGCGGCGCTGCGCCGCACAGCAGCATGAACTCGCAGCGGCCGGCCAGCGCCGCCAGCTGCCGCCGGATGACGGTGGTCACCCCGCCGCGCTTGAGGTGGAAGTGCAGCAGCGCGATCTTCATCATGGCCGGCACCTAGGACGGCCCGGTTGCATCGGAGTCGTGTTCCCCGAAATTCTCCAGAATCTCGAAAAAGCAGCGCTTCTCCTGGGCGTTGAAGCGTTCGTCGATGCCGTAGGGGTACGCGATGACCGCCGAGGCGGCGATGTCCAGGCAGGCGGCCAGCAGGGATTCACGCACCTGGTGGCGGAGCGCCTCGTCGGAGGTGGCCAGGCGCACGGGCGCCACCAACTCCTGCAGGGTGTGCAGCAGTTCGGGGTCGGGGCGCGAAGACAGGAAGCGGTCCACGAAGCGGCGGGCCTGTGCCATGCTCAGCACCTCGTATCCGCTCATGCGGTTGAGGCGCTCGACGTGCTGCTGCAGGAAGCTTTCCAGGATATCGATCTCGCCGGGCTGGGCCCTGCCGTCGGCCCAGATCATCTCGATCAGCGGGATGATGTCCATCAGGTAGACGTCGGCGCCCTCGATGCCGTAGCGGCGCAGTTCCTCAAGGGCTTCGCGCCGGGTCAGGCGGGGGGATTTATGGCTCATGGGATTCTCCTTGCTGGCGGTTTTCGGTCAGCTCGCGTGACAGTTTCCCGGGGTCGGTGGTGGGCAGCCGGCAGACGTGGTTGCGGCACACGAAGGCCGTGGACCGGCCGCCGGTGGGTTTCAGATCGGCCACAAAGGGCAGCCAGGCGGCCAGCTGCCGCTGCCCCGGTCCGCCGTCGGCCAGCAGCACGACGCGGCCTGCGGAAAAGCTGCGGTGCACGACCTGCAGCATGCGCCGGGTGTCGGCGGCCCCCGGTCGGCCGGCGATGACCACCTGGCGCGGCGGATCAAGGCGAAAGGACAGGGCCGTCAGCATGCGCGGCATGGCCTCCGGGTACTGCCGCAGGGTGCCGGCGTAGGCCGACAGGATGCGTTCGGCCCGTCGGCGCCACTGACTGCGCCCGGTCATGGCGGCCAGGCGCAGCAGGTTGGCCGCCGCCACCGAGTTGCCGGCCGGCAGGGCGCCGTCGCTGTCGGCGATCAGGCGCAGGGGCAGCGAGGGATCGGGCGGGGTCTCGAAAAAGCGGCCGCGGCCGTCGTCGCCGAAGACCTCCGCCTGGGCCTCGGTCAGCGCCACGGCGCGCTGCAGCCAGGCAATGTCGAAGTCGCTCTCGTAGAGGTCCAGCAGGGCTTGGCTGAAAAAGGCGTAGTCGTCCAGGTGCCCGTCCAGGCCGGCCCTGCCGCCGCGGTAGCGCCGCAGAAGCCGGTTGCGCTGCGGGTCGTAGAGCTCTTCCAGGATGAACGCCGCCGCCCGGCGCGCGTCGGCCAGCAGGGCCGCGTCGCCCAACACCTGGTAGCCGCGGGCCAGGGCCGAGATCATCAGGCCGTTCCAGGCCGTGATGACCTTGTCGTCCAGGCGCGGGGCGGGTCGCGCGGCGCGACGGCGGCGCAGAGTGCGCAGGCTGTCGGCGATGATCCGGCGGATTTCTTCTTCAGACACCCCGAAGCGGGCGGCGGCCTCGGACGGGGCGTGTGCCCGGTAAAGGATGTTGCGTCCGGGAAACTCCTTCCAGGGGTCGTTTTCCACGTTGCCTTCGCGGCGCACACCGTAGACATGGGCGAAGACCTCCGCCTTTTCGCGTCCCAACACTTCGCGGATTTCCTGCAGGCGCCACAGGTAGTAGGCGCCCTCGCCCTCGCGGGAGGGATCCTCGGGCCGCGGGCTGTCGGCGTCGCGGGCGGCGCAGAAGGCGCCTGCCGGGTCGGCCAGGCTGCGCCGCACCCAGTCGAAGATGCGCCGGGCCGTATCTTCGTAGGCCGGCGGACCGCCCAGTTGGCGCGCCTCCAGCAAAAGAGTGGCCAACTGGGCCTGGTCGTAGAGCATTTTTTCAAAGTGCGGCACGCGCCAGGCGCGGTCCACACTGTAGCGGTGAAACCCGCCGCCCACGTGGTCGTGGATGCCGCCGGCGCGCATGTGGTCCAGGGTGGCGAAAACCATCTTGCGGGCCCGCCGGTCGCCGCTGCGGTGATACCAGTGCAGCAGGAACGCGAGCACCGAGGGCTGCGGGAACTTGGCGCCGCGTCCAAACCCGCCGTGGCGCATGTCATAGCTCATTTCGAACTGCTCGAAAGCCTCGGCCAGGAGGGACTCGTCGACGTCCCCGCTGCGGTTCGGCGGGCCGTCGGTCTCACTGTTTAACCGGGCCGTGATTTCTCCGGCCACGGCTGCAATGCGGCCGGGGTCGTCGCGCCAGGCCCGGGAAACGGTCTCGAGCACGCGTTTGAAGCCGGGCAGGCCGTCGCGGGGTTCGGGCGGAAAGTAGGTGCCGGCGTAGAAGGGCCTGCGGTCGGGGGTCAGGAAGACCGACAGGGGCCAGCCGGCGCTGCCGTTCAGGGCCCGACCGGCGGCCTGGTAGAGGCGGTCGATGTCGGGGCGCTCCTCGCGGTCCACCTTGATGCTGACGAAGTGGCGGTTGAGCAGTTCAGCCACGGCGGCGTTGTCGAAGGATTCGCGCGCCATGACGTGGCACCAGTGGCAGGTGAGGTAGCCGATGGACAGGAATATGGGCTTTTTTTCACGGCGGGCCTTTTCAAAGGCCGCCGGCCCCCACGGATACCAGTCCACCGGGTTGAAGGCGTGCAGCAGCAGGTAGGGGCTGGTCTCGGAGATCAGGCGGTTGGGGCGATCGCCCGCGCCGCGGCGGGCGGCCACGAAAGCGGCTACGGTGGCCTCGCCGGCGGCGGAGTCGGTGGTGGCCCGAACCGCCGCAGGGGGCAGCAGCCAAAGGGCGCCCAGCAGAAGGACCGCCGCCAGTGCCCCCGAGCCGGTCCCGGGCGTGCCGGTGCGGCGCTCAGCCATCGGCCAGTACTTCCCCGATCTTTTCCGAGAGGGTGTTGAGATTAAAGGGCTTCTGGATGAAGGCGCGGCAGCCGCGCTGCAGGATCTCCTCGGCGTCGCCGTTGAGGCTGTAGCCGCTGGAGAGCACCACGCGCACGTGCGGGTCGATACGCCGCAGTTCGTCGTAGACGTCGCCGCCGCCTATGTCCGGCATGATCATGTCCAGGATGACCAGGTCGATCTCCTGCGGGCGTTGGCGGTACAGCTCGATGGCTTCCCGGCCGCCGGATGCCGTCAGCACCCGGTAACCCAGTTTCTGGAGCATGGCGCTGCCGATGTCCAGGATCATTTCCTCGTCGTCCACCAGCAGGACCGTTTCCGTTCCGCCGGTGACGGATTGTATATTTTCCGGTGTCATAGGGATCTTCTTTTCCGATGCCGGCAGGTAGACCGTGAACGTCGAACCCCGCCCTTTTTCGCTTTTTACGTTGATGAATCCTCCGTGGTTCTTGACGATGCCGTAGACCGAGGCCAGGCCCAGGCCCGTGCCGCGCCCCATTTTGCGGGTGGTGAAGAAGGGCTCGAAGATCTTCTGGACCGTGGCCTCGTCCATGCCCACGCCGGTGTCGCTGACCGTGATGCACACGTAGCGGCCGGGCTCGACCTCATAGGGGCGGTCGTGGTCGGGCCCGATGGCCACATTGGCGGTCTGCACGGACAGATCGCCGCCGCCGGGCATGGCCTGCCGGGCGTTGACGTACAGGTTCATGAGCACCTGCTTGATCTGGCCCTGGTCGGCATCGGTGACCCACAGGTCGTCGGCCAGCTGTTCGTGCAGCGTGATCTCCTTGTAGGTGCGACGAAAGAGGCTGTTTTGCTCGCGGACGATGGCGTTGATGTCGGTGGGCTTGACCTCGTAGCGGCCGCCGCGGGCGAAGGCCAGCAGCTGACGCGTGAGCGCAATGCCGTTTTGCACGTATTTTTCGACATTGCGGATGCGCTCGTGGGCCGGGTCCGAGGGGGGAATGTCCATCAGCGCCAGCGAGACATTTCCCAAAATGCCCATCAGCAGGTTGTTGAAGTCGTGGGCGATGCCTCCCGCCAGGGTGCCGATGCTTTCCATGCGCTGGACCTTGTGGAACTGCTCCTCAAGCCGCCGCTGCTGGGAGATGTCGCGCAGGAAGTTGAGCGTAGCCGGCAGGCCCTCCCAGGTGACGGGCACGATGGCGGCCTGCACCCACCGTTTTTCGCCGGTCCTGGTGACGATGCGGAAGGTGCAGGAGCGGGGCTGGTGCAGGGGCGCCGCGGGCCCGTCGTGATAGGCGGCCAGCATCTGGCGATCATCGGCGAAGACGAAGTCGCTGAAGGGCGTGCGCATCAGTTCCGGCAGATCGCGTCCCAGCAGTTCGGTGGTGCGCCGGTTGGCGAAGCGGATGCGTCCACGGTGAAGGACGAATATGGCGTCACTGGCGTTTTCGAAGACCAGCCGGTACTTCTGCTCGGATTTGCGCCGCTCTTCCTCGATCTTGCGGCGTTCGGCCAGCTCCGCCTGCAGCTGTTCAGTGCGCGTTCGCAGCGTGTCCAGCCACGAAAGGTATTCCTTCATGATGTATTCAGCGCCATTTTCGAAGGGGGCCGGGGGCGTGTGCGGCCGTTTCAGAAACAATATCGGATGCATCCCCGAACTCTTATCTTAGTGGTCCTGTGGCTATATGTCAAATGCCGACGCATCGTCGCCTGGGGTTGTCAACGCCCGGGCGAATCCTTATAGTAAGATTTTCTCTTGACGGACCGCGATGCGGCGGGCGACGCAAGCCCCGGGGAGGTAGTCGAAAATGGCCAAGTGGAACCCCTTTCAGAAAGCCACGCTCCTGAGCCTGTCCAAGACATGCGGCTGAGCGGCAAAGGTCAGCCCGGTCGGGCTGGGTGAACTGCTCCGCAAGCTGCCGCAGGCCGCGGATCCCAATCTGCTGGTGGGTTTCGACACCAGCGACGATGCCGGGGTCTACCGGCTGACGGACGATATCGCCATCGTGACCACGGCGGATTTTATCACACCGCCGGTGAATGACCCCTTTCTCTACGGCCAAATCGCGGCGGCCAACTCTCTGAGCGATGTTTATGCCATGGGCGGCCGTCCCAAGGTGTGCCTGAACCTGATCTGTTTCCCGGCCGGCAAGCTGGCGCCCGACGTGATGCACGGCATCGTGGCCGGCGCCCTGGACAAGATCACCGAGGCGGGTGCCGTGCTGGCCGGCGGTCACACCATCGACGACGACGAACCCAAGTTCGGTTTGGCGGTCACCGGCGTGGTGCACCCCGAGCGGTACTGGAGCAACGCCGGGGTTCGTCCCGGGGACGTGCTCGTGCTGACCAAACCCGTGGGCAGCGGCGTGCTCTTCAACGCCAACCTCAAGGGCTGGGTGTCGCCGGAGGCCCTGCAGGCCTGCCTGGAGACCCTGACCACCCTCAACCGCACCGCCGCGGATGTCCTGGCACGCTATGAGGTGCACGCCGCCACCGACGTCACCGGCTTCGGCCTGGCGGGCCACGGGTTCGAGATGGCCGACGGATCGGGGGTGTGCCTGGAGATCGACGTCGACCGGATCCCCGTGATGGACGAGGCCCTGGACATGTACCGGCGGGGAATGAACACCGGCGTGAACGCCTTCAACCGCCAGATGGTGGCCGCACACACGCGTTTCGAGGTGGACCTGCCGGACTGGCACCGCGAGATCGTCTACGACCCCCAGACCAGCGGCGGGCTGCTGGCCGCTGTGCCGGCGGGCCAGGGGCCGGACCTGGTGGCCTCCCTGAAGGAAGCGGGCGTATCCGCGGCGGTCGTCATCGGCCGGGCCGTCGCGAGCGGCGACGGGAAGGGGGCGCTGGTTTTCCAATAAAATTGACATCCCATGTCATTTCATGTATGCATCATTTGTACCGCCAAACGGCCCTGAAAATCCTTTCCGAAGCGGATGGCGGTTCTTCGACGGGATGCCAACGGCGAGACCGCCGACACCCTGAGCCGGTGGTGGATTTCCGAAACCTGTTTTCTCGTGTGTTTCAACCCTGACCCTGCACCCAATATGGTAGGAGCGGAACATGGCGCCTGCACCGTTCAATACGGCCGCCGTCGATATGCGGCCCGCGCTGGCCGGTTTCGCTTCTTCCACGACGCCTCACGGCCGATCCGTCCATCGGCAAACGCGTTGTGGCTGTAATGATATCACATTGGCCCGGCCTGCCGCCCTCTCTTTCCTGAATCGTCCCGCTCTTCAGATTTGCACTGCGACCTGCGTTGACCTGATTGACCGATCACCTGTTCCCGGCCTGTTCCCCGTTTCCCGGCAGGGGGGCTTTTTTCGGTAATCGTCTTTTGGGCATTTGCCGCCGTCAGCGGGCGGTAAACCGGACGCCGGCCCCGGCGCAACCGCCGGCGGACGCCGTCGCCACGCCGCCCGATGTGGCGTGCGGCCCTGACGGCGACCCGGAACCTTCAGCCGGCCTGCACCGGCGGGATTCCGAAGGTCGTGGGCTGCTGAAAGGGGGGATCATGGGAAACAGGAAGGCTTGCGACCCGCGAGGGTGGCTTCTGGTGTTTACCGCGCTGCTGCTGACCGCCGTCGGAGGGGGCGTCCCGGCCCTGGCCGAAGAAGCCTGCGACCGATGGGTGGCCAAAGTGGTGACCGTGGAGGGTGCCATCGAGGGACTCAGCGCCGGCCAGTCCGGCTGGACCGCCGTTAAGGCCGGAGACGTCTTTGCACCGGGTGACCGGATCCGGGTGGGTCGGCACAGCCGGGCCACGGTCGTTCTGTGCAATGAGACCCAGCTGCGCCTGGACCAGGAAACCGTGTTGACCTTCCGCGCCAGGCAGGGGCGCAGCAGGACGATCCTCGAAATCCTGCGGGGCGTGATCAACTTCTTCAGCCGTGTTCCGCGCAGCCTGGAGGTAATGACGCCCTTTGTCAACGGCTCGCTGGAAGGCACCGAGTTCCTGGTGGCGGTGACGGCCGACAGCACCCGCATCGTGGTCTTCGACGGTTGGGTGGCGGCCGCCAACCGGGCCGGCAGCCTGACCATCGCCGGCGGGCAGGCCGCGGTCGCGCGCCGCGGCCGGGCCCCGCAGCCCCTGACCCTGGTGCGTCCCCGCGATGCCGTCAACTGGGCCCTGTACTACCCGACCATCCTGTCGCCCCGCAGGGCGGCAGGGCCGGCGGGCGGGGCCGCCGTATTCGTGCGGCGCGCGGCGGACCTGCTCTCGGTGGGAAGGGTCGACGAGGCCCGTGCGCAGATCGCCGAAGCGCTTGCCGTCGACCCCGCAAACAGCGAAGCCCTGGCCCTGGAAGCCGTGATGGCGGTCGTCCAGAACCGTCGTGAGCAGGCTTACGATCTGGCCACCCGGGCCGTGAAACGCGATCCCCGCTCGGCGGCCGCCAGGATTGCGCTTTCCTACGCCCAGCAGGCGCGCTTCGATATCCGCGGCGCTCTTGGCACGCTCCGCGAGGCCGTGCGGCTGGACCCGCAGAACGCCCTGGCCCTGGCCCGCCTGTCGGAGCTGTGGCTTTCGGTGGGCGAACTGGACAAGGCCCTGTCCACCGCCCGCCGGGCCGCCGCGCTGGACCCGGACATCGGCCGCACCCAGGTGGTGCTGGGATTCGCCCGCCTGGCGCGCATCGAGGTCGATGCGGCCCTGGCGGCCTTCGGGCGGGCCCTGGCGCTGGACCCGGCCATGCCGCTGGCGCACTTGGGCCAGGGGTTGGCCCGCATCCGCAAGGGGCACCTGGAAGAGGGGCGCGCCGACATTGAGATCGCGGCGGCCCTGGACCCCAACAACTCGCTGATCCGCAGCTACCTGGGAAAGGCTTTCTACGAGGAAAAGCGCAGCCGCCTGGCGCGCAACCAGTTCCGGATCGCCAAGCAGCTC
>JAMOVG010000185.1 GCA_027061725.1 Desulfobacteraceae bacterium
TATCCGGCGGCCGTGGTGCTGGCGGTGGCCTTCAACATGCTGCTGGGAGCCGCCATCTATCGTTTCGTGCTGCTGCGGGTCCGCGGCCAGGCGCTTTCCGAGGTGATCGCCACCTTCGGCATGGGCCTGGCTATCCTGGAGCTGTTCCGCTACCTGGGCTGGGTGGGCTTCGAGTACACCCTGCCGGTTTTCGTGGACCGCAGCTACGTCATCGCCGGCACCTATGTCGACATGCAGCGCATCCTGATCCTGGCCTTTGCCATTGTGCTGATCCTGGCGCTGTACCTCTTCACCCACCACACCGCCACGGGGCTGGCTTTCCGGGGCATCGCCCAGGACGAGCGCACGGCGCTGACCTTCGGCATCGACGCCGACCGCGTGGCCGCCCTGAGCGTGGCCATGGGGGCCGGGCTGGCCGCCCTGGCAGCCGTCTTCATCATCCCGCTGGGCAGCATATCGCCGGGCGAGGGCTACGACGTGCTCATCAAGGCGCTGGCGGTGTGCATCATCGGCGGGCTGGGCAGCACCGGCGGCGTGATCGCCGCCAGCGTGATGATCGGCTTTGCCGAGCGCTTCACCGACACCTACGTGGGCTCTCACTGGACCATGATCGTCAGCCTGGCGGCCATCGTCATCGTGCTGACCGTCAAGCCCTCCGGGCTGTTCGGCAAACAGAAGGAACTGGAGGAAAGGATCTGACGCCCCTTGAAGCGACGTAGAGAAAGAATTGACCGCGGCATCAGGGTGCGTTCGTCGGACGTCTTCGCGCTGTGCTCCTGGCGCGAGATGCTCTACCTTGCCGGCCCGCGCCTGCTGCCCGTGGCGGCCTGCCTGCTGCTGCCCGCCGTGCTCGGCGTCTACTGGCAGAAAGTACTTCTGTCTGTGGCGGTTTTCGCCCTGCTGGCCATGAGCTGGGACATGCTGGCGCAGACCGGTATGATCTCGCTGGGGCAGGCCCTCTTCTTCGGAGTGGGGGCCTACGGCGCGGGGCTCATGGACCACTACTGGCACCTGCCGCCGTGGATCACGCTGCCGGCGGCGGCGCTCTGCGGCGGGATAATTTGCACCCTGCTGCTGCTGCCCGTGCTGCGCCTGCGGGGCATCTATTTCTCCATGGTGACACTCATCGTCCCGCTGATGATGGTGCGCATCATCGAGGCCACCAAGATCTTCGGCGGCACCGAGGGCCTGAGCGGCATGACGCCCCTGCCCTCGCGCTGGGTGGAGGCCTACGTGGCCATGGCCGTTCTGCTGGCGGTGCTCTTTGGCTTCCGACGCCTGCTGGACTCGGACTACGGACTGGTGCTGCGGGGCATCTGCGACAACGACCGCTCGGTAATCAACGCCGGCATCAACATTTACTGGTTCAAGGCCCAGGCACTGTTTCTGGCGGGCACGGTGGGCGCCTTCGCAGGGGCCTTCATGACCCACGTCTACATGTTCGTGGGCATGCCGGTGTTCGCGCTGGACTACTCCATCCTGCCCATCGCCGCCGCCGTGGTGGGCGGCCCGGGGAGTTTTGCCGGCGCCACCCTGGGCGCCTTCCTGCTGGTGCCCATGTCCGAGGCCCTGCGGGGCTTCGGCGGCCTGCGCATCGTGCTCTACGGCCTGTTCCTGGTGGTCTTCATCGTGGCCCTTCCCGAGGGCATCTTCCACTTCCTGCAGCGCAAGTACCATCAGTTCGAACGCTGGGTGGAGGTGGACCAATGAGCCCGCCGCTGCTGCGCGTGGAGAACCTGAGCAAATCCTTCGGCGGCGTGAGGGCCCTGCAGGGCGTGAGCTTCGACCTGGCGGCCGGCGAACTGCTGGGCGTCATCGGCCCCAACGGCTCCGGCAAAACCACCCTGGTGAACCTCATCACGCGCTTCATCCGCCCCAGCTCCGGGAAAGTACTTTTCAAAGGCCGCAGGATCAGCCACCTGCCGCCCTACCGCATCGTGCGGCTGGGCATCGCCCGCACGTTTCAGATGGTCAAGCCCTTCTACCAGTTGCCGGCCTACAAGAACATGATCATCCCGCTGTACTCGCCGCGCATGAAGCAGCTGCCCGGGGCGCGCTACGGCGACCGCGACGCCGTGGCCCTGGACCTGCTCGAGGAGGTGGGCTTCGAGCGCGACGCGCACGTGGCCTACAAGCCGGCCGGCGCCCTTCCCCAGGGCTATCTCAAGCGCCTGGAGCTGGCCAAGGCCATCGCACTGCAGCCCGAGCTGCTGATCCTGGACGAACTTTTCTCCGGCCTCAGCCTGGCCGAGGTGGCCGGCATCGTGCCCATCATCGAGAAGCTGCGCCTGTCCGGCATGACCATCATCATGATCGAGCACCGCTTAAAGGAGCTTTTCCGGGTGGCCGACCGGGTGCTGGTGATGAACTTCGGGCGCAAGATCGCCGAGGGGCCGGCGGCGGCCGTGATGGAGGACGAGGCTGTAAAGAACGCCTACCTGGGAAGCGAGGAATAGGCCGTGGCCCTGCTGGAAGTCGATGACCTGATGGTTTTTTTCGAAAACGCCCTGGCGCTGAACGGGCTCAGCCTGGCGGTGGACGAGGGGCAGATGGTGGGCC
>JAMOVG010000186.1 GCA_027061725.1 Desulfobacteraceae bacterium
TATGATCAAGGACGCCATTCTGCACGAGGGGTTTTCGGTGGTCGAAATCCTGACCCAGTGCCCCACCTACTTTGGCCGCAAGAACCGCCTGGGAAGCGCCGTGGACATGGTGGAGCGCTACAAGAAGATTACGACCCCCATCGGCTCCAAGGCCAAACAGGAAAACCCTGATCTCATCGAGCGGGGCGTTTTCGTACAGAGGGATCTGCCGGAGTACTGCAGCGAGTATGACAAAATCATCGAAAAGGCGATGAAAGGAAACGCATAGAGATGGAAAGATGCCGCATCGTATTTTCGGGATCCGGCGGTCAGGGCGTCATCACCGCCGCCATCATCCTGGCCGAAGCCGCCGTGATGTACGAGGGCCTCAACGCCGTACAGTCCCAGTCCTACGGGCCGGAGGCCCGTGGAGGAGCCACCCGTTCGGACGTCATCATTTCCGATTCGGAAATCTTCTTTCCCAAGGTGTTCCAGCCAAACGTGTTGATCTGCCTCACCCAAGCGGCTTACATCAAGTTCTACCCCATCATCCGTCCGGGCGGCCTGCTGATCTGTGACAGCCGTTTCGTGAGGACCGAACGCAAGGTGGACGCCCGCCAAGTGGAACTGCCCATGTACGCCACGGTCATGGAGAAAATCGGCAAACCCATCGTTTTCAACATCTGCATGCTGGGGGCCCTGCTGAGCCTCACCGAACTGGTCACGCCGCCATCAGTGGAGAAGGTGCTTGCCGACCGCATCCCACCCGAATTTCTGGACATGAACCGCAAGGCCCTGCAGCTGGGCATCGATCTGGGAAAGAAGGCCGGTGGCGCCATCAGCCGCTAATCACTACCCATCAGGATGTCAATCTCCACCCGCCGGTTAAAGCGCCGTGTTTTCTCGGCGGCGTTGGACTTCAGCGGGTTGATAGGGCCCATGCCCATCGATTGGATCCTGCCGGGATCCGTTCCCTTGCCCACCAGGTAGCTTTTGACCATGTTGGCCCTGAATTCGGAGAGTTTCTTGTTGTAACTGTATACCCCCGAAGAATCGGTGTAGCCCCGGATCACCAGGCGCGCATTGGGGTGGCGCCGCATGAACACCGACAGTGCGTCCAGCTTGGCAAAGGTGTTCTGCTGCATTTCGTTGGAATTGCGGCCGAAGTATATTATCAGCCGCCTGTCATGCGCCAACCGCCGAATCTCCCTTTCCTGCGGGGTTTCCGCCGGTGATGCTTCGGCGTCCGCCTCCGCAGCCTGCGGAGGCGACGACGCCGAGCCCTGTACCAGGGCCTTCGCCTGGCCGGCTTCGGCCGCCGGGGCCTCCCGCCCGGGTGCGGAAGCCGGCAAATTGTTGACCACGGCCGCCTTTTCGGCCTTGGCCTGCTGCGGCGTTTCGGCGGGTTCACGCTGCACGGTGGCCGCCGGCACTTCCGACAGCGGCTCCGTTGCCGCCTTGGCGCTCTCCGACGGCGGTTCACCGGCCGCGGTTTCCTCCATGCCTGCAGCAGGCACGGCGTCCCTTTCGTCCGCAGGCTGCACGGCGGTGCCGGATGTGGCGCTGGCGGTATCAACAGAAGGGACCGCCGTTTGCGGAGCGCTTTCGGGTGCCACCGCCGCCGTTGTTTCCGGTTCGGCGGGCTGCCCCCCGCTGGTGCCCGCAGGCGCCGTGGATACCGCCGGCTGCGATTCCCCTGCCCCGGTGCCGGGGGACCCGCCCGCCATTCTGGAAAGGAAGTCGAGGCCTCCCGGCATGAAATACAGCACCGCCCCCAGGGCCAGCGCCAGAAGACAGGCCACGTATAGGCCGGTGCGCCGGGCCGGCCTGCGCGACGGCATACGGGCCTGCTGCTTGACCACCCTGACCGGCCGCTTCTCTTCCGATGCCCGGGATGCCGCCTGCCGCGCCGGAGATGGCACGCGCCGCTCCGCGGCGGAAACAGGAGTCGTTTCGGGCCGATCGGCCGTTGCCGCCAGGACCGCAGGGGCCGGCGCAAGAGCCCCTTCCTCGGCCGGCGGTGTCACAGGCCATTCCCAGGGAATATGCAATTCGCGTGCGCACTCATCGATGATCGCCGGCATGATCACCCGTGCGCCTTTAACGTACCCCGTCACCAGGCCGTAGTCGCACAGCACGTTGATCAGGCGTGGGTAGCCGCCGGTGTATGTGGCCACCTTGCGGATGGCCTCAGGGTGAAATATCTGGTGGTCGGCACCAGCCACCTTGAGCCGGTGGGTGATATACTCGCCGGTTTCGTCGGCCGTCAGGGGTCTGATGTTGTAGTTGATGGTGATGCGCTGGCGCAGGGCACGGTTCTCGGGGCGCCGCAGGGTGTCGTTGAATTCGTTCTGGCCGACGAAGAAAATGTTGATCAGCTTGGTTTCCTGGCGCTCGATGTTGGACAGCAGCCGGATCACCTCCAGTCGTTCCTGGTTCAGACGCTGGGCCTCGTCAATGATCAGCAGAATCTTCTTGCCCTCTTCGTGGGCCTCGTTTAAAAATCGTCGGAAATGAATCAGGAACTCGCCCTTGCTGGAAAAGGTGCGGTCCAGCCCGTAAAGGTCGGCGATGACGTTGAACAGGTCCAGCTCGTCCAGCCCGGGGTCCGGTACGGTGGCCACCAGCACACTGTCGTCCAGGCTTTCAAGCAGGGCGTTGATTAGGGTGGTCTTGCCGGTTCCCACGTCACCGGTCAGCAGCAGGAACCACTTGTTGTCCAGAATGCCGTACTTGAGAATGGACAGCCCTTCCTTGTGCTTCTCCCCCAGCCAGAGGAAACGCGGGTCGGTGGTAATCTGAAAAGGCTTTTCTTTCAGTCGGTAAAAGGAACGGTACATGCTTGAATCGTGTCCTGACGGGTCCCTGCAGGGGACCCTTGTGGCTCGGTCCGGGGAAGCAACGGAGCCGCCTCGCCCTCTTCAGCGCAGGCGCTGCAGCGGCTGCGGCAACGGCTCTCAGGCCGAAGCGATTTTCTTGATAAACCCCAGGTCGCGGTTCTGGGTGTTCTTGGTACCGATGACCAGCACTTCGATGCGCTGGTCGCCACGCCTGCGGAAGTAGAGGCGCCCGTTGTAGGCGAAAATCACCTCCAGCACCGTTTCCATCCCCTTTCGCCCGAACACCTTGCGCTTGATGGGGACCTGGTCGGGGTTCTCGTTGAGCTGATGGATAATCTCCTCCGCCTTGATGCGCATGTCGTCAGTGAGCTCGACGTACCCCTCCACCGCCCTGGCGTTCACGGTGAGCTTTTTGTAAAGCGTCCGGAAGCGTTTTCCGGCGGCCTCCACCGCCCGCACTTTCTGTTTTCCTTCACTCCTGCGGGCCTTTTCGTAATGCCGAATCTGCTCCCGCAGCGCATCGATCTCCTCCTGCTGGGACTGCTGCATGGAGAGGTTCTCCTGGATACGCTTCTCCAGGGACTCGATTTCCTCGAGCATCTGGTCCTCGTTGCGGCTGGCCTTGTGCTTCTCCTGTTCGATGCGCTGCTGGAGCCGCTCAAACTCCGACGTCAGCCGCTGCCTTTCGGCTTTCAGGCTCTCCAGGCTGCGGGTGGTGTTGCGCTTGGCGTCTTCCAGCCGCGCCATCTCCTGACGGCTCGCCAACTCCTGCTGGCGCACCCGGTGAACCCCCCGACGGTAATAGCCGTACAACACCAGCCCGAAAACCAGCACGTAGAGCGCCAGAATGATGTTGGTCAACAGGGTGTTGTATTCCAGGGTGACGCGCACCTTCACCAGCAGCCCCTGGCGCAGCAGCCGGTAGTTCTCGGCGGCGATGTCCATGGGTTCCACCACCATGGACGGAGTGCTTTCCTCCTCGAACAGCGGCGGATACAGGATCCGGCCGGCGCGGGTGGTGACGGTGACTTCCACCTTGGCGCCCATGCGTATCAACCGGCGGCTCTTCAGGTAGGCGTCGATATTCCTGGCAATGGCGTCCTTCAGGCGAATATTTCCCCTGAACAGCGGTTCGGTGTCACCTATATAGATCTGCTCAATGTCGTCAAAGTACCGCCGGTTGAGCTCCTTTTCCAGCAGCTGAACGGTGTAAATATAGAGCAGCGGCGGCAGCAGGATGCACAGCAGCAGTATTTTGAAGGAGAAGAATTTCATGGCATCGCGACATTCCGTCCCAGGCGTCAGCGGCCTTCAGGAGGACTTCAGTTCAGCCAGTGCCTTGCGGGCATCATCCGCCCCTTCGAAACTGCCGCTGAGCTCCAGCGCCTTGGTGAGCTGCTCCCGGGCGGCATCCTTGTCACCCTTTTTCAGGTAAGCCATACCCAGGTGGTACCGCACCAGCGGATTGCGGGGGAGCTTTGCCAGGCTGTCCCGCAACTCGGAAATAGCGCTGTCATAGAGCCCTTTCTTGTAGTAAACCCATCCCAGGGTATCCCCGATGCTGGGGTCATCGGGAAGCAGGCCCTTGGCTTTCTGGGCCAGGGACAGGGCCTCTTCCATATCCTTGTTCCTGCTGGCCAGCAGAAAAGCCAGGTTGTTGGCCGCCGGCGCAAAGTCTGGGTTGAGCTCCAGTGCCGCGCGATAGTGCTTCTCGGCCAGGTCATACTTCCTCTGCGCATCGTAGATGGTGCCCAGCAGCATGTGCGGTGTAACCTGCTTGGGATTCTCCTTGAGCAGCGCCTTGTACTGCGCAATGGCCTGGTCCTGTTTTCGCTCCGCCAGGTAAATACGGCCCAGTGCGTAATAAGGCGGCGGAAAAGTGGGATTGGCGGAGATGGCTTTTTTAAACATGGCCTCGGCATTGGCCAAATCTTTTCGCGAGAGGTAGACGTTTCCCATCAGGTCGTAGATCACGGCCTGTGCCGCCGGCGAATTCTTGACGACTTCCAGTTGATGCCGGCAGCGTTTCAGCGCCTCGTCGCTCTTGTTCTGAGCCACCAGGACTGCCACCATATTGCTGAAGACGTCGACCAGCTTGGGGTTCAGAGCCAGGGCTTTCTGAAAATACTGCAGCGCCTGGTCGTTTTTTTTCTGCGTCCGGTAAAGCACCCCCATGCGATAGTATGCCGCCGGATTGCCGGGCGCCGTTTCAATGAGCTGCTGATAAGACCTGGCGGCTTCGTCGAACTTCTTCTGGAAGGCGAGTGCGTTTCCCAGCATCAGGCGAGCCTGGTAATTGCGAGGGTCTTTTTCGAGCACCTGCCGGCACTGCTTTTCCGCCATCTCGAAATCACGTTCGCCCATGTATATTTCCGCCATCGTCAATCGTGCTCTGATGTTGGCGGGATTCAGTTCGATGGCCTTGGCCAGCGCCGTCTTGGCCAGCCGCTTTTCCCCTTTTTTCAGGTGGGCCAGCGCCTTTAAGTAATGGGCCCGGGCGGAGTTGGGTTCCTCCTTGATAAGCTGCTCGAAAAGCGCGATGGCCTCGTCGGCCTTTCCCGTGGCCAGCAGGATCTCCCCCTTGAGCATGCGTGCCGGGAAGTAGTTGGGGCGTTTTTCCAGGATTTCGTCCACGGTTTTACGGGCCTTGTCGATTTCCCGCGTCTTGAAGTAGTGCCGCGCGATGGTGTTCTTGATGCGCACGTCGTCGGGTTTCAGGGACAGGGCCTTCTGGTACATGGCCAGCGCCTTGTCCCGGCTGCCGGTGGCGTCATAAAAGCCGGCAATCACCATGTAGGGCTTGATGTTCTCGGGGTCCTTCTGGATAGCCTCCTGGTAGACCTTTTCAGCGTCTTTCAGGCGTTTCTGTCGAAAATAAAAATTGCCCAGTACAAAATACAGGTCGACTTTCGACGGATTGGCAGCGATGGTCTTTTTGATTTCCGCCTCGGCCTTTTTATACTGCCTGCGCGCCACATAGAAACTGAACAGGGCCATGTGTGGCTGGATGTTGGTGGGATCCACGGCCACAGCCTGCCGCAGTTCCTTTTCGGCATCGTCGAACTTGCCCTGGCGTGCCAGCACCCGCGCCAGCCCAAGGTAGGCACGGGTCTGCTTGCTGTCGATCTCCAGGATCTTGCGGAAAGTTGCGGCCGAGTCGAAGAGATTGTTCTCGATGCTCAGGATGCCGGCGTGCAGATAGAGTGCCTCGGTGTTCTGGGGGTCTTTCTTCAGCACCAGGTCGACTCGCTTGCGGGCCTCGTCGATTTTCTTGCCCAGCAGGTAAAAAGTAGCCAGCTTCAGCTGGGCGTCCACATCGTCGGGCTTCAGCTTAACTACCTGGGAATAGGCTTGAAAAGCCCCCTGGGCGTTGCCCAGCTTCAGGAAGGATTCGCCGAGCATGCTGTACGCTTCCACATATTTGGGATCGATCTGCACGGCGTTTTTGAGTTCCAGTACGGCGCTTTTATACTCTCCCTGCTCGAAATACTGTTTCCCCTTCTGGTAATGCTCCACCTTCTTGTCTTCTTCGGAAGAGCAGCCGTAACCGACCAGGCTGAAAACCAGCATCAGGAGAAAAAGCCGCTTGAGTACACCCATCTGTACAACCTCCCTTTTGAAAACCCGAAAAGCCGTTCCCAGTACACAAACCCGTTCATGGGCGGCACCGCCACCGGATCCGCAGGCATTCCGACGGCTTCTGATAAACCTGTTATAATAGGTTGTTTTCGGTCATTTCTACCAGAATCATAAATAAAGATCAAACCGCGGCCGCGGAAGTCCCCGGCACGGTCGGCGATACGGCGTCCAGGACGTGCGCCGGCGGACTATTTCTGGATTTCGAGCAGGCCGGGGCTGATGGTGACGGGATAGGAGCTGTCCGCCTCGGGACGCTTGTACCGGGAATCCAACTGCTGCATGTTTTCGGTGGCCTGCCGGCGAATGTCCACCAGGGGCATTTCGGGTCCGAGGGGCTTTCCGGCGCGCATGACGGGCACCATCAGCGGGTCGGCGCCGGAAACTTTTTCGTCTCTGAGCCCGATGATGTCCTCCCGACATTTCCCCTGTTCGTCGTAACGACGAAACACCTGTTTGGCCCCGGCCAGGGTGGCCTTTCCCGGGCTGAGTTTGCGCACGTTGCGGCCGTTGAAGCGGACCATCTTGTAGACGATGTCCAGATAGGGCGCATCCGCCGAAACGCCCATGCGGGTGCCCACGCCGAACGCGTCGATGCAGGCCCCCTCCCCGCGCAGCCGGGCGATGGAGAACTCGTCCAGGCCGCTGCTGGCGAAGATCTTGACCCCGGGGAACCCGGCGTCGTCCAGAATGCGGCGCACGGCCACGCTCAACGATACCATGTCGCCGCTGTCCAGGCGTACGCCCACCAGTGACGCACCCCTGTCCCGCAGATAGCGGGCAACCCGCACGGCGTTGCGGGCCCCCTCCAGGGTGTCGTAGGTGTCGATGAGCAGCACGCACTTTTCCGGGAAAGCATCCGCATAGGCCCTGAAGGCGTCGATTTCCCTCTCGAAAGCCGTGACAAAGGAATGCGCCATGGTGCCGGAGACCGGAATGCCGTACAGTTTGCCGGCCAGCACGTTGCTGGTGGCCTCGAAACCGGCGAGGTAGCTGCTGCGGGCAACCTTCAGCCCGGCGTCGTGCCCCTGGGTGCGGCGCAGGGAAAAATCGATCACCGGACGTCCCCCGGCGGCATGCACGCAGCGTGCCGCCTTGGTGGCGATCAGGGTCTGGAAGCCGATGGTGTTGAGCAGATAGGTCTCCAGCAACTGGGCCTGATCGATGGGTGCATCGATTTCCATAATGGGCTCGTTGGCGAAAAACACCGTGCCTTCGGGAAGCGCATACACGTCGCCGGAAAAGCGCATGTCGGATAGATACGCTATGAAATCCGTGGCAAATAGACCGGTCTGGCGAAGATAATCGAGTTCGCCGGGATTGAACCGGAAATCCGCCAGTTCGCGGAGGACCTCCCCTAGTCCGGCCATGAGGTAGAAGCTGCGCTGGCGGTGATAATCGCGAATGAACAGGGAAAAAGTGGCACGCCCGGTTATCCGGTGGCGGAAATAGCCCGCCGCCATGGTCAACTCGTAAAGATCGGTAAAGAGGGGACCCGTACGATGTATCATCATGCGGCCGTCCCTGCCCGGCGTCCTCTGCTGGGAAAAAATGGAAGGCGGCAGCGGCCGGCAACAGGGCACCGTTCCGGTACCCACCGGTACGCTCCGGGTTTGGCGATCATGGCTTCACGGCTGTCAGGCATATCCCCTCCGGCGGCGCCATGCGGTCCGGCGCCGGGCAGTTGCTGAAAATGGTATTGCGCTCTCCACTCGATTATCGGTCCAAAATAGGACCGAAGGCTCGAATTTTCAAGGCTAAATTTTGGTTTCAGGGCCTGCTGGCCCTTGGCTCGGGCCTTCCCACATCGTTTTTGGAGGTTGACATTTTTTTCAAAAAAAGGTTAGCTAGTGGACTTTATGAATTATTTCTAAATTTTACCACAGGTGCTGCGGCACACGCCTATCGCCGCCGCCTGCGCCAAACTACAGAAACCGAAAAGAACCGCATGGCAAAAATAGAAGTCCGCAACGTCAGTGTTCAGTTCGGGGGGCTGCTGGCGCTGTCCGATCTGAGCTTCGAACTCCGTTCGGGAACCATTCTGGGCCTTATCGGTCCCAACGGCGCAGGCAAGACTACGGTCTTCAACGTGCTCACCGGCGTGTACCAGGCCTCGGAAGGAGACGTGCGCTTCGAGGGCACCAGCATCTTGGGCAAGCGCCCCCACCAGATCCTGTCCATGGGCATGGCACGGACCTTCCAGAACATCCGCCTGTTCGCCAATATGACGGCCCTGGAAAACGCCATGGTGGCGCTGCACTCTCGCTACCGGAGCGGAGTGGTGGGCGCCATGCTGCGGTCGCGCTCCCAGCGTGAGGAAGAGAAAAAAATTCGCGAGGAGGCCTACGAAGCCCTTACGTTCATGGGGGTCGAAGACTACGCCGACAGCACCGCCGCCAATCTGCCTTACGGCCTGCAGCGCCGGCTGGAGATCGCACGTGCCCTGGCCTCGCGTCCCAAAGTGCTGCTGCTGGACGAACCGGCCGCCGGCATGAACCCCGCCGAGAGCCAGGAACTGATCGAGGATATCAGCCGCATCTGCAACGCGGGGGTGGACATCCTGCTGGTGGAACACGACATGAAAGTGATTATGGGGGTGTGTCACTATATCATCTGCATCGATCACGGCGTCAAGATCGCCGAGGGGATTCCGGAGGAGATCCAGCGGAATCCCAAGGTGCTCGAAGCGTACCTGGGTCAACCGGCAGAACAAACTTCAACTTAAGCGAGGAGGTAGCCCATGAAAAAAAGGACCTTGACCATTCTATTAACGGCTCTGCTGATCGTCCCCTTCCTGGTGTGCGGCGCATCGGCCAAGACCCTGAAAATCGGATCCATGAGCCCGCTCACCGGGCCCTACGCCGCCGACGGCAACGATATCAAGAACGGCGTGCTGACGGCCATCGAGGTCTTTCAGCAGGAAGGCGGCATTCCCGGCTTCGACAAGATCGAGCTCTTCGCCCAGGATACGGCCTGTGACCCCAAACAGGCCGTGGCCGCCGCCAACAAGCTGATCAACCAGGGTGTTGTGGGCGTCATCGGGGCCTACTGCTCCTCGTCCACCATTCCGGCTTCCGAGGCCCTGGCCGAGGAGGACATCCCCATGATCACCCCGGCCTCCACCAACGAGAAAGTTACCGAACGCGGATTGCCCTACATGTTCCGCATGTGCGGACGCGACGACGACCAGTCCAAAGTGGCGGCCAAGTTCATCAAGGATGAACTCAAGGCCAAGACCATCTTCATTGTCGACGATAAGACCACCTATTCCCAGGGTCTGGCCGACGGCGTGCGCAAGCAGTGCGAGAAACTGGGCATCAAGGTGCTGGCCCACGACCATGTCAACCAGGGCGACAAGGATTTTTCGGCCGTGCTGACCAAGGCCAAGAAGGACAACGCAGACGTTTTTTACATGTGCCTGCAGAACCACTCTTCGGGCAGCCTGATGGCCATCCAGGCCAGGCGCGCCGGCCTCAAAAGCACCATCGTCAGCCAGGACGCCATGTACCACCCCAACTTCATCAACGTGGCCAAGGATGCCGCCAATGGTATCTACGTGACGTTCGGCTATGTCGACAAGTCCACGCCCAGC
>JAMOVG010000187.1 GCA_027061725.1 Desulfobacteraceae bacterium
GTTGTTCTAATAAAATAACCAAGGTGCCCTCGGGCTTAAAAGGGAATCCCGTGGAAGTCGGGAACGGTCCCGCCGCTGTAACTCCGCCGCTGACGGCCACGCCGCAGCGGAACTCTTCCGGCCGTCGTGCGCCACTGTTCCGACCCATCGGGATGGGAAGGCCGCCGGAAAGAGCGGAGAAGTCAGAAGACCTGCCTTGTATGATCGCCGTAATCCCCGCGGAGGATGGGGTTGCAGGCGAAACCGAAAGGGTCAAGTAAGCTGGGTGCAGCCCTTCATGACGAAACGTCGTGAAGGGCTTTTTTTATTTCCCCTGATTACCGGCAGGGGAAACGCCCGGAAAAAGGGAAGGGGGGCCTGCGGCAGGAGCGGAAAGTTTTCGGCCGTTGCCTCCCGGCCGGAAATCCCCCCTTGTCTTTTTCCGGTGATTCAATCCTTCCACTTGGCGGCATAGCCCACCGACAGGCACCGGCACACGAAGGTCAGGAAGGCCTCATTTGAACCGTCCGAAGCCGCGGCCGGCAGGTTCCGCCGGAGATCCTCCTGCATATCCGGCCGGCCACTGACGGCCGCCGCCAGCCGGGCGCCGGCCGCGGCAAACACGTCGGGCCGGCAGGCGGGGGGCAGCATGCCGCTGCGAAAGACTTCATGCAGGTGAACGAGGCTCGACACGGCGGCCACGGTGAGCGGGTCACGCTCGAAGGCGTCGAAATTGCGGGCCAGGAGCGCGGCGGCGTCCGGCGGCAGTCCGGCGGCCACGCGCTCCTGGAGGCCTTTTCGGTCGAGGCCGAAACGCTCCAGCAGGATGCGCGACGAGCACTGGCCGCGGGCCGTCAGACGGTTCTGGTACGACAGGGCTTCGCGCAGCGCCTGGGACACCGTGCGGCCGATGAGTTCACCCAGCTTGGTGTGTTTGCCGGCCCCGGTCAGGGGCGGCTCACGGCCTTGTCTGGCGGCCAGGGCGAACTGGTCGGTGCCGGTGCCGGTGGCCAGGCGGTCCGAGTAGCGCGATCCGATGCCCAGAGACATCACAAGGGCGCTTTTGGCCTCGGTGGCGGTCATGGCAGCCGTCAGCATGGCACCCGGAGTCAGTGGTCGGTTGACGCACACGATCAGGTTGATGGTGCCGGCCGCGGGGACGTTTTTCTCATGAAGGGAGAGGAATCGCCCGCCGCTTTCATAAACCGTTGCCGGGTCACCGGCGGCGGCGGCGTTGGATTCAACGCCGGCGGTGCACAGGGCAATGACTTCCAGGCCGCGGTAGGCGCCCCGCGCCACACCGGCATTGTTGATGTTGACCGCCGTGGACAGCAGGGCGCAGTTTTCGGGCAATGCCTCACGGCGGCAGAAGTCGCGCAGGTAGGCGCCGGGATCGGCCACGGCCGTCTCCAGCACCGCGGGGAAATGGCCCCTCGGCTCACAACACTGGTGGTTGACGACGGCCGCCAGGTCGTCGCGCAGTCCGCCATTGACCGGGCAGCTGGAAAGCACGCTGTGCGGATCGGTCAGCCGCACGACGAGCACCCTTGGGCGGCGCTCCACTGCCAGCCCCGGGTAGGCGTCCAACAGGCGTACCATGCAAAGCCCCTCCCTGTTTCATAAAAAGTGTGCAACCCCACAGGGGTCGGGTTCCGAAACAGGTTCATACCAGATTCTGCGGACGAAGCAAATGCACGTGCATCGCAGCGGGTGTCACTCTTTTCCGGGTATGCCGGCCTGTTCGAAAGTCATTACCTCTCCGAAGACCCGCGCGGCGGCCTCGATGATGTTCATGGCCAGTGCGCCGCCGGTGCCTTCTCCCAGGCGCATGCCCAGGTTCAGGATGGGATCCAGGCCCAGGTGCCGCAGCATGGCCGCGTGGCCCGGCTCTTCGGAACGATGGCCGGCGAAGAGATAGTCTGCAGCCCGGGGGCAGAGGGCGCAGGCCAGCAGGGCACCGGCCGTGGAGATGAATCCGTCGACGACCACGGGGCGCCGGTGGTAGGCGGCCGCCAGGATGACGCCGGCGATGCCGCCGATCTCGAAGCCGCCCACCTTGGCCAGCACGTCCAGTCCATCTGCGGGATCGGGGGCGTTGACCTGGATTCCCCGGGCCACCACTTCCTTTTTGCGCGCCAGCCCCTGGGCGTCCACGCCGGTCCCCGGACCAACCATGGTGTCCAGGTCGGCGCCGGTGATCACGGCGCCGATGGCGGCCGAGGGGGTGGTGTTGCCGATCCCCATATCGCCGGTGCCCAGCACTTCGACGCCCTCGCCGATCAATTCGGCGGCCTGGGCAAAACCGGCCATGACGGCGCTTTCGGCCTCCTCGCGGGACATGGCCGGTCCCGCGGTGAAATCGCGGGTGCCGCGGCCGATCTTGACCGTGCGCAGCAGGCGGCGCTTTTGCGGGTCGTCGATCACGATGTCGCCCTTGACCCCCATGTCCACTACGCGCACCTCGGCGCCCACCAGGCGGGCGATGGCGTTGATGCCGGCGCCGCCGGCCACGAAGGTCTGCACCATGCCCACGGTGACTTCCTGGGGATAGGCGCTGACCCCCTGTTCCACCACCCCGT
>JAMOVG010000188.1 GCA_027061725.1 Desulfobacteraceae bacterium
CCCCGAGACGCTCTCGCGCATTTTCGCGCGCATGTCCGACCAGGGCCTCATTCGTGTCAGGGGGCGCACCATTGAAATCGTCGACCGCCAGGGACTGGCCTGCATCGCCGAACACGGCCGCGTGGAGATCTAGCGCCGGCACCCGCTCGTATCGGCGGGGGGCATTGCAGAAGCGCCGTCAGCCCGGCTTTGCGGACGGCCGCCGTTCGGCCGCCAGCAGACGCTCGATCAGGTATTCGCACAGGCGGCCGCATTCGTTCCAGGAGAAGCAGGGGGCGCCAGCCTCTTCGGGCCGGTCGCCGATGATGGCCAGCAGGTGGGGATCGTTGGCGCAGATGGGGCTGTCGACGCGTTCACGGCGAAAGACCTCCACCTTGGGCCAGGCGGCGGTCTTGTAGCCCTCGCACAGCACGATGTCCGTATCGGAAAAGAGCGGCAGCAACCCTTCGGGGCCGGGGTCGCGGCCCACGTCGCGCACCATGCCGATGCGCGTGGGCGAGCACACCACCGACGTGGCGGCGCCGGCGGCCTTGTGGCGCCAGCTGTCCTTGCCGGGCTTGTCGAGTTCCAGGCGGGTGCCGTGGTGGTGCTTGATGGTGCCCACGCGGTAGCCGCGGCGCACGAATTCCGGGATCAGCTTCTCCAGTACGGTGGTTTTGCCCGCGTCCGAAAAGCCCACCACGAGAATCAGCGGGGGCTTTCCGGGGGCGCCGTCCGGCGCCGAGGCCTCCGACGGCAGCGTGTTGGCTGTCATGAATGCGCCGCCTATGCTTTGAACTGGACCAGTTTGCGGCTCAGCAGGCGCACGTGGCCCATCTCTTCCTTGATGATGGCGTCCAGGCGGCTTTTGCCGAGGTCGTCGGGCACGGCGTCCTTCATGCCCAGGTAGAAGACGATGGAGTCCTTTTCGGCCCCGATGGCGGCCATGAGGATGTCGCGCATGGAGGTGACGTCGATGTCCTTTTCGAAAAAGACCCGCGTGTCCACCAGGGCCTTGAGGTACATGGCGGCTTCGCTTTCGGGATCGAAGACGGTGGAGGCCTTTTCCTTTTCGGTCAGCTGCTGCCGGAGCTCGGAAAACGTTTTCTCGTGGTCGACTTCCATGTTCGCCAGTTCCAGCAGGAATTTCTTGTTTTCCTCATCGCCGGCGTTGTCGGCGGCTTTGCGGTAGAAGGCGGCCCCGTTTTTTTCCATCTGAATGGCCATCTGGAAGACCTCGTCTGCGCTGAAATCGTAACCCATTGCTCCTCCTGTCGAAGATGTGTGGTTGACGGTGGTGCCCGCCGCCGGGCGCACTGCCCGCGGAGTTGACTTCCACTATGATAAGGCCGTCCGGCGCCCTTGTAAAGGTGCCGACGCTATCGATTGCGCCAGCGCGGGGTGGTCTTCTCCAGGAAGGCCGTGATGCCGGCCTGGGCGTCTTCGGCCAGGTTGTTGAGTGCGATGGTGTGGGCTGCGTGGGCCAGGGCCTTGTCGTCGGGCTGGTCGACCTGGGTGTAGAAGGCCCGCTTGCCCATGGCGATCACCAGGCCGCTGGCCTGGCAGATGCTTTCGGCCAGTTCGCGGGTCTCCCCGGCCAGCCGCTCCAGGGGCACGACACGGTTGACCAGGCCCAGCGCGCGGGCCTCCGCGGCGGGAACGTAGCGGCCGGTCATGAGCATCTCCATGGCGGCTTTGCGGCCGATGGCGCGCGTGAGGGCTACCATGGGGGTGGCGCAGAAAAGGCCGATTTTAACCCCCGGCGTGGCAAAACGCGCGTTTTCGGCCGCCACCACCAGGTCGCACCAGGCCGCCAGCTGGCACCCGGCGGCCGTGGCGATGCCCTGCACCTGGGCGATCACCACCTGCGGAAGATCGTGGAGCATCTGCATCATGCGGCTGCAGTCGTCGAAGATCCGCTGGTAGGTGTGCATGTCCCGGCCCACCATCTCGCCCAGGTCGTGGCCGGCACAGAAGTGATCCCCGGCGGCGCGAATGACCAGCACCTTGACGTTTTCGTCATGCGACAGCTCCTGCAGCACTTCGCTGATCTCGGCGATCATGCGCCGCGACAGGGCATTGATTTTCGCCGGGTTGTCGAGGGTCAGAAAGGCCGTCGGCGGACGGCGCGAAAAGGTGATTTCGGTAAAGTCCATGGGATTATGCCTCTTTTTATTGTGTCTCGTCATGGCGGATTCGGGGCGCCGCCGGCCTGCAGCGAGCGCGCTACCAGTTCCACGGGGTGAACCACCGGCAGGCCGCCCAGCTGTTCCATCTGTATCCGGCAGGTGGGGCAGTCCGTGACGGCCGCCGCAGCCCGGCTGGCGGCCAGGCGGGCCATCAGGTCGCCGCCGATGCGCATGCTCAGGTCGGCGTGGCGCGCCGCAAGGCCCCAGCTTCCGGCCATGCCGCAGCAGTGGCTGTCCAGCACGTGCAGCGACAGGCCCGGCAGTCCCGACAGCAGGTCGATGGAGCTTTCGGCGTGGGGCTGCACCTTCAGGTGGCACGGCATGTGGTAGGCGGCCGTGGTTTTCTTTGCCGGCGCCCGCAGTGTGAGCCGCTGCCGGAAGCGG
>JAMOVG010000189.1 GCA_027061725.1 Desulfobacteraceae bacterium
CGGCACTCGACACCGCTTTTTCGTAATGATCGTAGCGCCACTCGTCCACCACACCCAGGGCAATGCCGCGCCCGCTCAGTTCGGTGACGGTGTCGTCGCGGGGATCGTAAAACAGGGCGGCGTCGTGGCCGGCGCGCACCCAGCGCAGGCGCCAGCGGGCGGGATCGATCTCCAGGAAGAAAAGGGTCATGAAACGCCCGCTGTCTTTCATGTCCCGTGCCAGCTGGCGGTTGACGTCACCGACGATCTGGGAAAGCGACCCCGGCAGCTGGCAGCGCAGGCGCAGGGAAGCCCGCACGGTGGCCATGATCAGCGCCGAGGGGATGCCGTGGCCCGACACGTCGCCCACCACCAGCGCCAGCCTGCCGCCCGGCGCCGCATCCATATCGATAAAATCGAAATAGTCGCCCCCGGTCTGGTCGCAGTAGGTGCTTGTGCCGGCGATGTCCACGCCGGGGCGCCGCACCGAATGGCGGGGCAGCAGGCTCTGCTGCACCTCCCGGGCCAGCGCCAGGGCGTGTTGCATCCGCTCCCTTTCGCGCAGACCGTCGGTCATGTCGTTGATGACGTCTCCAGTGTAGCCGATCTCGTCATTGGACGTCACGCGGACCTTCCGGTCCAGCCGTCCCCGGCGGATGGCCCGCAG
Source organism: Desulfobacteraceae bacterium (assembly GCA_027061725.1). GTDB lineage: Bacteria > Desulfobacterota > Desulfobacteria > Desulfobacterales > JALSRD01 > JALSRD01. Next base: position 647 of record JAMOVG010000189.1, read on the forward strand.
CACCTGGATGATCTCCCCCAGGGGGCGCGTCAGGTTGCTGGTCACCACTATGCCCAGAAATATGCCCACGGCGATAAAAAGAAACGCATCGACCGCCAGTGCAGCCCTGAGCAGATCCAGGTTGCGCCCCGCATCCAGACCGCTGAGGTGCGAGGTCCACACACTGCGCAGAACGGCGATGGCGGGAATGATGTTGCACGCGAACACCAGTACGGCAATGCGCGTGGCGATGCGGATGCGGATGGTGCCGGGCGTCATGAAAAGCCCGCCGTCGGGAAAAAGCCGGGGAACCAGTTGCTTCTGCATGGTGCGCTCCAGGATGAAAAAGGCGGCCACGGCGGTAACCAGGCCCACCATCATGGTGCGAATGAAAATCTCGCCGCCCGCCGCGAAGTCGGGGAACTGCCTCCGGTAAATCAGGGGATAAACGATGGCCGAACACAGCCAAATGCCCAGGTCGAGCGCGATGAGCACAAACGGTTCGTTGAGCAACCGCCGCCGGGCCTGAAGATCGTCTGCGGCCGGCGCGCCCGCAGGCTGCAGAGCACGCTGCAGCACCCTGCGGATGGGCCGCTCGTAGAGCACCGTTAGGGTGCCCACCAGGACGAAAGACAGGGGCAGGAACCAGCGGTCGATGCGCTCGGTCAGGGCCAGCAGGCTGGTCTGCATCTCGATGGGCAGTGGAGAGATGGAGCGGTGCCCGATCAGGTTTACCACCAGCACCCCGATCAGGTTGGACACGAAATTGCCGAACACCATCAGGTTCTTCAACACCGCCAGCTTGACCCGGGTCACGGTCCCCTCCCCTCGCTCCTGTTCCCAATGTACCCGATCGCCATACACAAGAAACGACGGGGCTGATGGTATACACCATATGGCAACTGGCACAGCCGTGCAATAAACTCCTGGCATACGGTGCGACCGTGGCGCCGCCAGGATGCGCGGTCCGAAACGGGGTTCCGGGGCGGCTTTCCCCAATTACCGCAGCCGCGATGCCCGTTGAGGCTGCCAACGCCAGTGCACACCCCTGGAAAAGTGATATGCGCCTTGACATCGGCCTCCGTGTAAAATACATTCATGACCCCATCCGGTGAACCGGAAACGGCGTTTGACGTCAGCATGCGAAATTGGGAAAGCAAAATTCCCATGGCTTCCCGCCAAGAGACCGCAAAAGCGTCTCTGGCATACTTTTTTTAAAGGTGCTTCAGAACACCGGTCTTTGGCGGAGGACCTCAGATCGCCCGCTTCGACAACCGCCCCTGTGTGTCAAGCGCGATGCATTTGTGCGTATCCTGCGATGTACCCGCAATGCTCCGTCACGTCTCGGCCCGTCCGGTCGGGGCAAACATGTCCGCAGCGTCGACAGGCTCGGGGGCAATGGCATTGATACCGAACGAAAAGGAGGCCCAGTATGTTTAAAAAAATGATGCGTTTTGCGGCACCAATCTTATCCGTGTTGCTGCTGCTGGCCGGGGCCACAATTACGGCCCATGCCGGGGATAGCGTTAAAATCGGCCTGTCCGCCCCCCTTACCGGTGACTGGGCGGAATACGGCAACGATTTCAAGCGCTCCATCACCATGGTGTTCGACAAGGTCAACAAGGAAGGCGGCGTGCACGGCAAACAACTCCAACTGGTCATCATGGACAGCCGTGGCGATCCCAAGGAGGCCGTCCTGATCGCCCAGAAGTTCGTGGCCAATCCCGAAATCATCGCCGAAATCGGAGACTTCAGCAGCTCCTGCAGCATGGCGGCTGCGCCCGTCTACGAAAAGGCCAACATGACCCAGCTGTCACCCACGGCCTCCCACATGGATTTCACCAAGAAGGGCAAAAACATGTTCCGGGTGGTGACCACCCAGGGGATCGAGGGCCCCTTCAACGCCCGCTGGGCAGTCAAAGATCTTGGCAAGAAACGCATTGCCACGATTTACATCAACAACGACTGGGGTGTTGACGCCAACAAGTTTTTCGTCCAGGAAGCCAAAAAACTGGGGGCCGAGGTGGTGGCCCAGGAAGCTTTCGTACCCGGTGAAAAGGACTTCACCGCCATCCTTACCAAGGTCAAGCGCCTGAAGCCTGATCTGATCTACCTGCCGGCCTTCTATGCCGATGCCGCGGCAATCCTGAACCAGGCCAAGCGCATGCATTTTAAGACCACGGTGATGGCTCCCGGATCGCTATTCTCGGAGAAGACCATCGAACTGGGGGGCAAGGCCGTCGAGGGGCTCCTGGTGGCGGCCAACTACTTCAACACCGACCCGCGTCCCGCGGCGCAGGCCTTCAATAAAGCCTATCAGGCGGCCTACGGCAAAGAGCCCAACATGTTTGCAGCACTGGCCTACGATGCGGCCGGCCTGATGGTCGCGGCCCTCAAGGCGGCCGGGGTCAACGACAGGTCCAAGATCCGTTTTGCCCTGGAGGGCCTCAAGGATTACCAGGGCGCCACGGGAACCATTTCCTATGCCAATGGCCATGATCCGGAAAAAGAATTGCTGAAGATCACCGTTAAAAACGGCAAATGGGTGGTCTACAATCCCTGAAGGCCGCATTGAACCCTCGATCTTCCGCCCCCCGGCTGGAACCCGGGGGGCGGGCCACGCCCCGGTGACCGGCTCCGGGGCGATCGAGACCATACGCCCGGTGAAACGCGGTTGCACCCGGGCGTGTCTTGCTGCTAAGCCCTGTCGTCCGGCGATCGGACGATACGCATCGGTTCCATCAAGCCACCCGGAACAGCCGAACCCGGGCAGCTATGGGCGGGGAAAGGCGCAACATGTTCGAACAGCTCATCAACGGTCTGACCCAGGGTAGCGTATACGCCCTGCTGGCGCTGGGGTTCACCCTCATATTCGGAACGCTGCGCATGGTGACTTTCGCCCACGGCGAAGTCTACATGGTCGGTGCCTACGTGGGATTCGAAATCATCCGCCTGCTGGCCCCCAGCTTCATGCTGGCCATACTGGTGGCCTTGGCGGCCACGGCGCTGCTGGGTGTGATCATCGAGATCCTCTCCTTTCACTTTCTCCGCGATGCCCCCCACGTTACCTCGCTGCTGGTGACCATCGGCATTTCCATCCTGCTGATCAATCTGGCGCAGCTGATCTGGGGGCCTGAAACCAAATCGATCCCCTATGCCCTGCTGGACCAGCTGGATTACGGAGAATTCGAGATCTGGGGGGTTTATATCACCTATCTCCAGATCGCGGTGTTGATGGTGACGGTGCTGCTCATGACCGCCCTGTACCTGCTCATCAACAAAACCAAGCTGGGAATGGTAATCCGGGCCACTGCCCAGGACTACGAGGCCGCTTATGCCATGGGCGTCAATGTCAACGTGGTTTTTTCCATGGCCTTCGCCATCGGTTCGATGCTGGGCGGAGTCGCCGGCGTGCTCATCGGCGTGTACTACAACCTCTTCTATCCCACCATGGGCCAGCTTTACGGGCTCAAGGCCTTTTCCGCCAGTGTGGTCGGCGGGCTCATGAGCCTGCCGGGATCCGTGGTGGCGGGTCTGCTCATTGGTGTCATCGAGACCTTCGCCGTGGAATTCGGCGCCTCCAGCCTGCGCCACATGATCTCTTTTCTGTTCATGATTCTGATTCTTCTGTTTCGCCCCAGCGGACTGTTCGGCGGCAAGGAACTGATTCAGGCCCGGGGGGACTGATGCCCAGAGCCCTTCGCTCCATACTGGCCAACCTGCCCTATATCGGCCTGCTCGCCCTTGCGCTCGCCTTGCCTTCCCTGCTGGGCAATGCCTACTACATCCAGGTGGCCATTTTTATCGGCATCTACATCATCCTGGTCCTGAGCCTCAATCTGCTCAACGGCTATATCGGCCTGCTCTCCATCGGCCACGCCGCTTTCTACGGCATCGGGGCTTACGCCTCGGCAAAACTGATGATGGAGGCCGGACTGCCCTTTATCCTGGCCATGCCGGCCGCCGGCCTCATCTCGGCGGCCTTCGGCTACCTGATCGCCAAGCCGACTTTGAAACTGTCGGGGATCTACCTGACCCTTGCCACCCTGGGGTTCAACATGATCCTTTTCCTCGTGCTCCAGAGCTGGATGAGCTTCACCAACGGTCCCCTGGGGATCATGGGAATTCCGCAGCCATCGCTTTTCGGGCGGGAAATCAGCAGTCGGCCCCAGTATTACTATCTTATTCTCGCGCTGGTGCTTTTGACGCTGTTCAGTATGCAGCGCCTGCTCAACTGCCGCTTCGGCCGGGCCCTGCTCGCCATCCGGGAAGATCAGCTGGCCGCGGAGGCCATGGGCATCCATGCCGCCCGCTACAAGATACAGGCCTTTGTACTGGCCGCTTTTTACGCCGGTATCGCGGGGAGCTTCTATGCCCATTTCGTCAAATTCATCAGTCCGGACAGTTTCTATATCTATGAATCATTCATCCTTCTGGCCATGTTGGCCCTTGGCGGGCAGGGCAATCTGGTCGGCCCCATGGTGGGTGCGGCGGTCCTTGTCCTGATCCCGGAGCTCTTTCGTTTTCTGCAGGAATACCGCATGATCGTGTACGGCAGCGTCCTCATAGTTATGATGCTGGTGCGCCGTCAGGGTCTGCTGGGCGGCAAAAACTACAGCCTGCGGCTGACCTGGTTCGACCCGCCGGCAGAGAAAAAATACTACCGGGGAGACAAGTTCCTGCCCGAAGAATGAGGGATGCAAGAATAGCGCATGGCATTGCTGGAAATCGAACATGTCACCAAGGACTTCGGGGGACTGGAAGCGTTGCACGACGTTTCCATGAGCGTCGACAGGGGAGAGATCGTCAGCCTCATCGGTCCCAACGGCGCCGGTAAAACCACGTTGTTCAACTGCATCACCGGCACCATGCCACCCTCCGCGGGCCGCATCACCTTCGAGGGCCGTTCGCTGGTCGATCTTGCCCCTTACGAAATCGCCGCCCGCGGGGTGAAGCGCACTTTCCAGCATATTCGCCTCTTCGATCAGATGACGGTCCTGGAGAACGTCATGGTGGGAAACGACCACCAGGGGCGCACCGGAATCTTCAGCGCCCTTCTTCGCCCGCCCTGGGTTTCACGGGAAGAACGGACAAACCGCCGCAAGAGCATCGAGGTTCTCTCGCTGTTCGGCGAACGCCTGCTGCCGCGGCTCGATCAGCAGGCCCGGATGCTTTCCTATGCCAACCGCAGGCGGGTGGAAATCGCCCGGGCCCTGGTGTCCGGCCCCAAACTGCTGCTGTTCGATGAACCCACGGCGGGCATGAATCCTCATGAAACCCAGGGGATCGTCGATCTGATCCGGCTCATCCGGGACCGCGGCCATGCCATCCTGGTGATCGAACACAAAATGAAAGTCGTCATGACCGTCTCGGACCGTATCGTTGTGCTGGACCACGGGGAAAAGATCGCCGAGGGCCCCCCGCAGGCCATCGCCCGCAACCAGGAAGTCATCAACGCCTACATGGGGAAACGCCGTGCTGGAATTGACTGACATCGACGCCTACTACGGTCCCATCCAGGCATTGAAAAACGTCTCTTTGACGGTTAATCGGGGGGAAATCGTCTCCCTGCTGGGGGGCAATGCCTGCGGCAAGTCGACCACCATGAAAACCATCCTGGGACTGGTAAAGCCCCGCAGAGGCCGCATCACCTTCGAGGGACAGCGCATCGACCGCCGCCCCCCCTCGGTGGTGGTCAAGGCCGGGATCTCGCCGGTTCTCGAGGCGCGGCGCCTGTTTCCCTACCTCACGGTGCTGGAGAATCTCCGCATGGGGGCCTACACGCGCAGGGACAAGAAGGGCATCGAACAGGACATCGAGCGTATGTACGAGCTGTTTCCGGTGGTCAGGGAGCGTTATCGCCAACCGGCCTCCACCCTGAGCGGCGGGGAGCAGCAGATGGTGGCCATGGCCCGTGCGCTGATGGCGCGCCCCAAGCTGCTGATCATGGACGAACCCTCCATGGGCCTATCCCCGCTGTACGTGGAAAAAGTGTTCGAAATCATCGAAACGGTCAACCGCAAGGAGGGAGTCGCCATACTGCTGGTGGAACAGAACGCCAACATGGCCCTGTCCATCGCCACACGCGGGTATGTACTGCAGACCGGCGAAATCGTTCTCAAAGACACCGCCGAAAACCTGCTCAGCAATCCGCTGATGCAGAAGGCTTACCTAGGTGTGGCCTGATGGCATAGCCACCCAACGGCCGCCCCCCGAAACCGCCCATCCAACCCAAAATACCACGAATCGCGACCAGCGATCCAAACGAGAGGAGATACGCATGAACAAAATCGAACGTGTCGACATGGTGCTGAGCGGACAGGAAGCCGATCGTCCGCCGCTTTCCATGTGGTATCATTTCGGGGTCCAGCACGGTTCCGGTGAGCAGTTTGCCCGCTTGTCCCTGGAGTATTTTCATCACTACGACCTGGATTTTCTCAAGGTGATGAGCGACTATTTCTACCCGGCGCCCGAGGGATTGGAGACGGTCGCCTCGGCCGAGGATCTGAAACGCTTCGAACCCGTCGATATCGACCGGACCGAGTGGACCGAACAGTTTAAAGCCCTGAAGGTGATCGCCCGGGACCTGGAGGGCAAAGCCTACTTTATCGATACGGCCTTCGATCCCTGGCAGAGCATCCGTCGGACCCTGGCCGGAGAGACCATTCACGACCTGATGGACCGCTGCCCGGATGAATTGCTCCAGGCACTGGATATCGTGGCAGACAATCTGATCGCCTACTGCAAACGCTCCCTGGAGCTGGGCAGCGCAGGAATTTTCCTCTCCGTCGCCGCCGGCAGCGAAATCGTAGACCGGGCGCATTTCCTCAAATTCGTCAAACCGCCCGCCATGAAAGTATTCGAGGCCATCCGCGGGCTGGGCCGCATGAATACCGCCCACATCCATGGCAAAGAACTCTTTTTCGACGACTGTATCGACTTCCCGGTGGATGTCTTCAGCTGGTGGGATCGCGGCCCCCATGGCCCCTCGCTGGCCGAGGTGAAGAAAAAGACCACGGCCTGCGTCATGGGCGGCATCGACCAGACCATCGTTGCCCGCAAGAGCCCGGGTTTCCTCAAAGCACATGTCAGGGAAGGCTGCCGGCTGGGAGGCCGCAGACGCTTTTTCCTGGCCGGCGGCTGCAGCATCGAGGGCTGGACCTACCCGGCTTCGCTGCGCGCCATCGTCGAAGCGGCCAGGAACTGCACAGATACCTGATGAACTTTCTGGTCATCGACTGCGGCACATCTTCCTGTCGCGCGATGGTGGTTACAGACGCCGGAGAAATCCTCTCCTCAAGCCGCGCGCCCATGCATGTCGCCACCCCGGAACCGGCCTTTGCGGAAGTCGACACCTACGGCCTGTGGCGCCGGGTCTGCGAACTGACCGCATGCGAGGTGGAAAAAAACCGCAATGTCCGGTTCGACGCCATCGGCGTCAGCGCCATGCTGGGGTATGTTTTCCTGGATGCGGAGGGCCGCCCGCTGATACCGGCCATCGTCTACAGCGACAACCGGGCGGTAGCCGAAACGGAGGAGATCGGGATACGAATTCCCGAGCGGACCTTCCATGCGGTCAGCGGCCGCCGCATCAGCCCTTTCCTGCTGGCGCCCAAGATCAGGTGGCTGCAAAAATTCCGCCCCGAGGTTTTCGGCCGGCTCTCACGGATCATCGGTCTGAAGGACGAAATCGTCCGGCGCCTGACGGGGTGCATCCAGACGGACACCACGCACCTGGACTATTCCGGCCTCTACGACATCCGCAAGGGACGGCCCTACCAGGATCTGCTGGAGGTCCTCGGGGTCAGCGGCGACCTGATGCCGGCGGGCAGATCCCCCGCCTCCCTGGCAGGAAAGATAAAGGCCGAAGTCGGACGAAAACTGGGATTGCCCGCCGGTACGCCGGTGATCAGCGGGACGTCGGACGGCACGGCGGCCATGTACGGCGCCGGAGTGCTGGAGCCCGGAAATGCCGTCCTGGTTTCCGGCACCACGGACGTGCTGATGTACGCCACCCGGCGGGCCGTTCAGGACGACAGCTGCACGTTGAACATCAACACCGGCGCCGCGCCGCACACTTTCCTGATCGGCGGACCTTTGGGCGCTTCGGGAGGCACCCTCGCGCACTTTGAAAAGATGCTCCACACCCGGCTGGACCGGTTGGCGGAACGCATCAGACGCCTGCCGCCGGGATCCAACGGCCTGCTTTTTTTCCCGGGGCTGACCGGTGAACGCTGTCCCTACTGGAAAGAACACGTCACCGGCGGCCTGCTGGGCCTGAATTTCTCCCACGGGGCGGAGCACGTGCTGCGCGCCATCATGGAAGGCTGTGCCCTGAGAATTGTCCACATGCTGGGCATTTTGGCCCGCAATGGTCTGGGGCCCCGGCAACTGACGATCGCGGGCGGCGGTGCGGCTTCAGATGTGTGGAACCAGATCCGGTGCGATGCCACCGGCCTGGAAACCCGCAGACCGGCAGTTACCGAGGCGACCTGCCTGGGCACGGCGGCCTTTTGCACCGCCGCGCTGGATCCCGGGCGGACGCTGGCGGAAATCACAGGCCGCTGGATGAACGCCTGCCGACGATATTCGCCGCAACCTGCCGGCAACGCGGCCTACCGGGAACTGGCGAAACTGTTCGACGACTACATTCAACGCAACGAGGGGATCTATCGGAACCTTGCCCGGATTAGAGAGACGACGCGGTGAACATCTATTTTTGCGGTATGATTGGATCGGGCAAAACCACCCTGGGCAAACTGCTGGCCCGGGAGACCGGGAGGGCCTTCCACGATCTGGACCAGGAAATGGACCGCCGCCTGGGGTATTCCTTTCACCGCCTGATCCAGGAACGCGGCTGGCTGGCCTTTCGTGAACTCGAGTATGCCATCTGCAAGGATTTCGCCCGGCTGGACGACGCCATCGTCTGCCTCGGCGGCGGGACGGTACGCTACCAGTGGAACATGGACGTGCTGCGTGGCACCGGTCTGTTCATTCTGCTCACCGCGGACCTGGATGAAATCATCCGGCGGGTGCGGCACGCAGACCGGCCACGGGTCAATCCCGGCACCAGCCTGGCGCAGGATGTCCGTACCATCTGGAACGAGTCCAGGGACAAGTATTTCGCCGCCGCCGATGTCGTCTATCCAACGGACCACAAGTCCATCGAACACTGCCTTTCGGAACTGAAGCGCATCATCCGGAAACGCTGACGGCCTGCGCGGCAAACAGCCCCCATCTCCATAAAGCCGTCCATTCCCGACGCAAGCTTTTCCACTGGCAACTGTCCCGAAAACGCATCCGTACCCCCGCGCGGACAAATGCCGTCGGCAACGGTTTTTTCTGCAGTCATCAGCCCTCCATGCGAGTTCATGCGGCCCCGGACTGAATGGCATTTTTTTCTT
>JAMOVG010000190.1 GCA_027061725.1 Desulfobacteraceae bacterium
CGCTGGAATGCCTGAAAGCGGCGCACGCGCTGGGGTGTGCCAACATATCCGTGCCACCCGGCGGACCGCTGGCGGGCATCTCGCGCAGTCGGGCGACGGCACTTTTCCGGGAGGGACTCGAGCGGGTGCTGCCCGAAGCCGAGCGCTTGGGCGTACGGGTGCTGATCGAACCGGAACCGGAGCTGTTCATCGAGCGCACCGCCGAGTTCAAAGCCTTCATCGGCCCGATCGACTCGCCTGCGGCGGGCCTCAACTTCGACATCGGCCACTTCTTCTGTGTAGGGGAAAACCCGGCCGATGCCTTCGAGGAACTGTTTGCGTGGGTGGGGCATGTCCACCTGGAGGACATCGCCCCCAACCGGCGCCACCACCACCTGATCGCCGGGCGCGGCGCCATCGATTTTGAACAGGTGCTGGGCACCATGCAGCGCATGGACTACGGTGGGGACATCACCCTCGAGCTCTACCCCTACACCGACGATCCCGAAAGCGCCGGTCGCGAGAGCCTCGACCACCTGCGGCCGATTTTCGAGGCCTGCGGACTGCCCCTGCAGCCGCCGCGCCCTGCTCCGGACACGGCATCGGGACATGGGAAGGTGCGGACATGACCTACGGCCGGTATCGCTGGTTCGACGAGCAGAAACGCCGCCAGCAGCTGGACGAGCATATCAAGCGCTCCAGGACCGCCAGTTTCGGTTTCCAGCAAGTGCCCGAAGAGGAGAAGGTCCAGTGGGTCTGCCGCCATTTCAACACCGTGGCCCGCCGCTACGACTTTATGAACACCCTGCTGAGCTTCGGCATCCACCACGCATGGAAGCGGGCGGCCATCCGCATGATGCACCTGCGGCCCGGCGACCGCGTACTGGACGTCTGTGGGGGGACCGGAGACCTGGCGCGGCTGGCGGCCCGACGCATCCAGCCCGGCGGACGCGTGATTATCTACGACATCAACCACGCCATGATGCAGGCCGGAAAGCCCCGCCTGGACAACGATATGCTGCGGCGCACCATCGGCCACGTCCAGGGGGACGCCGAGCGGATCGCCTTCCCGAACAACTGCTTCGAGGCCGCCATGGTAGGGTTCGGCATCCGCAACGTAACCCACATGAAACGCGGGTTCACGGAAATGCACCGGGTGCTGAAGCCCGGCGGCCGGTTCATGTGCCTGGAGTTCTCCAAACCCACGGCGCCCCTGTTTCGCTGGCTTTACGACATGTACTCTTTCTACGTTATGCCTTTTCTGGGGGAACTGCTGGCCGGGTCCCGGCAGGCCTACACCCACCTGCCCGAAACCATCCGCCTTTTTCCCCTGCCCGACGAACTGGCGTCCATCCTGGCGGAGATCGGTTTCGCAAATGTCCGCTACCGGCGCCTGACCAACGGCATTGCAGTGGTTCACACGGGCATCAAACAATAGCCGCGCACCGTTGCGCCACCGCAAAGGGCACTTTCACGGGACTGCTTCTACCGGCGAGCGCCAGCTTCGTATCCGGAATCAAACTCACCGCTCTGTATGAGCACCTTTTCAGAGGGGGCAAATTCAGCCTCAACGACTACCACCTTGACCACAGCCTTTACGGCGTGGCACTCGTCGCCGCTGCGGGGATGCTCCAGCTGAACCAGGCGGCGGTCGTGCTGACGATGGGCATGCTCGCCTTCGGCCTGGGCAACATCGTACAGCACACGCGGTCGGAACGTTTCGTCTTCATCGAGCGGGAAAAACGGGCGCCGGCCGACGGGTTTTCAGGCCAGCAGGCGCGCCAGCACCATTACCAGCAGCAGGGCCGGGAAGTAGCTGGCGCGGTTGAACAGGCGCATGGCACCGTCTGCAGTGGGGCTGCGCAGCAGCGCAATGGCGGGCATCAGCAGCAGCAGCCACCCCAACGCCCCAACGGCCAGCAGCCACCCGAAGGTAAAGCCGGCCGGCGAGAGTCCGAATACGATCACGCTCTCGGCCACCGCCAGGGACAAAAAGACCGCGATGAGCACCGCGGCGCGGCCGGCACCCAGCCGTACCGGCAGGGTGCAGGCCCCCTGGCAGCTGTCGCTCTCAAGGTCCGACCAGTCGTTGGGAATGTTCTGCCCGCCAATCTCCCAGAAGAACAGAAACAGGAAAAGTCCCCCCAGCAGGGACGCCTGTGGGCGGGGATCCACCGCGAAAACGGCGGCCACGGCGCCCAGGGTCTTGACCACACCGCTGACCAATACCCGCAGCTGACTGAAACGCAGCATCAGGCAGTAGACTGCCTCCAGCAGGCAACCAACGGCGAAGATCAGCACGCACACCGGGTTGAGGAGGTAGGCGCCCGTCACCGCAACCAGCGACCAGCCCGCGACCCACAGCAACCCCTGGCGCAGGCTCAGCAACCCCTGGGCCATGGGGTGGCGCACCAGCAGCGCGTCCAGATCCGCGCCGCCGCCGGCCAGCTGGCCCTGCCGGAACTTTTCACGGTCCACGCGCAGGTCCACCAGGTCATTGAGGGCGTACACCGCCGTGTAACCGGCAAAGGCCGTCAGCAGTCCCACCACGGTGGTCCCCAGAGAGGGAAAGCCCCCCAAGTACAGCACTGCCGCCAACACCGGGGTGGTCATGTCCAGCAGGCCGTGGGGTGTCCGGGACAGGGCCAGGTACAGCCTCAGCCGGCCGGCGAAGCCGCTGCGCGGGCACTGCCGCATCGTCGCGCACACGGCTCTCAGAACCCGCCGGAAGGGTGCATCTCGGGGGAAGGGCCGGCCATCCGGAGGCGGCGCGGCCGCGCTATTCCTTCATGCGACATTCGGCGTCCCACTCCGGGCAGGCATCCTTCATCTGTGCCTCGTAGTGCGCCATGCACTCGCTGCACTCCATCTCCACGTTGGGCACATTGCCATAGCGCGCTTTCATCTCTTCTTCGGAAAGCACGGTCGCACCGCTGCAGCCACACTGCGGGCAGGCGGTCTGGATGGTGTATCGCTTGTCTTTGGCCATGAGGAACCTCCATCTTCGGTTCGGACAACCGGAACGATGGGTCGCCGGTTACGGGTTCGCGCCGGCCCGGGGCCGGCGGCGTTTACCCTGAAACATAGTGCCTCTATAGGCCGCCGTCAAAACAGTTTTTTCAGCTCCTCTTCACGCATGAGCCCTTCTTCGGCCAGCACCTGGCCGATGGTCTTGCCGGCCCGATGGGCCTTGCGGGCCACTTCGGCGGCCCTTTCGTAACCCAGGCGCGGCACCAACAGGGTGGCCAACGCCAGGCTCTTGTCCACGTTGCCGGTGCAGACCGCGGCATTGGCCCGGATGCCGGCGATACACTTTGCAGCCAGGTGTTCGGCAGCGGCGGCTGTCAGGGCAATGGACTGCAACAGGTTGTATGCCATGAGCGGCATCATAACGTTGAGCTCGAAATTGCCGGACATGCCGGCCTGGGCGACGGCGGCGTCGTTTGCAGCCACCTGCACCGTGGCCTGCAATACGGCCTCGGGGATCACGGGGTTGACTTTGCCCGGCATGATGGAAGATCCAGGCTGCAGCGCCGGGATCTCGATCTCCCCGATGCCGCAGCGCGGCCCCGAGGCCAGCCAGCGGACATCGTTGGCGATCTTGGTCAGGCTGACGGCCACGGTGCGCACGGCGGCGCTGGCCTCGACGACCGCATCGCGGCAGGCAACGGCCTCGAAGGAATTGCCGGCACGCACGAAGGCCAGGCCGGTCCAGCGGTTGAGCAGATCGATGACACCCGCGGCGAAACGGGGATGACTGTTGATTCCGGTGCCCACCGCCGTGCCGCCCAGCGCCAGTTCCGCCAACCGAGGAAAAACGGCCCTCACCCGCTGCACACCGAGCTCAACCTGGCGGGCGTGGGCCGAAAATTCGTCGCCCAGCGTCATGGGCACGGCGTCCTGCAGGTGGGTACGGCCGACCTTGCGAAGGCCTGCAAACTCCCGGCCTTTTTCCGACAGCGAGCGGCCCAGCATCTCCAGGGCGGGCAGCAGGCGGTCGTCGACCTGCCGCCAGGCGCTTACGTGCAATGCCGATGGGATCACGTCGTTGCTGGACTGCCCCAGGTTGACGTGGTCATTGGGATGTACGGGGGAGCGGTCCCGTTTCTCCCCGGTCAGCAGTTCGTTGGCCCGGCAGGCCAGCACTTCGTTCATGTTCATGTGGGTCGAGGTGCCCGAACCGGTCTGGAAAACATCCACCACGAACTGGTCGTCGAACGTTCCCGCCATGACCTCGTCGCAGGCCCGCCGGATGGCGGCCGCCGGCGAGGCCTCCAGCAGCCCCAGCCGTCCGTTGACCACGGCGGCGCCCTTCTTGATCATGGCGAGGCTGTGGATGAACGTCCCGGGCAGCCGCAGGCCGCTGAAGGCAAAATTTTCCACCGCCCGCTGGGTCTGCGCGCCGTAGTAAGCCTCGGCCGGCACCGCCATCGTTCCCATGGTGTCCCTCACCTCGCGGTAATGCACGGCATCCTCCTTCCCGCCGCCTTGCTGCGCCCCAAAGGCGGTCTTGAAACATGCAGGGGCGGTGCCCCGCTCCGGCAGTGCCCGCTCAGTGGGTACCACAAAAGTCCTCAGTGGGTACCACAAAAGTCCCCTGGGCGTTGCGGCCGGTTCCTAATTATGCCCCAAAGGCCGGCGGGGGACAAGAAAAAAGGGCCGCCGGCCGCAACGGTTGACAAGCACAGGCAATTTTGGCTAGATGAGCGACACGCAACCTGTATCCACCACAAGGTTTTCGATGCAGCAGTCCCTTTTTTTCACCGGGCCGCGGGGGGAGAAACTGGCCGCCACCCTGCACACCCCCGAGGCACCTTCCCGGGAGGCCGTCATCCTCGGGCACTGCTTCACCTGCTCCCGCCACACGGGTATTCTGCGCGCCTTGGCCCTGCGACTGTGCGAAGATGGCTTCGAGGTACTGCGATTCGATTTTTCCGGCAACGGTCAGAGCGGGGGCGATTTCGCCGACGCCACGTACTCCGGCTATGTGGCCGAAATGGGCGCCGCCATGGCCTTCATGCGGGACCGGGGCGCCGACTGGATCGGCCTGGCGGGCCACAGCATGGGGGCCGCCGTAGCGGTGCTGGCAGCTGTCCGTTACCCCGCGGTCCGCGCGGTGTGCACCCTGGCCGGCCGACTCGCGGGCCTCGAACCGGCCGGGTTCCTGACGCCTGCCCAGCGCGGGGAACTCGCCCGGCAGGACGAGGTTTCTTTCGTCAGCCGGGGGCGACGGCTGCGACTGCGCCGGGACTTTTTCGCCGACGCCCGGCGCCACGACCTGGGCGCCAGCCTGGCGGCCCTGGAGATCCCCCTGCTGGTGGTCCACGGCGAGGCGGATGAAATCATCCCCGTGGGCAACGCGGACCAAGCCCGGCGCCGCAAACCGGAGGACACCGAAGTGATGATCATTGCCCGTGCCGACCACATGTTTTCGCGCCCCGAACACCGCAAGGAGGTGGCCGACGGCGTGAGCCGCTGGTTCGACCGGGTCCGGCCGGGGAGGCCGGGCGAACCGGCGTCGTGATGCCCAATGGAGACACAACCATCATGAATATCAGTGAAACGCTGAACGCCGCCTACATCGACGAACAGTACCGCCGCTGGAAAAGCGACCCCGGCAGCGTCTCCCGCGACTGGCAGTTCTTTTTCGAGGGGTTCCGCCAGGGCGCAGCGGCCGGGGCCCCGGCCGTCGAACTCGACGACGCCCGCCTGATGAAGCAGGCCCGGGTCCAGATGCTCATCGACCGCTACCGCAACATCGGCCACCTGCTGGCCTGCCTGGATCCGCTGTCGGCCTGCCCCACCGAGCACCCCCTGCTGAACCTGGCGGCTTTCGGGCTGACTCCCGACGATCTGGGAACGGAGTTCTGCACGCCCGACCTGGCCGGCATGGAACGGGCGCCGCTCAAGGACATCGTGGCCCTGCTGCGCGAGACCTATTGCCGATCGGTGGGCGTGGAATACATGCACCTGCAGGACCCCGAGGAGCGCCGCTGGCTCCGCCAGCGCATGGAACCGGTGCGCAACCGGCCCCAGATGGACACGGCCACCCGCCTGCGCATCATCACGCGGCTGACCGAATCGGTGCTCTTCGAGCATTTCCTCAATCGCAAGTACGCCGGCCAGACGCGTTTTTCCCTGGAGGGCGCCGACGTGGTCATCGCCATGCTGGACGCCCTGGCAGAGCACGGCGTCGCCCAGGGCGTGGGCGAGATCATCCTGGGCATGGCCCACCGCGGCCGGCTCAACGTGCAGGCCAATATCCTGCACAAGCCCCTGGCCGACATCTTCGCGGAGTTCGAAGTCTGCTACAACCCGGACTCGCTCACCGGCGCCGGGGACGTCAAGTATCACAACGGCTATCTGGCCGAAACGACCACCGCCGGCGGCGGGACACTGCGCTGGTTCCTGGTCAACAACCCCAGCCACCTGGAATCGGTGGACCCGGTGGCCGAGGGCGTGGCGCGGGCGCGGCAGGAACTGCTCCCCTCCGGCGACGCCGGCCAGGTGCTTCCCCTTCTGATCCACGGCGACGCCGCCTTCGCCGGCCAGGGGATAGTGGCTGAAACCCTCAACATGTCCCAGCTGCAGGGCTATCGCACCGGCGGCACCGTCCATCTGATCATCAACAACCAGATCGGGTACACCACGCTGCCCGAGGACGCCCGTTCCACGCGCTACTCCACGGATGTGGCCAAAATGCTGATGGTGCCGATCTTCCACGTACACGGCGAAAACCCCGACGCCGCCGTGCACGTCATGCGTCTGGCCGTCGAATACCGCCAGACCTTCGGCAAGGACGTGGTGGTGGACGTGGTCTGCTACCGCCGCTACGGGCACAACGAAGGCGATGAACCCTACTTCACCCAGCCCCTGATGTACGAGCGCATCCGCAACCGCCCGCCGGTGAGCGAACGCTATGCCCGGCAGCTGACCGAAGAGGGACTGATCCGCTCCCAGGACCTGGAGCGCATGGCAGCCAGCATCCGGGAGCGGCTGGAGGCCGCCTATGACGAGGTCCACGGCACAGCCTGCATGTTCCCGGCCTATGATTTTTACGAAAACTGGCGGCCTTACCAGGAGACAGACCTCTCCCTGCCGGCGGACACCCGCGTGCCCAAAGGCAGGCTGACCGACTTGGCCCACAGGCTGGCCGCCGTTCCGGAGGGGTTCGGCTTGCACCCCAAGCTCGAAAAACTGCTGGCAAAGCGGCTGCAGGCCGTGCGCCGGGGCAGCGGCATCAACTGGGCCAATGCCGAACAGCTGGCCTTCGCCAGCCTGCTGGCAGACGGCACACCGGTGCGCCTGAGCGGCCAGGACAGCCAACGCGGCACCTTCAGCCAGCGGCATAGCGTGCTGGTGGACACCCGTGACGGCAGCACCTACACACCGCTCAACCACCTGTCCGCGGACCAAGCACCCTTCGCGGTCTACAACAGCCTGCTGGCCGAGGCCGGTGTATTGGGCTTCGAGTACGGCTATGCCATGGTGCGCCCCGAGGTCCTGGTCCTGTGGGAGGCTCAGTTCGGCGACTTTGTCAACAACGCCCAGGCGGTCATCGACCTGTACATCGCCAGCGGCGAAGAGAAGTGGCAGCGCTTCAACGGACTGGTGCTGCTGCTGCCCCACGGCCTGGAGGGACTGGGCCCCGAGCACTCCAGTGCACGGCCCGAACGATTCCTGCAGCTGTGCGCCAACGACAACCTGCAGGTCTGCAACCCCACGACCCCGGCACAATATTTTCACCTGCTCCGCCGCCAGGTCCTGCGGCCGGTGCGCAAACCACTGGTGGTGCTGACCCCCAAGAGCCTGCTGCGCCACCCCCAGGCGGTGTCGGAACTGGCGGACCTGGCCGGCGGCGGCTTTCGGCCGATCCTGGCCGACGGCCCGGCCTTTGACGATGCCGGCACCGTGATCCTGTGCAGCGGCAAACTGTTCTACGAACTGGACCGCCACCGCCGGATGACCGAAAACCGGGAAACCGCCATCGTACGCATCGAGCAGCTCTACCCCTTTGCGGAGAAAGAACTCCGCGAGCTGGCCGGCGGCTATCCCAGGGCGCGGAAATGGCTGTGGGTGCAGGAGGAGCCTGAAAACATGGGCGCCTGGCGCTTCGTGCGCCCCCTGCTGGAAAGCGCCGGCATCATCCCCCTCTATGTGGGGCGGCCGGCGGCCGCCAGCCCGGCCACGGGATACCCCAACCGTTACCGCGCGGAACAGCAGGCCATTCTGGATCAGGCCCTGGGCGGCGTGCCGGACAAGTCCGTAGCCTGACGGCGACACCCGCTCCGGCGCCGCGGGAGCCGCGTAGCCCCCGACGGCCGGGCATCCGCAACCGACAACCATCTCATCCGAATGGGAGCAGCCATGCAGATCGACATCAAGGTACCCAGCGTGGGCGAGTCCGTCCAGGAGGCGGTGCTGGCCCAGTGGTTCAAGCAGGACGGCGACCGGGTTCGCAGGGACGAGCCCCTTTTCGTACTGGAAACCGACAAGGTAACCTTGGAGGTGGCGGCCGAGGCCGACGGCATCCTGCATATCCGGGTGCCCGAGGGTGAAACCGTGCTCATCGGCACGGTGGTGGGCTCCATCGAAACCGGGGCCGAGGCGGCGGAGCCTGCCCCGGCGGTGGAAGAACCGCAAGAGCCGCCCCAGGCATCGGAGCCGCCGGAAGGAGCGCCGCCGGAAACGCTGCCGACGCAGGCTACCGGCTCCGGAGATGAGGCGGGCGACACCCCGCCCCTGTCGCCGGCCGTGCGCCGACTGGTGGCCGAAAAGGGCGTGGATGTCCACGCCATCCGCGGCAGCGGCCCGGGAGGGCGTATCACCAAGGGAGACGTGCTACTGCACCTGGAGCAGTCTGCAGCGGCGGATGCGCACCCGGCGCCCCCCACGGTGGATGCCGCTCCCGTGACCGGAGACGGTGTGCGCCGCAAGGCCATGAGCCCCATCCGACGGCGCATCGCCGAGCGCCTGTTGGAGGCCCGCCAGAACACCGCCATGCTGACCACCTTCAACGAGATCGACATGAGCGCCGCCATGGCCCTGCGGGCACGCTACAGGGAAGCTTTCCTGGAAAAGCACGGCGTCTCGCTGGGGTTCATGTCCTTCTTCATCCGAGCCACGGTGGAGGCCCTGAAGGCCTACCCGGAGATCAACGCCTTCATCGACGGCACGGACATCCTCTACCACGATGCCATCCACATGGGTGTGGCCATCGGTACCGGACGCGGCCTGGTGGTGCCCGTCATCCGCAACGCCCAGGACATGGGATTCGCGGACCTGGAACGTGCCATCGTGGATTTCGTCCAGAAGATCAAGGCCAACCGCCTCTCCCTGGAGGATCTCGAGGGCGGCACCTTCACCATCAGCAACGGCGGCGTCTACGGTTCGCTGCTGAGCACCCCCATCCTCAACACGCCCCAAAGCGGGATTCTGGGGATGCACAAGATTGAAAAACGCCCCGTGGTGGTGGACGACGAGGTGGTCATCCGGCCCATGATGTACGTGGCCCTGAGCTACGACCACCGTATCGTGGACGGCCGTGAAGCTGTCGGCTGTCTCAAGCGCATCAAGGAACTGGTCGAAAACCCCGAACGCATCATGATGGAGATCTGAATATGGCACCCGCAGAACATTTCGATCTCATTGTCATCGGTTCCGGCCCCGGCGGGTACGTCGCGGCCGTGCGGGCCGCCCAGCTGGGCATGCGTGTGGCCTGCATCGAGCAGCGGGCACGCCTTGGCGGGGTCTGCCTCAACGTGGGCTGTATCCCCAGTAAAGCCCTGCTGGATTCCAGCGAGTATTACCACCTGGCGCGCGAGCACTTCGCCGAACACGGCATCCGCACCGGCAAGGTCGAGCTGGACCTGGCGGCCATGATGGCCCGCAAGCAGCGCGTGGTCGAGGAACTCACCGACAGCGTGCGGCAGCTGCTGGAGGGCCACAAGATCCGCATCGTGCACGGCACGGCCCGCCTGGCGGCCCCCGGGCGGGTGACAGTGACCCCCAACGGCAGCGGCGGCCGGGAGACCGACTACCAGGCCGACA
>JAMOVG010000191.1 GCA_027061725.1 Desulfobacteraceae bacterium
CCGAAACCCCTGTGGCGCTCCTTTGGCAATTCATTACTGGGGGTTTTTGGGGAAGATATCCGGTGCAGTTCATACGCGGATATTCTCCCCCGGCAGGGCAGATGCATGTGGTTGCCCGCTCCCGGCGCAGCGGCCCCCTGGGAAGCGGGCGGCAAAAAAGTGCTTGAAATGCAGCCCCGCCGCAGGCTACAAATCACAACTCGGGGTCGTGGATTAAATCAGAATTTTAAAGTTGCGCCACAACCAACTGAAAAAAGAGGGAAAACAAATGGCGAAAGTCCTAGTATATGGCAGCGGCGGAAGGGACCACTGTCTGGCGGAGAAATACGCCGACAGTCAGCATGTGGACAAGGTGTACTTCACCCCCGGCAACCCCGGCGTGCTGTATACCCCCAAGGGCAAGCGCGGGCTGATCGAGCGGGTCCGCCTGCCGGACGGCGCCGACTTTTCCGCCGTCGCGGATTTTTGTGCCGAAAACGGCGTGGACCTGGTGGACATCGGTTCGGAGAACCCCCTTTCGCGCGGCCTGGTGGACGTGCTCAACAGCCGGGGCATTGCCACGGTGGGGCCGCGGCAGGAGTTTGCCCGCATCGAGAGCGACCGTGCCTTTACCGATTTTCTGCTCCAGGCCGCCGGGGTTCCCAAACCCGAGTATCAGGTTTTCTACGACCCCGAAGAGGCCCGGCGCTACGTGCGCACCATTGGCTACCAGGTGGTGGTCAAGGCCAACGGCCTGGCCGCCGGCAAGGGCGCCCTGGTCTGCCGCGACGAGCAGGAGGCCCTGGCCGCCGTGGACACCCTGATGGTGGAAAAGCGCTTCGGCGAGGCCGGCAGCCGGGTGGTCATCGAGGAGCGCAAGTACGGCAGCGAGATCTCTTTTTTCGTCTACCTCGACGGCCGCCAGACCCTGCCGCTGCGCATGTTCTGCCAGGACTACAAGCCGGCCTTCGACCCCGATGACCGCGAGTCCATTGAAAAGTTCGGCGGCAACCTGAATACCGGCGGCACGGGATGCTACTGTCCCCATCGGCTGGTTTCGGACCACCTGGTCAACCGTATCATCCGCGAGATTGTCAACCCCTTTGTGGACGTGGTTTACAACCACCTGGGATGGAACTACAAGGGCGTGCTGTACTTCGGCCTCAACCTGGATCCTGATGGCGAATTGTCGGTTTTCGAAATCAACGTGCGCCACGGCGACCCCGAGTTCGAAGTCCTGTCGCGCAAGTTGAGCACCGATTTTTTCGAACTGGGCATGGCGGTCTGGGAGGGAACCCTGGACCAGGTGAAGCAGATCTGGAACCATCGCCATTACGTGGACGTGATCGCCATGGAGGGGCGCTCCAAGGCTTCGCGGGGCTGGAACCCGGGATACCCCAAGCGCTACGGCAAGGGGCACCGCATCACCGGGCTGGACGACCTGGACCGGGGGCTTGCCGTGTACTTCGCCGGCGTGGACGAAGACCCGCAAAAGGGTCTGGTGACTTACGGCGGGCGGGTGCTGCACCTGGTGGCCGGCGGCGACACCCTGGAGGAGGCCCGCCGGCTGGCCTACGCCAACATCGAAAAACTGGCCTTCGTGGACCACAAGCAGGATGGTGCCAACTGCATGCGATATCGAAAGACAATTGCTGTATAATAGATAAGTTACGCCAATACTCTAAAGCGTTTCCGTACCTGACGGACTTCTGGTGACACCCGTCACCCCGGGCTGACGGTCCGCTGCAACGCTTTTGGGAAGGCCTTTCCCCATGGACAACACGCGACGGTTTAGGAAGCGGCCATCTCCAGGGCCCAGGCGGCTTGGCGCATCAGCAGCGTCAGCAGGAGGCGCTGTTTTTCCAGGCGTTGCAGCGCGTCCGCATCGACGCCCGTGACCACGACCCCCCGAAAGCCCTTGGGACCCGAAACGGGCAGGCAGGCGATGTTCTCGCGCCCCAGCAGGCGCGCCAGCTGACGGTCCATGATTTCGCCTTCCTGTGCTGCGGACGTCACCGGGGCGTTGCGCTGCAGGCAGGTGACCGCCAGGCAGCGGCTGGCCGCGGTGTCGATATCCAGTCCGGTGCCGTGCCGGGCGTTGCGGCAGACCAGCCGGCCGCTCTGGGGGTCGTGGACGTAAAAGAGCGGTTCGGGCACGTCCAGCAGCAGTCGCAGCGCCGCGCAGACGCGCGCGATGACCACCGTGGTTCCCCCGTCCTCCAGCAGGGACTGTAGCCAGCCGCCCAGCAGGGCCCGGTCGCGCAGCTTCCCGACGAGTTGCTCTTCTCCGGCTTCCCCCTTGTTTGCGGACGGCGGTGCCGCGTCGCCGGTTTTTTGAAGATCGATGCCTGTTTCGGCGGCCGCCTGGCGCACCGCTTCGTCGGCCTGCGCTGCGATTTCCTGCATGCGCTCCGGGTGGACCGAAAGCAGTTGGTCGGCATGCCGCAGGGCCCGTCGGCCGTTTCCCTCGGAACGGTACGAAAGCCCGTTGGCCACGAAGACGATTTTGACCAGCGCGAAGGCGTGACGGATCTCGGCCGCCGGGGCATGATGGTAGCGCACAGCGTCGG
>JAMOVG010000192.1 GCA_027061725.1 Desulfobacteraceae bacterium
GCCTGTGGGTGAAAGAGGCCGTCGCGGCGCTGCGCCGACGAAGAAAAACATTGCCCTTCGGGGCCTCTGAGCTGCAGCGGCGAATCGCCGAAGCCAAGCAGCGTATCCTGACGCCCGCTGACCTGTCGGAGGAAGCGGGCGCTGATGCCGTACTGCGGGACGTAGCCGAAGCCTATCGCATTTATCAGGAACTGCTCGAAAGCCAGGAACGGATGGATTTCGAGGATCTCATCATGAGCGTCGTGCAGCGCCTGGAAAGCGATGCCGCGTTTCGCAGCCACTGCCGGGAGCGCTTCCGCTACATCTTCATAGACGAGTACCAGGACATTAATCACGGGCAGTACCGCCTGGTGAAGAATCTCTCAGCCGACGTGCGCCACCTCTGCGCCATCGGGGACCCCGACCAGTCCATCTACGGCTTCAGGGGGTCCAAAGTCGCCTATTTCTCCCGTTTTGCGTCGGATTTTCCCGGCGCAGCCGTGGTTCGGCTGACCCGCAATTACCGCTCCGCCCAGACCATTCTCGATGCCGCCGTGCAGGTGATCGGCGCCGGTAAGCGTCGGGAGCGAGCGTGCGACGCTTCGCCGGCGGGTGCCTGCCAGCCTGCCGACAAGACACCGGAACTGCACTCCGGCATCAAGGGGAACGCCTGGATCGACATACTGGAGGCCCCCACGGAACGCGCCGAGGCCGTCGCCGTGGGAAAGGTTGTCGAGGAGATGGTGGGCGGCATGTCACTGCACGCCATCGACAGCGGAAAAATCCGGCGTCTGCATCGCGTGCGCCAGTACACTTTTTCGGATTTTGCCGTTCTCTATCGCACCGGTGCGCAGGGAAAGGTGCTGTCCGAGGTGTTTACCGCCGCCGGAATACCCCACCAGGTGGCCAGCCGGGAAAGCGTGCTGCTGCGGCCGGCGGTGGCGGGTGCACTGTCGCTGCTGAAAGTGCTGGAAAGGCGGGCCGGCCTGTTTGACCTGGAGCGGGTTGCCGCCCTGCACCCAGCGGCCCGCCGCGTGTCCCGCAGGAGCTGGCGGGCGTTCCGGAAATGGTGTTGTGCACAGCGACTGTCACTGGAGGAGTGCCTGCACCGGGTGCGCCGCTTTCCCCTGGCGGGCGTCGATACGCTCCAGCAGCGTCGAATGGACGAACTCATACGGGACCTGCAGCGTCTTGGCGAACGCCTCGCGGGGCTTTCTTTGCGGGACAGGTTCGCCGCCGTGCTGAAGCAAGAGGCCTTTGGCCTGCTTGGTCAGGCTATCGATGCGGACAGGCAGAGCCGTGAAATCATCGAACGGCTGCTGCAGCAGGCCGAACTCAAGCGGCAGGCCTTTTTGGCCGATATGGCTCTAGAGAGCGACACCGATCTATGGATGCCGGGTGTCGAGCGGGTGGCCCTGATGACCATGCATGCGGCCAAGGGACTCGAGTTCCCGGTTGTGTTCATCACCGGCTGCGAAGAGGGGTTCATCCCCTATGCGCGCGATGGGGCTGCCGTCGATGTCGAGGAGGAGCGCCGGCTTTTTTACGTGGCCATGACGCGGGCCATGGAGCGGCTGTTCCTGGTGCGGGCCGGCAGGCGCGTCATCCACGGCAAACGGCAGAATCGCAGGCCCACGCCGTTCCTGGCCGCCATTGACAGCGGTCTGCTCCGTTTGCGTACCTCCGCCGACCGGCGCAAAGCGCGTCCGCGGGAGGTTCAGCTGAAACTTTTTTGATCGTCGGTGGATTTTGAAAAAGTGTTTGAAAACCGGTAACAGTTTGATATAGAAGGATCAATGCATCGCACGCAAATAGTCGGAAAGATCACTGGCTGGATGGCAGGCGGTTTTCTGGTGGTGGTGCTGGTCTTTTGTTGCGCTCATCCGTCCGTGGCCGAAGTGTATTTTTACCGTGACAAGGACGGCGTGATGCATTTTACCAACACGCCCTCCTCCCAGAAGTACCGCCCCTATTTCAAGGAAGCCTACAAGTACCGTGTGCCGGCTTTCAGTGCCGACACCGACCCCGCGCAGTATCGCCGTTTCATCGATGAAGCCGCCCGCCGGCACGGAATTTCAAAGGCCCTGCTCAAAGCCATCATCAAGGTGGAGTCGGACTACAACCCCAGGGCGGTATCGCGCAAGGGCGCCAAGGGGCTGATGCAGATTATGCCCGAGAATTTTGATGTCTGCGACATCGAAAACCCCTTCGATCCCCGCCAGAACATCATGGGCGGCACCCGTTTTCTGAAAAAGCTCCTCGAACACTTCGGCGGCGACCTCACCAAGGCCGTGGCGGCATACAACGCCGGCGCCGGCGCCGTGGAGCGCTGCAACGGCATCCCGCCCTTCGAAGAGACGCGCAACTACGTCAGCAAGGTGCTGCGCCTCTACCGCCACTACAACCGCTGAGCCGGCGGAACGGTCACACCTCTACCAGGCGGTACCTGCGGCTGCCCAGGCCGATCTTTTCGGCATGCCGGATCTGGATGGCCGGGTCCAGTTTTGGAAAGGACTGATGCGCCAGATCATTGCAGTGTTCCCGGGCGCTGATGTCCAGGGTGGCCTGGTCGGCGGCCACGATGTCGTCGCAGGCCAGGATGCCGACATCGGCGAAAGCCTTTTTCTGCCGCTTGTTCAGGCAGTCGCACTCCCGGGTCATGTTCACCAGCACGTTGATGAAAACCGTCTTGGCCCCGAAGTGGGCAAGCGCGCCGGCGGCGTGTTCGGCCATGCTTTTCTGCAGCACGGGTGACTCGATGGCGTAATCGAACTTCACAGCGCCGTAACGACACACGGCAATGCACTCGCCGCAGCCGATGCAGTCCTGCCGGCGGATGTACGACACCCCCTCGCGTTCGTCGATGGCGTCCACGGGACACAACTGGCGGCACTTGCCGCAGTTCTCGCATTTCTCCGGTTCGACCTCCGGGGTGATGGAACTGTGCTGCCGCATCTTTCCGGCCCGCGAGGCCAGCCCCATGCCGACGTTCTTGATGGCCGCCCCCAGACCGCTGCCCATGTGGCCGGTGGGGTGGCTGATGACCACCAGGGCGTCGGCCAGCAGGATTTGGCCGGCGATCTTGACGCTGCGGTGAAGTTCCCCGTTGATGCGCACCTCGGCTTCGTCGGTTCCGGAAAGCCCGTCGGCGGAGATGAACGGCGCGCCGGTGGCTTCGATACCGAAACCGTGGGCGTGGGCGTGCAGGGCGTGTTTGACGGCGTTTTCGCGTTCGCCCCGGTAGAGCGTGGCCGTCTCGGTCAGAAACGGCTGCCCGCCGGCTTCGCGCGCCAGCGAAACCGCACGGGCGACCACCTCGGGGTGCACGTGGGTGACGTTGTGCTTTTCACCCACGTGCACCTTGACGGCCACCATGTCGAGGCGCTGAAGGCGCTCCAGGAAACCGCCGGCTTTGAGAACGTTTTCCAGGGCCGCGGCCTGTTCTTCCGGCGGCGCCCCGTCTGCAATACGGGCCAGGTAAACCACAGGTGTCATGAAGCCTCCCTTCGATGAATGGGTTTTTTCGTCATATATTCATAATACCGGCAGGATACGGGAAATGGCCGTGATGATCAACCGTCATCCGGGCAGGACCGCGGCACACGGCCGCCGTCACACCTGGTGCGGGTGCCTTTCTTGATTCGGGCTCCTTTGTGGGTGGGACGCGTGCGGACTTCAGGCGTGTCCTGCACTCAGGCAGGGGAGCCGTTTGCACCGCCCAGCTGTTGCTGCAGCTGGGCGGCGGAAACCACGTGGGCAAAACCGAAGGCCAGATTCTTGAGCGAGGCCAGGTGCAGCTCCTCGCTGACGGTAGCGGTGGCGTCACAGACGAAGAAGACGCGGAAGTCGCGCACAAAGGCGTCGCGGGCGGTGGTCTCGCAGCAGCAGTTGGTGAGCACGCCGGTGATGATCAGCTCGCGCACGCCGTTCGCCTGCAGCCGTGCATCCAGGTCCGTGCCCGCGAAGGCGCTGTAGCGCTTTTTGTCGATGATGCACCCGGCGTTGCCGGGTGCAATTTCCGGCAGCAGCTCCCAGCCGGGAGAGCCGCAGCGGATCAGATCGGACCACCACACGCCCAGCATGCCGCCGTCGGACGCCGGGTCGCGGTGGCCGTGGCGGGTGAAGATCACCGGCATGTTGCTCTTCCGGCAGGCCTGCACCAGTGCCGCGATGTTGTCGAGAATGCCGGCCGCCGTGAAGCGGAAGTGCTCCTGCATGTCGATGACCAGCAGGGCGCACCGCCCGGCCGCCGGCACGGCCGGGCGGATGTTCCAGTCGGCGATGCGGGCGAGGTAGTCGGTGCTCATTTCCGGACCAGGCGCAGCGCAGCGGCGGCCTCCACCCGCTCGGGACGAATCACCAGAAAGTAGAGGTCCCCCGGGCTGCGCATGTGGCCTGCGGCGATCTCGGCATAGGCGCCGCTGCCCCAGAAGAGGTCCGCGCGTCCCGGACCGCGGATGGCGCCGCCGGTGTCCTGGCAGACCGTGAAGCGCCGGCAGGGGGTCCAGGTGTCGATGCGGCCGCTGCCGTCCACCAGCGGTTTGCGGGTGTCGATGTACGTCAGCGCGGCCATCGGAAAGATGCGTTTGTCCACTGCCAGCGAGCGTCCCGCCGTCAGCAGCACGTCCAGGTAACCCTTGGGCCCCTGCCGCTCGAACTTGAAGAAAACATAGCTGGGGTTGTAGTTCAGCACGCCGTCCACTTCGTCGGGGTGGGTCTCGAGGTAGGTTCGGATGCGCTGCATGGACATCTCGGCGGGGTCGATCTTGCCCTGCTCGATGAGCAGTTTGCCGATGCTGCGGTAGGGGCGGCCGTTGGCCGACTGGTAGTGCACGTGAACCGAGCGGCCGTCCCGCAGGTAGACCTTGCCGGAACCCTGGACCTGCAGGAAAAACAGGTCGATGCGGTTGTTGACCCACAGCAGCACGGTGTTCGGAGAGGGGTTGAAACCCTCACGGCGCTCGATCTGGCGCCGGTCGTAGTAGGGCACGAACTGCTGTCCCACGATGCGGCCGGTGAGTTTCTGTCCGCGGTATTTTTTGGAGAAGCGCGAGAGGTCGATGGTGATCAGGTCCGGCGGACGGGTGTAGACCGGGTATCTGTACTCGGCGTCGGGTGTCAGGCTGCCCCGCAGCGAGGGCTCGAAATAGCCGGTGAACAGCATGCGCCCGGTGCGCGGACCGCCCACCGACCGGTAGACGGTGTAGTTTTCACGGATAAAGCGGTTGAGCTGGCGTCGCGAGGGATGCCTGTTCAGAAAAGCGGCGAACAGCTCCAGCGATCGCATCATGTGGGCGCTGGAGTAGGTGTCCTGTCCGAAGACAAAAAGGCGGTCCGGCGGCTGGCTGGCCAGGTAGCGCAGGGTCTGATCCACGGCGAAGCGCATCCCAACGAAATCCAGGTCGTCGCGGAATTCCGGCAGCTGCCCGGGATCCAGGCGCACCATCGGAATTTCGTCCAGCGCGTTCCGGACGGTCTGGCTGTGGCTGCAGGCCGCCCCCATCAATACGGATGCCAGGATCAGAAAGATTTTGAACCTGCGGCGCAAACAAACCATTTTCATCGGTGTCCTTTCCCGTCGACGTTACGCAACTTGTTCTGCACCGGCGAAAGTTCGGGGAGCGAGCGTCCCTTGCCGGAAGAAATACCCAGTTCTTCGAAGCGGCGCGCCGAGACCAGCACCCGCCGCTCGAACGATCCCACGATGCCGTTGTAGCTGTCGGCGCATTTTTCGATGCTGCGGCCCAGGTTCTGTAGCTGTTCGGCCAGATTGAGCAGCCGTCCGTAGAGCTCGCCGCCCAGTTCGGCGATGGCGCGCGCGTTATGCGCCGTCGTCTCCTGGCGCCAGGCCAGGGCCACGGTCTTGAGCAGCGAGATCAGGGTCGTGGGCGTGGCCAGCACGATCCCCCGACGGGCCGCCGTTTCGATGAGGCCGTCGTCTTCGGCCAGGGCGGCGCTGAAGAAATTCTCGCCGGGGATAAACAGCACCGTGAATTCGGGTGACGGGTCGATGCCCGTCCAGTAGGCTTTCTGCGAGAGCTGCATGACATGTGCACTGAGCTGTTCGCAGTGGCGCCGCAGCTGTTTTTGGCGTTCGTTTTCATTATCGGCCGCCAGGGCTTTTAGATAAGCGTCCAGGGGCGCCTTGGCGTCCACCGTGATCAGGCGGCCGCCGGGCAGGTGCACCACCATATCCGGCCGCCGGGTGACCCCGTCGGTGGTGGACTGCTGCTGTTCGAAAAAATCGCAGCGGTTGACCATGCCGGCCAACTCGGCCACGCGGCGCAGGGTCATTTCGCCCCAGCGGCCCCGCACGTGGGGCACTTGCAGGGCCGTGGCCAGCCGGGCGGTCTCGCGCTGCAGCTCCTGCTGGCTGCGGGAGAGCTCGGCCACCTGGCGGGTCAGGCCACCGTAAGCGTTCTCGCGGCTGCGCTCGATCTCCTGCAGCTGCCGGTCGTAGCGGTCCAGGGTCTGCCTGAGAGGGGTCAGCAACTCGGCGATGCTGCCGCGCCGCGCCTCCAGGTCCTGCCGTGCGGAGTCCAGGTAACCGGACAGGGTGTTTTGCGCCAGGTCCAGAAAAGCGCGGTTGTTGTCCCGCAGGGCCTCGTTGACCAGGGCGCGGTAGTGGGTCAGCATGTCGCTGCGCACCGCTTCGAGCAGGGCCTGCTGACGGGCTTCGGCGCGCTCTTTCTCGCGCAGTTCGGCCTGCAGGCGCTGCACCCGCGCGCGCAGGTCGCCGATGCGTTCGGCCAGGCCCGCCCGGGCGGCGAACCAGCCGATCAGCAGCCCGCACAGCGCGCCGCCTGCAAAGAGCAGGGCGTAGTACCATGTTTCGGGTTGAACCGTTGTCATGAACGTCCCGGAGAAATGCGCAGATATCCCTTACGACGACGGGCGTACGAAGGTGCCGCTTTTGCCGCCGGTCTTCTTCAGCAGGCAGATGTCCGTGATCTCCATGGCGCGGTCGTAGGATTTGCACATGTCATAGATGGTCAGGGCCGCCACCGAAACGGCCGTCAGGGCCTCCATCTCCACGCCGGTCTGGTGGATGATGCGCACCCGGGACTCGATGCGGATGGCGTGATGCGCCTCGTCCGGGAAGAAATCCACCTGCACGTGGCTCAGGTTTAAGGGGTGGCACATGGGAATCAGGGCGGCCGTCTGCTTGGCGCCCATGATGCCGGCGATGCGGGCCGTCTCCAGCACGTTGCCCTTCTTGATGTCCTGGTGGATGATCTTTTCGAAGGTGTCGCGCTGCATGCGCACGAGCCCCTGCGCCACGGCCGTGCGTTCGGTGGGCGCTTTGGCGGTCACGTCCACCATGCGCACCCGGCCGGCCTCGTCGATGTGCGTGAAAGAAGACACGTTGCCTCCCGTCGTCAGGGTTCGGTGAAAAACTCGGTCTTATGGGTGACGGCCGTCTTGATGGTGTTGAGGGTCTTTTCCAGGGCGGCCAGCACGTTTTCGCGGATGTCGCCGGCCACCACCAGCAGCATGACGTCCTCTCCCACGGCCAGGTCGCGATCCTCGGCGATTTCCACCAGGACCTCCACGACGCCGGGCATCTTTTTGCCGTCGGCCACGGCAGCGGAAAGCTTGCGGTGGTCCACCGCCACCCGCAGGCCGGTTACCGCGCGCCCGTCCCGCGAGGTGGCCCGCACCACCCCGTTGTGGCAGAGAATCATGCCCACTTCGGCGTAGCGGGGATGGCGTTTGATCTGTGCGATGAGTGCTTCGGCGTTCACGATTTGCGTTCCTCCGTTTCAACGTCCGCCAGCATGCGCTCGGCGGCGTCCAGGTCCTGCGGGGTGTTGATGTTGAAAAAGGATATCAGTTCAGGGTCCTCGCGGCGCAGGCGGGCTTCGGCAACGGCCCGTATGCGGCCGGGGCGGAAGACCCGCTGGATCTTGAGCAGGTTTTTTTCGAGGCTGCGCTCCACTGCCGGCAGACAGCGCCGTGCATAGGCGGCGCACAGCGGTTCGCGCCCCTTGGCGGTTTCGGGCATGATGGCATCGAAGCGCTCGTCGATGGCTTCCAGCATGCAGGACACTATTTCGGGCCGCAGGAATGGCGTATCACAGGCCACCACGAAGATGTAAGGGTTCGAGGCGTAAAAAAGGCCCGCGTGGATGCCGGTGAGCGACGAGCGCACGGCGAACAGGTCGGTGACGATGTGCAGGTCCCAGCGCAGGTAGGCGCCCGGGTTGTTGGTCACCAGGATGAGCTCGTCGAACAGGGGTCGGCAAACCCCGTAGATGCGTTCGAAGAGCCGTTTTCCGCCCACCGACAGGAACGCCTTCTCGCGGCCGCCGAAACGGCTGTTGCGGCCGCCGGCCAGTATGACACCGCTGCAGGGAATATCCATGGTATAATCGCGTTTCGGGTCGTTGAAAGCGCCGGGCAACCAGCGTATGCGGCCGTGGGAGCCGTGACCGCATGCCGGTGCGCAGAGGGTATTGAATCATTGTGCTGAAATCAAGCCTTTTCGGGTTCGGGCCGCGCAATTGAAAGTAGTATGCCCCGTCGGAACTCCAACTACGCGCAGCCGATACCTGCCCCCGCTCCGTATTTAGGGCACTCAAGCCATTAAGAGGCCCCGCATCAGCCATGCCAGGCATTACCTGCGATGGCCATGCCTTTTTGGGTCTGTGCTTGATATCGGCCCGCGCTTATGTAAGGGATGGACAACAGAGTCGACTGACCAACAACATGAAAAGCGGAGGCCGCATGAGCACGGAAGAACACAAGGCGGAGGCTCCCCGCAGCGTGCGGGTGGCCATCATCAGCGTATCGACCACCCGTTCCCTGGCCGAGGACAAGAGCGGTCACTGGATCGGCAAGCGAGCCATCCGGGAGGGGCATCGGGTGGTCAGCCACGTGGTGGTTCCCGACGAGGTGGGCGCCATTCGCGAGGCGCTGGACGAAGCGCGCCGCAATCACGCCGCCCAGGTCATCCTGGTGACGGGCGGCACCGGCATCAGCCGGCTGGACGTCACCATCGAGGCGGTGCGCCCCCTGTTCGACAAGGAATTGACGTCCTTCGGCATTCTTTTCACCCAGCTGAGCTTCGACGAAATCGACTCGGCTGCCATGCTGTCGCGTGCCACGGCGGGAATCGTCGGCGACGGCGCGGTTTTCTGCATGCCGGGAAGCCTGAAGGCCTGCAAGCTGGCCTGCCGGGAACTGATTTTCCCGGAACTGGGTCACCTGGTCCGGCACCTGACCAGGGGATGAGAGGGGGCTTCCGGCGGGGAGCGCCACCGTTGCAATGCCGCGCCGAGTTCTTATGTTGGGTGTAGGAGAGAACGACGGGCTGCAGGCAGCGCTTTCGCGCGGCCGTCGTCGACACCCGCCGTATCCAGACGGCTTTTGGGCTCTTTCGCATCAACGCAAAGATTGGAGGCATCATGGACGGCAACGGCAACGCTTCGCTGCGCCACCATCTGGCGGCAGTCCGGGAGGGGGATCGCTGTTTCGAAAACGCTTACCAGGGCGTGGCCCGCATGATCCTGGAGAGCGAGATCAGCAAGGTGGTCGTCAACGGAAAGACCACCTATGATTTCAGCCTGTTCCGCAGCGGACCGCGGCATGTCATCGGCATGTACGACGAAATCAACAGCTTTGTCTCCTTCGTCAAGGACGCCGCCGAGGGGGGGTCCTCCAAGGAGATGGCCTTCGTGCTGGTGGGCGAGCCGGGAAACGGCAAGACCTTCTTCGTCGACTACCTGTGCACCCGGTACCGGCAGTTCCTCAGCCGGCCCGAGAACCGCAAGTACACCTTTCGCTTCCGCCACCTGGATCGCCTGGAGGGCTACGGCCGCATCAAGGTGATCGAGTCCCAGACTTACGAAGACCCCGTCATCCTGGCCATGAACCTCTTCGACACCGAGGAGGAGAACCGCGCCTACCTGACCGGCAAGATGCGCTTCAGCGACAAACAGGTCGAGCGGCTCTACGAAAACTACCGGCCCCTGGGCGCGTGCAGCGGCTTCATCTGGAACGACATCCGC
>JAMOVG010000193.1 GCA_027061725.1 Desulfobacteraceae bacterium
AGGCCGGCGAGATCGCGCCTCTCCAGGCCCGGGATCAGCTCCAGGGGCAGCGGCGCCAGAAAGGCCTCCTCTTCCCCGGCGCCCACGATGTACTCGCCGCGGGGCTTGACCAGGCGCGTGGCCACCTTGGCGATGAGCTTGCTGGGGCCCACCGACCAGATGGGTTCCAGCCCCGTGTCCCGCCGGATCTCGCGCCCCAGGCGCCAGGCCACGTCCACCGCCGGTCCGAAGAGGCGGCTGGTGCCGGTGACGTCGGCGAACAGGTGCCCGTCGCCCTGCCCCGGCTCCACCCGGGGGGAATAGGCCAGCGCCCGCCGCACCAGGTCGGCCATGGCCTGCTCGTAGCGCCCCACGCGGGGCGGCCGCACCACGGCCTCGGGGCACAGGCGCCTGGCGCGGGCCAGGGGCATGGCCTTGCGCACGCCGGCGGCGTAGGCCTCCTCGCTCATGTCGTAGACCACGGCCCGCGCAGCCCCCCCGGGGGCCACGATCAGCGGGCGGCGCCGCAGCCGGCTGTCCAGCAGGCGCTCCACGGCCGCGGCGAAGTCGGCCACGTTCAGGTGGATAATGGTGCGCTCCACGGCGTTTCTCCGTCGGGACGCGCCAGGCCCAGCAGCGCCATCAGGCGGCGGGCGTTCTCCGGCGCCTGGCCCCGCACGTGGTTGTTGAAAAAGATGACGCCGCAGCGGGCGCGGGCGGCCATGGCGGCGATGGCCCCCTCGGCCCACCGGCGCAGTTCCGCGTCGCTGTAAGAGTAGTCGAACTGCTGCTGCATGTTCCCCGAGCGCCAGCCCGCGGCGTTGCGGCCGTGGAAACGGACGTAGAACAGCTCCGGACAGGTCACCACGTCCAGGGGCGGAAACAGGTGCGGCAGGCGCGGTGCGTCCACGTTCACCAGGGACACCCGGCGCTGGCGCAGCCCCTCGAAGACGCGGTCCACGGCCCAGGAGGCGTGCCGAAATTCCACGGCCAGGGGCAGGCCCGACAGGACGTCCAGCAGGGCCGCCAGGTAGCGGCGGTTGGCCGGGCGGCGGTCGAAAAACGGCGGCAGCTGCACCAGCACGGCCTTGAGTCGGCCGCTCTGCAGCAGGGGGGCCACGCCCTGCCGGTAGCGCTCGGCCTCGCCGCGCCAGCGGGAAGGGTCCACCTCGTGGGTCAGGGTGCGGGTGAGCTTGGCGGTGAAGGAAAACCCCCGGGGGCTGCGCTGCTCCAGGCGCGCCACGGCCTCGGCCCTGGGCATCTGGTACCAGGTGTAGTTGAGCTCGACGACGGGAAAGTGCCGGGCGTAGAGGGGCAGCATGCGGCTGGAAGGGGTGCCGGGCGGGTAGAAGCCGGCTTCGACCCACTCGGCGTAGGAGTAGCCGCTGGTGCCCACCAGCAGGCGGCAGCCCGGGCGGGACGCGGATGGGGAGACGCCGCCCATGGGTTCAGCCCTCCAGGCGCCGCATGACATCCGGCCCCCGCTGGATGCCGATCACCCGCCCCTGGACCAGGATCTCGTCGAACCCGTAGCGCACGGGACGGTAGGCGGGGTTTTCCGGTCGCAGTTCGATGTGGTCGCCGCCCAGGAAGAAACGCTTGACGGTGGCCTCTTCGCCGCCGATGAGGGCCACCACGATCTCCCCGTTGCAGGCGTACTGGCGCGGCTGGCAGACGGCCAGGTCGCCGTCCAGGATGCCGGCGCCGGTCATGGAGTCGCCCCGCACCCGCAGGGCGAACAGGTTCTCGCCCCGGTAGAGCTCGGCGTCGAGCACCACGCTGCCCTCCCACTGCTGCTGGGCGTACATGGGCAGCCCGGCGGTGATGCGCCCCACCACCGGAATCTCGCGCCAGCGCTGCAGGCCGGCGGTCCGGCGGGCCGGGTTGAGCAGGTGCACGGTGCGGCTGTAGCGCCCCTGGCGCCGGGCGTAGCCCTTTTCCTCCAGCGCCCGCAGCAGCTGGGCCACGGCGGCGTGGCTGATGCCCAGGTCGCGGGCGGCCCGGCGCAGGCTGGGCGCCCGCCCCGCCCGGCGGATCTCCTCGCGGAGGTAGCGCAGAAAATCTTCCTGTCTGGGCGTCAGATCCGGCGGCATTTCCCTCGTTCCTCGAAAAAAAGCGGTCAGTTTTCAGGTATCGGCAATCCGCAAAAGGAAGCGGATATCCGCTTACCACCTGAATACGACACTTCCGGCGGGAATGTCAATACAAATGTAAATGCAATGTAAACATTCGTGGACCGACCGCCGGCTCGCCGGAGCGGGAATCGTCTCAGCCCGCTGTCGACCGGGGGATCCGTCTCCCGGCGTATCGTCTGCGAATCTCGCGCTTGAGCAGTTTTCCGGCGCTGCTCTTGGGCAGTTCGTCGACGAAAACGAATTCCCTGGGGACCTTGAAAGCCGCCAGGCGGCGCTTCAGGGCGGACCTGAGGGCATCGGGATCCGGCCGCGGGGACACGCCCGGGACGATGAAGGCGGCCACCCGCTCGCCGTACTCGCGGTCCGGCAGGCCCACCACGGCGCATTCCTGCACCCCGTCGAGGGTGTAGAGCGCCTCCTCCACCTCA
>JAMOVG010000194.1 GCA_027061725.1 Desulfobacteraceae bacterium
CAGGGTCAGGCCGTCCATGCGCGGCATTTCGATGTCGGTGATGATCACGTCGGGGGCTTTTTCCGGGGGGTCGGCCTCTGCCCGCGAGATCAGCCAGTCATAGGCCCGGCGGCCGTCCGGAAAAGCCTCGATGCGCTGGTAGCCGGCTTCCACCAGGCTCTCAACGGTCTTTTTGCGGATGGTGAGCGAGTCTTCCACGAAAACCAGGTGGACGTCCGAGCGCCGATGGCCGGCGGGAGGCTCCTTAGTGCCGTCGGCTTTCCGGAAGGCCAGGTCGGGAACGTACAGGGTCAGGATGCACTCCATGTCCACCACCAGCACTTCCCGCTCGCCGATGTGCACCGAGCCGGAGACGATGCCGGACGCACTGCGGGCCACGTCACTGATGGGTTCGAACTGCTTCCATGTCAGCCGCTCGATGCCCTGCACACCGTCGACGCGGTAGGCGCTGACGAAATTGTTGAACTCCATGACGACTACGATTTGGCGCGGGTCGGCGGGCTCGCCGGCCACGTCCAGCGTGCGCGACAAATCGATGAGGGGGATGGCGTGCCCCCGGTAGAACAGCATGCCCAGCATGGCCTCCGGGGCCTGGGGGACGGGGGTGACCACGGCGGGGTCGTACTGCAGAATGGACTGTACCTTGGCCACATTGACGGCGAACAGCTCGTCTCCCAGCACGAACACCAGCAGTTCCATTTCATTTGTGCCACTTTGGAGCAGAATCTTTTGATCCGGCATTGGCTGTCTCCTGACGGTGCTGTACGCCCGCGGGCTGCACCGGGGCGTGGTGCGTTTCCCCGTTGCTTACGCCGGGGAATTAGGATACACAGGACGCGGAAAGGGCGCCTATTGCAGTTATCGGCCGAACGCACGGGAATTCAAGCACAAACTTCCGGTGCGGCCGGGAGAAACCGCCGGGTTGCGGCAACCGGCGCTGGAATCGTTTTCGGATAATCAACCAAGGAGACGCATCGTGAAAAAACCCGAAATCAAAACCGCGCTGCCGGGCCCCAGGGCCGCCGCGCTGATCGATGTGGACACGCGCCATGTTTCGCCCTCTTACACCCGCGGCTACCCCCTGGTGGCTGAAAAGGCGGCCGGCCTGTGGGTCACCGACCCGGACGGCAACGTTTTTCTTGACTTTACCTCCGGCATCGCCGTCTGCGCTACGGGGCACTGCCACCCCAAGGTGGTGCAGGCCATCAAGGACCAGGCCGACCGCCTGCTGCACATGTCGGGCACCGATTTCTACTACACGGCCCAGATCCAGCTGGCCAACAAGCTGGCCCGCCTGGTGCCCGGAGACGGGGACAACAAGGTCTACTTCGGAAACTCCGGCGCCGAAGCCGTGGAGGCGGCCTTCAAGCTGGCCCGCTGGTACACCAAGCGCGAACTCAACATCGCCTTTTTTGGCGCCTTTCACGGGCGCACCATGGGGGCGCTCTCGCTGACGGCCAGCAAGGTCATCCAGAAGAAGCACTACAACCCCCTGATCCCGGGCATCACCCACATACCCTACGCCTACTGCTACCGCTGCGCCTACAACATGACCTACCCCGGATGCAGCCTCGAGTGCGTGCGCTGGGTGGAGGAGTCCCTGTTCCGCACCACCGTGCCGCCCGAAGAGGTGGCCGCGATTTTCGTGGAGCCCATCCAGGGAGAGGGCGGTTACGTGGTGCCTCCGCCCGAGTTCCACAAGCGGCTGCACGAAATCGCCCGGAAATACGACATCCTCTACGTGGCCGACGAAGTGCAGGCCGGAATGGGCCGCACGGGGCGCATGTTCGCCATGGAGCATTTCGGCGTAGCGCCCGACATCACCGCCATCGCCAAGGGAATCGCCTCGGGCATGCCCCTGGGGGCCATGGTGGCCCGATCAAATATCATGGTCTGGGAGGCCGGCTCGCATGCCTCCACCTTCGGCGGCAACCCGGTGTCGTGTGCTGCCGCCCTGGCGACCATCGCGCTGCTGGAAGAGGGCCTTATCCAAAACGCCAAGGAGCGCGGTGCACAGCTGATGGCCGGACTGGAAGAGCTGCAGCGCTCCATCGAGTGCATCGGGGACGTGCGCGGCAAGGGCCTCATGGTGGCCGCCGAACTGGTCAAAGACCGCACCTCCAAGGCGCCGGCCGTTGACTGGCGCAACCAGTTGGTCCAGCGGGCCTTCGAAAAGGGCCTCTTGTTGCTGGGCTGCGGTGAAAGCGCGGTGCGTTTCTGCCCGGCCCTGACGGTCTCCAGCGAGGAAATCGACACCTGCCTGTCCATCTTCGCCGACTGTCTGAAGGCGTTTGCCTGCTGACGGCATCGTTCGCCGCTTCCCCGGGCCCGCGGGCGGACCGGGGCCTCCAAAAGGGCTTGTCAAGATTCGGCACTTGGTGTAAAAAAAAAGGCGTTTTTCAGGCAGCGTGAATTCTTGAAAATCAGCCCCTGTAGCTCAGTGGATAGAGCAATGGATTCCTAATATGAAAAGTACTTTTTTTTAATGATGAAAAATTTCAGTTCTTTACGTATAATATAGTGTAAAATAAGT
>JAMOVG010000195.1 GCA_027061725.1 Desulfobacteraceae bacterium
GCCAGCACCTGCGCCGATGCGGTCAGCGTGAAGGCCAGCGCGACGATGGCGATAATTTTCCAGTTTTTAAAATTCTTCATGATCCTGTTTCCCTGATTGCGAATTGACTTCGTGTTTTCGGTTTGTTCCGCTGTCCGGGGAACCGTCAGGCTCCCCGGACGGCGGTCCACGCTATCGGCTACAGCACACAGTCCCCAGTGCCCGGGCCGTTTCCCGTACCATCCATGGGGCCATCTCCCGTACCGGTGCCGTCACCAGGGCCGAAGCCGTTGTTTTCGCCGCTTCCGCCGTTGCCCTGGCCCGTGCCGACGCCGAGGCCCGTACCGTCTGCCGGGGCGGCGCCTGTGCCGTCGCCATTGCCGATGCCGGTGCCGTCACAGTCGCCCGTTCCGGGGCCCGCGCCGGGTCCGGCAGGTCCGCCGGCGCCGCCGCGCGCCAGCACCACCCCGTCAGCGCCGTTCACCTGGCCCAGGCAGTCGCCCGTACCCGGGCCGTTGCCCGTGCCGTCCCCGGGGCCCACACCACCGTTGCCAGTGCCGTCTCCAGGGCCGTTACCATTGTGTGCGATTGCCATCTGATCCACCGCCGTGTTCGCCGAAACGGCACTCCACGCCGGTACGCTCAACAGTCCTGCCACCATCAGAATGCCGCCTATTGTAATCATCTTCTTCAGCATTTTCACCTCCTGCTGCAACAATTTGTTTTCTATTTCGGTAATGGCAACGCCATCATCCTTCGTTTCATCGGGGCTGCATTCGGTTCCAGGATCGGCTTCTCCTTCCGTTTCATCATACGTGGATCCTCCATTTTCCCGTCAATCCGCCGCCGCCCTCTGGAGGAGATCAGCCTCCGACGTGTTTCGGGGGCGCAGTGACAACCGGTGTCAGTTGGCCCATCGGCCTCCCCGCCGTCCACGGCCCTGGCCGGTTCCGTTGCAGGTTCCCCTGGCGGTGCTGCCGGAGCTGCTGTAGCGGTATCCCTGCCCGTCCGCGGGGGCGTTGGCCGGCCTGCCGCGGTAGTTCTCGGCCTCTTCGGGGGTCATGGCCTGGATGCGCTTCTGCCATTCCTGCCGAAAAGCTTCCCGCTCCTGTTCGGTGGCGGTCCGCATGGTCCCCCGCAGCGCGCTGAGTTCCTCGTTGCTCATGGCCGAGTAGTCGGCCGCCAGGGCAGGCATGCTGAGCATACCGGCCGCCATCAACGCCACAATCGTTTTTGCGATCCGTTTTTTCATGGTCATGCTCCTTTCTTCTGGAATTTCGGGGTCGTCGTTTTGCGCCCATTTGGCCTTTTTAATTATCAAGAGCCGTGCCAAAGTGACTTCACTGCTATTTCAGGTGGTTATCTATTTCGATGAATTGGAGGGCTCGACAATCCGCGTTTTGTTTCGACGATTTTGTCGATCCCGGGCGCTGGGTGTGATGCGGAAACGCACGGTGGCGGGAAAGGTTACAGCTTTTTTTCACGGGGAGCGAAACGACGAGCAAAATGCGCTTTGCCCGCGCAGACAACGGCCTTTACAGCCAGAGGCAAAATTGATACATCATCCCCATCGGCAGTTACCGGTAGACCGAAACCACGCAGGGGATAAGACCATGGCCGACTTCCTGGATTTCGTCAAAAACAGAGACCCTCACGAACGGGAGTTTCAGCAGGCCGTACAGGGCGTGATCGGCAGCGTCCAGCCGCTGCTGGACCAGAATCACGGGTACCTGCAGGCCGGCATTCTGGAGCGTATCACGGAACCCGAGCGCATTATCACTTTCCGCGTGCCCTGGATGGACGGCCGTGGCCGGGTGCGGGTCAACCGCGGCTATATGGTGGAGATGAACAACGCCGTGGGCCCCTTCAAGGGCGGACTGCGATTTCATCCTTCGGTAAACCAGAGCATCCTCAAATTCCTGGCCTTCGAGCAGGTTTTCAAGAACGCCCTGACCACGCTGCCCATGGGGGGGGCCGCCGGCGGCTCGGATTTTGACCCCAAGGGCAAATCCGACGCCGAAGTGATGGAGTTCTGCCAGAGCTTCATGAAAGAGCTTTTCCGCCACATCGGTCCCTGCACCGACATTCCGGGCAGTGACATCGGCGTGGGAACGCGTGAAATCGGCTACCTGTTCGGCATGTACCGTAAGCTGAAAAACGAATTCACCGGGGCGTTGACCGGCAAGGGCATCGGATGGGGCGGCAGCCTTTTTCGGCAGGAAGCCGCCGGTTTCGGCGCGGTCTACTTCGCCGCCGAAATGATGCGGGAACGCTGGGGTCTCCCCCTTGAGGGCAGAACCTGCCTGGTTTCGGGCTCCGGCAAGGTGGCGCTTTCCACGGCCGAGAAGCTGATCGACCTGGGGGCCCGCGTGCTCACCCTTTCGGACTCCACCGGCTATATTTACGATGCCGACGGCATCGACCACGGGAAACTGGCGTTCGTCAAACGCTTGAAGAACATTCGCCGCGGCCGCATTGAAGAGTACACCGAGAAGTATCCCTCGGCCGAATACCGGCCGCTGCATGAGGCCATGGACCAC
>JAMOVG010000196.1 GCA_027061725.1 Desulfobacteraceae bacterium
ACGGCGGCACCTCGCTGCTGCTGAGCATGGCATCGGTGGGCATTCTGATGAACATCGGATCGAAGGCGGCGGCATGAAACCGGAACCTCTGCGCATTGTCATCGCGGGCGGCGGAACGGGCGGTCACCTGTTCCCGGCCATGGCGGTCGCCGAGGCCTTCCGGCGGCGTGATCCGCGCAGCCGCATCCTGTTTCTGGGCACCGGGCGTCCCCTGGAAAAACGGCAGCTGGCGCGGGCCGGTTTCGAGCACCGCGTGATCCGCGCCGCCGGCATCAAGGGCCAGGGCGTAGTCCGGCGGGCGGCGGCCGCGCTGCAGGTGCTGCTGGGCACCGCCCAGTCGCTGGTACACCTGGCCCGTTTCCGGCCGCAGGTGGTCATCGGCGTGGGCGGCTACTCGGCAGGCCCGGTGGTGCTGGCCGCCTGGCTGCTGCACCGCAGGATCGTACTGCACGAGCAGAACGTGTTGCCCGGGCTGACCAACCGGCTGCTGGCGCGGCTGGCGGACCGCATCTGCGTGTCTTTTGAGAAGAGCGCCGGGCGATTCCCGGCCGATCGCGTGCGTGTCACCGGAAATCCGCTGCGGGAGATTTTCTACCGGGACATGGGCGCCACCCGCGGGCCCGGCGCTGCGCCGGCCGAGGGGACTTTTGCTCTGCTGATCACCGGCGGCAGCCAGGGCGCCCGCGGCGTTAACCGGCTGGTGGTCGAGGCTCTGGATCACCTGCGCCGCCCGCGCAGCATGCGTTTCGTGCACCAGACCGGGCCGGCCGAAAAAGAGGCGGTGGCCGCGGCCTACCGTACGCGGAAACTCACCGCGACGGTGAAGGCTTTTTTCGACGACATGCCCCGCCGCTACGCGGCCGCCGACCTGGTGGTCTGCCGGGCGGGGGCCACCACGGTGGCCGAACTGGCGGCGGCCGGAAAGCCGGCCGTCTACATCCCATACCCCTTTGCGGCCGACAACCACCAGCTGCACAACGCCATGGCCATGGTCGAGGCCGGGGCCGGGAGGGTGATGGAGGAGTCGGCGGCCGACGGGGCCATGCTGGCGCGGCTGGTGGACGAACTGATGGAAGACCGCGATGCACTGGCCCGCATGGCGGCCCGGGCGGCGGCCCAGGCCCGCCCCGATGCGGCCGAGCGCATCGTGGCCGAGTGCTGCCGGCTGGTGGCGGGGAGCTGACGGAAAGGCACGGGAAAACCCAATGTATCGCAAAAAATACCATATTCACTTCGTGGGCATCGGCGGTATCGGCATGAGCGGCATCGCCGAGCTGCTGCTCAATCTGGGCTACCACGTTTCGGGGTCTGACCTGAGGGATTCGGACATCACCGAGCATCTCCGCAAGCTGGGCGGCACCGTCTTCCGCGGGCACGCCGCCGAACACGTTGAAGGGGCCGACGTGGTGGTCACCTCTTCGGCCGTGCGCGAGGACAACCCCGAAGTCGCCGCCGCACGCCAAGCCGCGATCCCGGTGATCCCGCGGGCCGAGATGCTGGCCGAGCTGATGCGCCTGAAGTACAGCATCGCCGTGGCCGGCGCCCACGGAAAGACCTCTACCACCTCGCTGGTTGCCGCCGTGCTGGAACGCGGGGGTCTGGACCCCACGGTGGTCATCGGGGGCAAGCTCAAAAGCATCGGCCGCAATGCCGTGCTGGGCGGCGGGGACTTCATCGTGGCCGAGGCCGACGAGAGCGACGGTTCGTTTCTGAAATTTTCGCCCACCATCGCGGTGGTCACCAACATCGACCGCGAACACCTGGATTTCTACAAGGACCTGGAGGAGATCAAGGATGCCTTCCTGCAGTTCATCGGGCGGCTGCCCTTCTACGGGCTGGCCGTGCTGTGCCTGGACAGCGGCCCGATCCAGGATCTCATCCCGCGCATCGACAAGCGTTTCACCACGTACGGCATGACCAGCCAGGCGGATTTTCACGCCAAGCAGGTGCGCTTCGAGGGGCAGCGCACGCGCTTTGCGGTCTACCACCAGGACGATCCCCTGGGCGAGGTGGTCCTGAACCTGCAGGGCACCCACAGTGTCTACAACGCCCTGGCCAGCATTGCCGTGGGCCGCGAGCTGAACATCGCCTTCGAGACCATCAAGCAGGCCCTGGAGACGGTGCAGGGCGTGCAGCGGCGCCTGGAACTCAAGGGGGAGGTGGGCGGCATCCGCATCATGGACGATTACGGCCACCACCCCACCGAGATCAAGCACACCCTGCAGGCGGTTCGCGAAAGCTGGCCCGAGCGGCGTGTGGTGGTGGTTTTCCAGCCCCACCGCTATACCCGCACCCAGGCGCTTTTCGACGACTTTGTGACGGCCTTCTACCAGTCCGACGTGCTGCTGGTGCTGCCCATCTACGCGGCCAGTGAAGACCCCATCGAGGGCGTCGAGGCCGCCGACCTGTGCCGGCAGATTACGGCCCACGGACACCGTGAGGCTCTCTACCAGACAGGCCTGCAGGAGGCTGTGGAGACCCTTAAAGGCATGGTCAAGCCCGGC
>JAMOVG010000197.1 GCA_027061725.1 Desulfobacteraceae bacterium
CAAAGTTTTTGGTCCCCTTGAACATCATGTGTTCGAGCATGTGGGCGATGCCGGTCTTGCCGGCGTTCTCCAGGGCCGAGCCCGCCCGGATGGCGATGCGGCAGGCCACCTGGGGACTGGCGTGCCGTTCGACCACCAGGAACTGCATGCCGTTTTGCAGGGAGAAACGCGCTACGTCGATGTTGACGCCGGGAACGGCCGCCGTGACCGGAGATACGGCTCCTGTGACCAACAGCAGTGCCGTCAGGACGATGCGGTTGATGGTCTTCATTAACTACACCTCGTACGTGGCAAGGAGTTCACGGTTTTCGCGCCGGCCGGGCCAGCCCCATCCGCCGGGCCTGGTCCCATAGGCGCTGCGCCAGGCGCACGGTGGCCTGGTCGATCATGCGGCCGTCCACGGCCGCCGCGCCCAGTCCCTGCTTTCGAGCTGCCTCCCAGGCGTCCAGGATTTTCCGGGCCCGGGCGATTTCTTCGGCAGAGGGCGAGAACACCCGGTTGATGGTTTCGATCTGGTCCGGGTGGATGGCCCACTTCCCGTCGCAGCCCAGGGCGCAGGATATGGAGGCGGCCCGCTCCAGGCCCGCGGGATCCCGGAAGTTGCCGTAGGGGGCGTCGATGGCCAGCAGGTCTTGGGCCTTGGCCGCCATCACCAGGCGGCCGAGGGCGAAATTCCAGCGGTGGCCGGGGTAGATCTGCTCTTCGGCCTCGCCGTGGCCCGAGATGGACACCAGCCGTGCCCCGATAGAGGCCGAGTAGTCGGCGATCCCGAAGACCAGGCTTACCAGGCGTGGGCTGGCAGCGGCGATAGCGGCGATGTTCTGCATGCCGCGCGCCGATTCGATGGTGGCCTCGATGCCGATGGGTGCGCCGCCGCCGCGCTCCATTTCGATGCCATCCAGCAGGCGGCTGGCGCAGTGGATGTCCGCCGGGTCGTCCACCTTGGGGATCACCACCGACGACAGGGCCCCGCCGGCCTCCTGGGCCACTGCCAACAGGTCGCGGAAGCCGAAAGCGGTGTCAAAGCCGTTGATGCGCACCGTGACCGTCCGCCCCTGCCAGTCCAGGTCGTTGAGGGCCTTGATGACCGCCGTCCGGGCCGCCGGCTTGGCGTCCAGCGGTACGCTGTCCTCAAGGTCCAGCATGACGACATCGACGGCGCTTCGGCTGGCCTTTTGGTGCATCCTGGGACGGTGTCCGGGAACCGAGAGAATCGACCTTCTGGGTGCCGTCATGGAATGCTTTCCTTGTTCAATGGGTTCCCGATTCCCTCTTGGCACGCCGTGGCGGCATCCCGGCAGGGCGCGGGTGTGGCGCGCAACGTTGCTGCTTCCCGATTTTTTACGATGCAGGCAGGTGGAAAACCCGAGGATTGACATGGAAGATATGTTTTCACCGGAAACAAATTGGTAGAGGAAGCTGCCCATCTTGTCAAGAATTTTGCGGTTCCCGATGCGGACAATTACAGACAGCCCAAACCCGACCGGCGCACGTGACGCGGAGGTGAAGAACAGCGCAAGGCCAGGGCAATCGCAAGTCGCTTGACGCGCCGGGGCGGACAGGCATCGTCTGCGCTCCGTGAACCCCGGCGGGGATGCTCCGGCCGCCGGCGCTGAAAGGCGAGGTGCGCGCTGCGCTCAGACAGCTCGCCGTTGTTCGCGCGCCGCCGGCCTGCGCGTCTTTTGCCGGTTCTTCAATGGCGTGCAGCCGACCCCGGTCGGCCTCCCGAATCCCGGGTGCGCGCAGCCCATCAGGAGCCAGGTCATCAACGATGCCGAGGTGACTTGCGATTGCCCTGGGGGCACAAGAGGCTTGATTCCCGTCCGTGCGGGGTCTAAGATAAGCGGCGTGGGATCGGGGGAGGTGGAGTGCCTTGGCAGATAGGAGGACGGGTATGAAAGCGCGATTGACCATCCTATGTGAAAATTCGGTTGGAGTGCCCTTCGACGTCATCGGTGAGCACGGTTTCGCCTGCTTCGTGGAGACCGAGGCCGGCAACTACCTGTTCGACACCGGCCAGGGCTACGGCATCATCCAGAACGCACTGGCCCTCAGGAAAGATCTGCGCTCCATCGGGGCCGTCATGATCAGCC
This sequence comes from Desulfobacteraceae bacterium, assembly GCA_027061725.1. GTDB lineage: Bacteria > Desulfobacterota > Desulfobacteria > Desulfobacterales > JALSRD01 > JALSRD01. Next base: position 2,094 of record JAMOVG010000197.1, read on the forward strand.
ACGGCCACTACGACCATACCGGCGGCCTGCCGGCGGTGCTGAAACACCACGGACCGGTGGACGTCTACGGCCACACCGAAATGTTCGCCCGGCGCGTCTGGAGCAAGGGGGACATCACCCGGGACATCGGCATTCCCTTCCGGCGGGGGTAC
>JAMOVG010000198.1 GCA_027061725.1 Desulfobacteraceae bacterium
ACCGGGAGTCCTTGGGGGCCCGCTTCAAGCTGGGCACGGAGATGGTGGAGATCGGGCCGGGCGTGTACCTGACAGGCGAGGTGCCGCGGGAGAGCGCCTTCGAAAAGGGCGACCCCAACATGACCATGATCACCGAGGATGGACGGCAGGTCCGTCCCGATCCCCTGCACGACGACCTGTCCATGATCGTCGACACCGACCGCGGGATGGTGATCGTACTGGGCTGCGCCCACGCCGGCATGATCAACATCCTCAACTACGCCATCGCGCAGCTCAAACGCGACCGCATCTTCGCCGTCATCGGCGGCACCCACCTGGGGTTCTCCAGTGACGAACAGTTCGACGAAACGGTCAAGGTCATCGACCAGTACCGCATCGAGCGCCTGGGTGTGTCGCACTGTACGGGGCTGGAAAAGGCTTCCCTGCTGCATGCCAAGCTGGGGCCGCGCTTTTTCTTCGGCACCGTGGGAGCCGTGCTGGAAGGCTGAAGCCGTCCTCTGAAAAAAAGGCACCGGACGTCGACGAATATCGTTCGACGCCCGGTGCCGGTCACAAGCCGATTTCCCTTTGGAAATTGCTAACTTTTACCTTCTGACTTCACGCTTCCCCTGGCGGGGGAGGGGGCGGTGCTTGCAGAGGAGAGCCCCCCGCCCCGACGACGTTTTCCTCGTAGGCTGACACCAGCAGGATCATGGCAAAAGGCTGGGTGAACAGCCAGCCGATGAACACGGAACTGCCCACCGCCGAGATGCCCACCAGCAGGATCAACAGCACGATGTGGTCCATGATGTCGTCCCGGGAACTGACGATGCGGAAGCTCTCCTTGAAAGCCTCGACCACTCCCATGCCCCTGTCCACCATCAGCGGAAGCATGTACAAGCTGGCCCACGCGATGGCACAGGCCAGGATGATGCCCGGAATGAAGAGCAGTGCAAAACCGATGCTCGTGACGATTACCACGACGATGCTGTAGCCCAGCAGGGGCAGGAACAGCCTCATTTCTGAGAAGATGTCGGCAATTTTGGGTTCACGGCCGGTACGCACCATCAACAGGATCGCCTTGGTGTAGCCGGCCAGGGTGACCAAGGCCAGTATGCCCAGCGTTAGGCCGCTGACCACCACCATCACCAGGGTCATCAAGACCAGCGGCACCAGGTTGTCGATGGTCAGGCGCCAGGCCCGTTCCAAATGGTGTTTGAAATTCATGCGATGCCCTCTCCTTATCGTTTGTCCGTCATCTCCAATCCGTTTTCCGTGGTCGCCATATCCAGATTCTCAAAAGCATGGACCACCCGACAGCGGATTGATGGCCAGTGCCGCTATCGGCCGAAATAGTTTGCGCTGAGTCCGCCCGTTTGTCAATCTATATAACGGTACGCACGGCCGCTTCCGCCAGGTCCAGCAGCGGCGCCGGGAAAATGCCGGCACACACCGTAACGGCCACCAGAGCACCGGCCAGCAGGCGTTCGCCCACCGAAAGCCGAATGGCCGGAAGATTTTTCGCCGGTTCGGTCAGGTAGGCCGCCTTGATGGCCAGCAGGTAGTAGTAGAGGGAAACCACCACGTTGAACATGGCGATGAGCACCAGCACCAGGTGCCCCTTGGCCATGGCGGCCGTGAAGATGAACAGCTTGCCGGTAAAGCCGATGGTCGGCGGAATGCCGGCCAGGGCGAACAGGGCCATCATCAGCACCATGGCCAGCAGCGGGCTTCGCCGGTGAAGGCCGGCCAGACCGTCGATGGAGAGGTTGGCGCCGTCGGTCGCCACCTTGGCCAGCACGAAGAAGCAGCTGAACTTGAGCACCAGCACGGTGAAGGCGTAGAAAACCGCGGCGGAAAACCCTTCGGGGCTCATGCTCAGGATGCCCAGCAGGATGTAGCCGCCGTGGGCGATGGTGGAGTAGGCCAGCATACGCTTGAAGTCCTTCTGCACGATGGCCGTCAGGTTGCCCACCGTCATGGAGACGATGGCCAGCGCCGCCAGGGCGCGCACCAGCAAGAGGCTTCCGTCGCCGGCCATGGCGACGATGCGGATGAGCACGGCCACCGTGGCCACCTTGGAGGCCGTGGCGATGTAGGCCGCCACCTGGTTGGCGGCCCCCTCGTAGACGTCGGGCGCCCAGAAGTGGAAGGGGAACAGGGCCAGCTTGAAGAAGAACCCGCCCAGCACCATCAGCAGGCCGGTGAGCACGTCCGGCCGGGAAATCAGCTGCGGCAGGGCGGCCGAAAGCGCGACCACGCTGGTGGTACGGGCCGCGCCGTAGATCAGCGCCAGGCCGAAGAGCATCACCGCCGAGGCCGAGGCCCCGACCAGGAAATAGCGGATGGCGGTCTGGGCGCTGCGTGCCTGCCCCTTTCGCAGGAACACCAGCACGTACAGGCAGTAGCTGGACAGCTCCAGGGCCACGTAGATGGTGACCAGGTTGACGGCGCTGACCAGCATCATCATGGCCAGTGTGCACAGCGACAGCAGCAGGTAGACCAGGGCGTGGCGCTTTTCGTCCACGCCCGCAAGTTCGCTGCACAGCAGCACCACCAGCAGCAGCCCCAGCGACAGCATGACCTTGAAGACCTGCGAGAACAGGTCCACGCGGTAGGTGTCAACGAACAGGTCGCCGCGCATCCCCGTGGCGCCCACGGTGACGGCCAGCCCCACGGCGGCCAGGATCAGCGCCGTGGCGTGGTCCCGACGGGGGTTGGCCGGCACCAGGCACAGCACCATAAATACCGCCGTCATGACGAGGCCGTAGAACAGTTCGGGGCTGAGGGTCATCCAGTTTACCATGGCAGCCTGCCTATGAACGGGATCGAAGCCGTCTGTATCAGGTTGTACATCAGGGACGGAAACAGGCCGAAGAGCACGATGACCGACACCAGGATGGCCCGCGGTACGGCCAGGCCGGGCGAAATGTCCGGCAACTGCGCGACGCGTTCGGCAGGCGGACCGTAGCAGGTGCGCTGCACCACGCGCAGCATGAACAGGGCGCTGACGGCCAGTGCGCCGACCGCGAAAACGGCGTAGACCGGGTAGACCTTAAAGGCCGCGATGAACACCAGCAGTTCGGCCCAGAAGCTGGCCAGGCAGGGCACCCCGATGCCGGCCAGGGCCGCCACGATGAAAAAGCCCGCGGCCAGCGGCATGCTGCGGCTGAGCCCGCCCAGCTCGGCGATGGCCTTGGTGTGGGTGCGGTCGTAAATGTAGCCCACCGACGAGAAGAACAGGGCCGTCATTACGCCGTGGGCGAACATCTGGAAAACAGCGCCGTTGAGCCCGCTGACCGTCATGGTGGCCAGGCCGAGTCCCACCACGCCCATGTGCGACACGCTGGAGTAGCCGATGACGTACTTGAGGTCCGTCTGGCGCAGGCCCGCCAGCACGCCGTAGACGATGCCGACGGTGGCCAGCAGCGCCATCAGGGGCGCCCAGTACTGCCAGCCCACGGGGCACAGGAACATGCCCAGGCGCAGGATGCCAAAGGCCCCGATCTTCATGAGCACGCCGGCGTGGATCATGCTCACGGCCGTGGGCGCGGCCACGTGGCCCACCGGCGACCAGGTGTGGAAGGGCCACACCGCCGCCAGGATGCCGAAGCCGATGTAGAACAGGAAGAAAGCCAGCTTCTGTTCGGAGGGGGTAAAGGTGCCTGGCTCCATGAGCACCGTCAGGTCGAAGGTGAACATGCCGGACTTGACCACCAGGTAGACGATGCCCGGCAGGATCAGGGCGCTGCCGGCCAGCAGGTACAGCGTCAGCTTCATGGCCGCGTATTCCTTGCGGGTGCTGCCCCACACGGCGATGAGCAGGTACATCGGAAACAGGGAAACGTCGAACCACACGAAGATGAAAAACAGGTCCAGGCTCATGAACAGCCCGAAGACACCGGTGACCAGCAGGATGATGAGGGCGAAGAACTCCTTGACCCGCAGCTCCAGTTCCCACATGGTCAGCACGCCGGTGAAAAAGACGATGCCCGTGAGCAGCAGCATGGGCAGGCTGAAGCCGTCCACGGCGTTAAAATAATGGATGCCCAGCGACGGCACCCAGGCCACCTTCTCGGCGAACTGCCACCCGCCGGCGGCGTGGTCGTAGGCCACGAAGAGGTACAGGCTAATGGCCAGGGTCACGCCGGCGCACACCGCGCTGACCCGCTTGATTTGCCGTGTCTGTTCAGCGGGAAGAAACAGGATGATCAGCAACCCCGCCACGCAGGTCAGCAAAATGGTGGTCAGATAAGGAAAATTGGCATAGGCAATGGGCATTTATAGTTCACCCTTGATCTGTTTTCCGTAAGTTTCGCGCCGCTCGGCACAAGATCCATTTCGGCTCCGCTCCCGTGTCCATCCGGAGCGTCATGCATCTGTCCGAATGAATTGCAAAAATTCGTCGCCGGCTCCTCAAACAGTTTGAAATTCTCAATGCCGGCCAGATGGATGCCTTTTCCCCCGGATGGACAATGCCGCTGCGCCGAATCGGATCTTGCGCTCCCCTGTCTGGTTGCTTGTCAAATCAAATCACCCCAAAAAGAAATAAAGCGTCAGCAGCCCCATGACCGCGAAGATGACCATCATCTTGTACTGCACCATGGAAAGGTGCAGCACGGACAGCCGGCGGCTGCCGCCTACCGTGCCGCGTGCCACGGCGTCCAGGCCACCGTCGATGACGCGGCGGTCGCCCTGGTCGCAGAAAGCGGAGAGCCGGGCGTAGACCACGCGGTCCAGGAACCAGCGGTAGAAATCGTCGATGTACCAGCGCCGGGCGAAGAGCCGCGCCACCGGTTCGACGCGCTCCACGAACCCGATGCGCGCAGAAGCCGTTCGGCCGAACTCCACCCAGGCCAGCAGCACGCCGGCCAGCGCCAGGCCGATGGCCACGTAGGGCAGCCAGGCCAGGTGGGCCGCCGGGTGTGCGTCCAGGCCCGGGTCGACGGCGGTCAGAAAACGGCCGAGCGCCCCGTGGGCCCAGCCCAGTGCCAGGGTGACGCCGGCCAGCACCACCAGCGGCGCGGCCATGAGGCGGTAGTGGCGGTCGTGGTGCGGGTCGCCGCCGTGGCCGCCGTGTGGCGCGCCTACAGGCGCTTCGTCGCCGCTCTTCTCCGGTGCCGGTACGGCCACGGCGAAGATCAGGCGGAAGGTGTAATAGGCCGTCAGGAATGCCCCCAGCAGGCCGGCCCCCAGCCAGAGGGGGTTGGAGAGACCGGCCAGCCGGCCCATGATGGTCTCCTTGGAGAAGAATCCCGACAGGGGCGGCAGGCCCGCCAGGGCCGCGGCACCGATGGTCATGCAGATCATGGGAATTTTCAGTGCGCGTCCGCCGGCCCGCCCGATGGCGAACATGTCGTTGGTCCCGAAAGTGTGAATAAACACGCCGGCGCACAGGAACAGCAGGGCCTTGAAACCTGCGTGGGTGGTCAGGTGGAACACCCCGGCCACGTATCCGCCGGCGGCCAGGCCCATGATCATGAAGCCCAGTTGGCTGATGGTGGAGTAGGCCCAGACCTGCTTGATGTCACGGGTTACCATGGCCATGGTGGAGGCCAGCAGCATGCTGATGGTGCCGATGGCCAGAAAGACGGTCATGGCCGTGGGCGACAGGCGAAAGAACGGGAACAGGCGCGCGAACAGGTATACCCCGGCGGCCACCATGGTGGCCGAGTGCAGCAGGGCGCTGACCGGCGTGGGGCCTTCCATGGCGTCCGGCAGCCAGGTCAGCAGGGGGAACTGGGCGCTCTTGCCCACGATGCCGCCGAAGATCAGCAGAGCCGACAGCGTGATCATGGCCGGCGGCATGTGCAGCGGCACGTCGCCGGCGTTCATCTTAAGGATGTCCAGGTTGCCGAAGTGGACCAGCACCAGCAGGAGCCCCAGGAAGAAGGCCACGTCGCCCGTGCGGGTCATCACGAAGGCCTTCTTGCCGGCCTCGCTGGCCGAAAACTTCTCGTACCAGAAGCCGATCAGCAGGTAGGAGGCCACCCCCACCAGTTCCCAGAAGACATAGAGCTGCAGCATGGTGGGCGAGACCACCAGGCTGGTCATGGCCCAGGCGAACAGGGACATGCAGCCGTAGTAGCGGGCGAAGCCGGGGTCGCCGGCCATGTAGCCCAGGGAGTAGACCTGCACCAGGAAGCTGATGGCCGTCACGATGGTCAGCATCAGCAGGCTGGTGGGGTCCAGCAGGAAACCGATGGATACCGTGATGCGGCCGGACACCAGCCACTGGGCCGCAGCCCCGATGGGCGCGGTCATGTGCCAGTGCCGCACCAGCAGCAGAAGCGCGGCGGACAGCGAGACCGTGATGGCGGCAATCGACAGGCCCGCGCACAGCCGCGGCCGGCCCCGCAGCGCCGCCATGATCAGGGCGAAAGCCGCGAAGGGCAGGCCGGTGGCCAGCAGAACCGCGGCGGTCGTGACGGTATCGGGTGTGGCGGCGGTCATGGGCGCTCCGTTGAAAACAGGTCTTTGATGGACTGCGGGTCCAGCGAGCCGGTGCGGCGGTAGGCGAACACGATCAGCGCCAGCCCGATGGAGACCTCGGCGGCGGCCACCGCCAGGATGAAGATCACCATGGTCTGGCCCTCGATCTGCTGCCAGCGCAGGGCCGCCCCCACGAAGGCCACCGCGCCGGCGTTTAACATGATCTCCAGGCCCAGCAGCACCATGATCAGGTTGCGGCGGGTGACGGCGCACAGCATGCCCAGCACGAACAGCAGGGCCGACAGCAGCAGGATGTGGCTGTAGGGGACGATCATGACGCATTCTCCTTGCCGGTCTGGCGGCGGCGGATGTCGCGGCCCAGGTGCAGCACCCCCATCAGCGCGATCAGCAGCAGGAAGGAGGCGATCTCGATGGACAGCCAGTGCTGCCGGAAGAGGTATTCGCCGAAAACGGCCGGCTCGGCCACGGCCGCCTGCAGCGCCGCGTTGCCGCCAGCGGCCGCGGCGCGCACCAGCATCACGGCGGCGGCCACGTAGACGATGCCCAGCAGCGCGGCCGCGGCCTGCTGCCCGCGGGTCAGCACGCCGCTGTCTTTGCCTTTGACTTCAACCATCATTATCACGAATAAAAACAAGACCATGATGGCGCCGACGTAAACGATGACCTCAAGCATCGCCAGCAGCGGCGCCCCCAGCAGGTAGAAGAGCATGGCGCTGCCGAAAAACGAGAGGGCCAGGAAAACGGCCGCGTGCACCAGGTGCCTGCGCGTCACGGCGATGGCCGTGGACGCCAGGATGAAGACGGCGATGGCGTAAAACAGTATGGCGTAAACGCTCATGGCAGATTGCTCTTTGCGTCCACCGGCGGCTGTTCGTTGACGTGCTCCCCCTTGCCGGCCGTGTCGGTGGCGATGCCGGCGTGGCGGTAGAAGCAGTAGCGGTCGTCCCTGCCGCCGTGGTCCACCAGCAGGTCGTCCTTTTCGAAGACCATCTCCAGGATGTCCTGCCGGCAGTTCTCGAAGTCGGGCGTCAGCTGGATGGCCGACGTCGGGCAGGCCTCCTCGCACAGCCCGCAGTAAATGCAGCGCGAAAAATTGATGCGGAACCAGGCCGCCACGCGCCGTCCGCCTTCGCCCCCGGTGGACTGCATGGAGATGCAACTCACCGGGCAGACCGCCGAGCACAGGTAACAGGCCACGCAGCGCTCCCGTCCGTCCGGGTCGCGGGTCAGCACGATGCGCGCCCGCGAGCGCTCCGGCAGGACGCGCTTTTGCTCCGGGTACTGCTCGGTGACCGGCCGACGCAGCAGGTGCTTGGCCGTCGTGGCGAAGCCGCTGCCCAGCGCTTTGATGGATTCCGCGATCAGTGTGCCCGGATGATCCGCGGGTTTGGTTTTTTTGGTCCGGTCAGAAGACATTTGTTGATTCTTTTAGCATGGATAACAAATGGTTGTATGGTAAAAGCGTACGTTTTCGGTAAATTCCGCCGTTTCGCACAGGATGCGTTTCGGTTCCGTTCCCGTGTCCGTCCCATTTTTCAAATCAACATCACAAATCCCGTAAGGATAATGTTGATCAGTGCCGCCGGCACCAATACTTTCCAGCAGATGGCCATCAGCTGGTCGTAGCGCAGGCGCGGCAGCGTTCCCCGGATCCAGATCATGACCAGGGCCACGGCGATGATTTTGACAAACAGCCACAGCGGGCCCGGCAGCCAGGGGCCGCGCCAGCCGCCCAGGAAAAAGACCGCCACCAGCGCCCCTAGCACCTGCATGTGCACGTACTCGCCCAGGAAAAAGAGCCCGAAACGCATGCCGCTGTACTCGGTGTGAAAACCGGCCCCCAGCTCGTTTTCGGCCTCGGGCAGGTCGAAGGGGATGCGCTTGCTCTCGGCCATGGCGCTGATCACGAAGATCGCGAATGCCAGCGGCTGCACCAGGATGAAGGGGTAGCTGTTCTGGGCGTTGACGATGTCCACCAGCGAAAAGGAGCGCGCCAGCATGACCACCGGCACCAGCGACAAGCCCAGGGGCAGCTCGTAGCTGATCATCTGGGCCGCACCGCGGATGCCGCCGATGAGGGCGAATTTGGAGTTGGAGGCCCAGCCGCCCAGGGCCACGCCGTAGACCCCCAGCGAGGAGAAGGCGAACACCAGCAGCAGCGCCACGTTGATGTCCGAGATGATCAGCGGCACGCGCCGTCCGAACAGGGTGATGTCCGTGCCGAAGGGCACCACGGCGAACATCAGCAGGGCCGTGACCGACACCACGGCCGGTGCCAGCAGGAAGATGACGCGGTCGGCGGACTCGGGCACCAGGTCTTCCTTGGTCAGCAGCTTGATCATGTCGGCGATGGGCTGCAGCAGGCCGAACTTGCCGGCGCGGTTGGGGCCCAGGCGCACCTGCAGCCGGGCCAGCAGCTTGCGCTCGGCCCACACCAGGTAGGCGGCGGTGAGCAGCAGCGCCACCAGCACCACGACCAGTTTGACCAGCAGAACGATCAGTCCGGTGATCCAGGCCAGCATCACGATTCCCCGTTGGGCTTTACGCTGCGGATGTCGGCGACTGCGACAACCAGCGGCCCGTCGGCGGCCGCGTGCCAGTCAATGCCCCGCAGACGGGGCACCAGCAGCACGCCGCGCGCCATCTCGTTTACGATTTCGATTTCGCCCTCAATGACGCCCCGTCCGCAGTCCACGGCCACCCGCTGGCCGGCGGAAAGCTGCAGCGCCGCCGCGTCCCCGGGGTGCAGGCCCAGCCGCGGCGCGCTTTCCAGTTCCTGCAGACAGGCCGCGCGCCGGGACAGCGGTTCGCTGCCGAAGATGTGTTCGCACACCACCACCTCCAGACCACCGTCGGCGGCCGTGGCCGGGTCTTCCGGCGGCTGGAAAGCGTCCGGAGCAGACGCCGGCAGCGCCAGCCGTTTCCCCGGGGCCGCCCCGCAAAGGGGTGCGGGCAGCGCCTTGCGCAGGGTGTCGGCCGAGACGCGGGTCCCCTCGCGGGCCAGGGCGGCCAGGACCTGCCACGCCGGCAGGGGATCGGCGCCCGGGATGTCGGGCGAAAAGGTGCGCGGCGGGTGGCCGCCCCCGCTGACCTGGGCCACCGGCGTGCCGCCCCGGAAAGCCGGACGGGCCTCCCGGACCCGGGCCTCTGCGCTGACGAAGGTCCCGCCGGCCTCAAAGACCGTCTGGGTGGGGATGAAAACCCGTGCCGCCCGGCCTGCGGCGCTGTCCAGGCAGTCGCAGACCACCAGTGCTTCGAGGTTTTCCAGGAGCGGGTCGTCGGCGGAAAAGCCCAGTTCGGACAGGTTCGTTTCCACTACCACCAGGGCCCGCACATCGCCCTTTTCCAAAGCTTCGCGCAGCGCCGCACCGTGGTCTGCGGTCCGGCCCGCCAGGCCCAGGGCCAGGGCGTTGGCGCCGGGCAGTACGGGGAAAAAGCCGGCCTTTCGGCCCTCTGCGGCCAGCAGGCGTGCAACGTTCGCGGCCGCGGCCGGGGTGTCGGGTGCCACGGCCGACGTGCCGCACACGACAACCGGCCGTCGGCTCTCCCGGGCCGCCAGGCCCAGGTGGTCGATCTGTTCGTCCACGGCCGGGTCGACGCGGCTGTCCCGGCAGGCCTGCAGAAACCCCCGGGCCCTGTCGGACAGGGCGGCACCGCCGTCGGCCACGGCCTTCCCGGCAAAGCGCATCAGCGCGGCGGTCAGCTGCGATGGCCGCAGCGCCAGGCGTCGCGCATCCAGCGGCAGCTGTACGGATCGTGCGTCCGCCAGGGCCACGACGGCGCCCCTGCGCCTGGCCTGGCGCACGGACAGGGCCAGCATGGGCGCTTCGTTGACAGGGTCGCAGCCGACCAAAAGGATGAAATCTGATTTTTCGATATCTTTCAGTGAGATGGAAATTTTTTCTTCAAGGTTTTTCGAGGCGCTCTGCAGGGCTTCGGCCGTGCGGGGACCGGCCCGGAAAAACGGTCCGCGCCATCCCTTTTCGCTCCCGAAACGGGTCAGGGCCCCCAGGGTCTCCAGGCAGACGCGGCCCGAGGCCGCCAGCGCCACGCTGCCGCTGCCGTGGCGCTGCGCGATGCCGGAGAGGCGCCGGGCGGCCTCGTCCAGGGCCTCGTCGACACCGGATTTGCGGCCGTCGATGCGGGCGCTGCGCGGGCGCTGCGGGGAACTGGCGTATGGGAACCCGTAGCGGCCCCGGTCGCAGATGAACCAGCCGTTGACCTGCGGGTCGTGGGCGGCCTCCACGCGCACCACCTCCCGGTAGCGGGTGTTGACGGTGACGCGGCAGCCCAGCGAGCAGTGAATGCAGACCGAAGGTGTTCTCTCGAAGTCCCAGTAGCGCCCCTTGAAGCGCGAGGGGCGGTCCGTGAAAACCCCCGTGGGGCAGACGTCGATGAGATTGCCGGCGAAGGGGCTCTCCAGGACGCCGTCGCTGCGGCGGCCGAAGTAGACGCGGCCGGCGCTGCCCATGACGCCCAGGTCGGTGTAGCCGGCATATTCGCGGTAGAACCGCACGCAGCGGTAGCACTGGATGCAGCGGTTCATCTCGTGGACCACCAGCGGGCCCAGGTGCTGGTCGATGTGAGTGCGTTTTTTGACCGGCAGCCGCCGCCGGCCGTGGCCGCCGGAGACGGTCATGTCCTGCAGCAGGCACTGGCCGCCCTCGTCGCACACCGGGCAGTCGTGGGGGTGGTTGGCCATCAGCCACTCGATCACCTGGCGGCGGAAGGCCACGGCCTCCTCGTCGGTGGTGGAGATCACCATGCCCTCTTCGGCTTCGATCATGCAGCTCATGCGGATGCCCCGGCACGATCCCTCCAGCACCTGGACGGCGCATACCCGGCAGGCACCCACCGCTCCCAGCGCCGGGTGGTAGCAAAAGCGCGGGATCATGATGCCGGCCTGCTCGGCGGCGTCGATAACGCGGGTGCCGGGCGGCACTTCCACGCGCAGGTTGTCGATGATCAGTTTAATCATCCAAACGGACAGGCCTTTCGCTCTATGTGTTCCTGCACTTCGTCTGCAAAGTGCGCCAGCAGGCTCTCCAGGGGGGCCGCCGCGCCGGGGGCGAAGGCGCAGTAGGCGTTCCACAGGTGGCGGCCCATCTCTTTGAGCACGCCGACGTATTCGGGCTTGCCGCGGCCCTCTTCGATCTCGCGCAGCAGTTCCCGGATCACGGGCAGCCCCTCGCGGCAGGGGGTGCACCAGCCGCAGGACTCGCGCGCAAAGAATTCCATCAGGTTCAGGGTGACGCCCACCAGGCAGGTCCTGTGGTCGAAGACCATGATGGCGCCGGTGCCCAGGCGGTTGCCGGCCTGCTTGAGCGACTCGAAATCCATGGGGATGTCGTAGTGTTCGGCCGGCAGAAAACCGGTGGAGGCCCCGCCCGGCAGGCAGGCCTTGAAGCGCGAGCCCTCGGCCATGCCGCCGGCATGGTTTTCGATGATCTCCGACAGGCGCACCCCCATGGGCAGTTCGAAACAGCCCGGCCGCCGGACCCGGCCGCTGATGCCGAAGATCTTGGTGCCGGCCCCGCTCTCGGTGCGGGCCAGGCCCTTGAACCAGTCGGCGCCGTTTCGCACGATGTGGGGCATGCAGCACAGGGTCTCGACGTTCTGCAGCACCGTGGGCCGGTCCCAGAGCCCCTTTTCGGTGGGGTAGGGCGGCGGCTGCTGCGGGTTGGGGCGTCTTCCCATGATGGCGTTGAGCTGCGCGGTCACCTCGCCGCAGATGTAGCGTCCCCCGCTGCGGTGCACAATGATGTCGAAGTCGAAACCGGAGCCCAGGATGTTCTGCCCCAGCAGGCCCTCTTTTTCGGCCAGCGCGATTTCACGCTCCAGGATGCGCGCGGCGCCCTCGTACTCCGGACGGATGAAAATGATGCCCTCGTGGGCGTCGACCGCGAAGCCCGCCAGGCAGATGCCCTCGAGCAGCTGGTGGGGATCGGCGTGGATCAGCACGCGGTCCTTGAAAGTGCCCGGCTCCATCTCGTCGGCGTTGCACACCACGTACCGCGGGTAGGGTGCATCGGCGGCCACCGTCGAGAGCTTGACCCCGGCCGGAAAGGCGGCGCCCCCGCGCCCCAGCAGCACGGCGTCGGTGAGCACCTGCTGGACCTGCTGGCGCGAACTGTCGGCGAGCACCTTTGCCAGCGCCTCGTAGCCCCCGCTGTGGCGGTACTCCGCCAGCGTGGCGATGCGGTCGGGGTGACGGTTTTTAAACAGCACCTGGGCCGTCATGTCAGTGCGCCTCTCTCAGCTCGTCCAGCAGTTGGTCGATCGTCTCAGGGGTCAGCGGTCCGTAGACCTTCTTGTTGATCAGCATGGCCGGTGCCCGGTCGCAGTAGCCGATGCAGCACACCGGCAGCAGGGTGAACAGACCGTCGGCGGTGGTTTCACCGGGCGCGATGGACAGCTTCTGCGACAGGTACTCCTGCAAGCTGCGGCCGCCCTCCAGCCAGCAGATCACGCTGTCGCACACGTGGATGACGTATTTGCCCACCGGGCGCCGATAGACGAAGGTATAGAAGGTGGCCACCTCGTCGACTTCCATGGGGGTCATGCCCAGCAGCCCGGCGGCTTCCTCGACGGCCTCGTCGGTGACAAAACCGTAGTGCGCCTGCAGGGCGAAGAGCACGTCCACCACCAGCTCACGGGGGTGATCGACGGCCGCGATCCTGTCTTGCAGTTCTTTTTTAAGGTTTTCTGGCAACATATTCAAACAATACAGAAAACGACTCTAAAGCGGCACGGGCATTTGCCGGCCATCTCACCGGTCGATGTCCGGCAGAATGTAGTCCACGGACCCAATGATGGCGATTAGGTCCGAAAGCGACCAGCCGCGCACCATTTTCGGAAGCACCTGCACGTTGGCAAAACCCGGCGCCCGGATGCGCATGCGATAGGCGCACGTGCCGCCGTCGCTGACTACGTAGTAGCCCTGTTCGCCGCGCGGAATTTCGCACGAGGCGTAAGCCTCGCCGGCCGGGATGGTCGGGCCGCGGCTGACATTGACGAAGTGGTGGATCAGGCTCTCGATGTCGCTGAGCATCTCATCGCGCTGGGGCAGGGCGTAGCGATAGTCGTCGGTGCGGTAGCGCCCTGCCGGCATATTCTCCGCGGCCTGTTCGATGATCCGGAGGCTCTCGCGCATCTCGGCCACGCGCACCAGGTAACGGGCGTAGCTGTCGCCGTCCTCCGCCGTCGGAATCTGGAAATCGAAATTTTCGTAGCCCGAGTAGGGAAAAGCCTTTCGCAGATCCCAGGCCAGGCCGCAGGCCCGCAAGTTGGGGCCCGTGACGCCCCAGTCCACGGCGTCTTCGCGCGAAAGGCGGCCGATCCCCTGGGTGCGGGCCTTGAAGATGGCGTTTTTCGTGATCAGGGCTTCGTAGTCGTCGAGCTTTTCCGGGAAGATGTCGGTAAAGGCCTTGACCGCTTCGCGCCACCCGTCGGGGAGGTCGGCGGCCACGCCCCCGATGCGGAACCACGAGGGGTGCAGCCGGCCCCCGGTGATCATCTCCACGATGTCCATGATCATCTCGCGCTCACGGAAGGTGTAGAAGGTGGGTGCCATGGCCCCGGTGTCGTGGGCGAAGGTGCCGAAGTAGACCAGGTGATTGCTGATGCGGAACAGCTCGCTGAGCATCACCCGGATGCACTGCGCACGGTCGGGCACCGTGATGCCGGCCAGCTTTTCCACGGCCAGCACGTAGGGCAGGTTGTTGGCCGCGCCGGCCAGGTAGTCCACCCGGTCGGTGTAGGGGATGAACTGGTGCCAGTGCTGGCGTTCGCCGATCTTCTCGGCGCCGCGGTGGTGGTAGCCGATCTCGATCTTCAGATCGGTGATCTCCTCGCCCTGCAAAGCCAGGATGAAGCGGATCAGGCCGTGGGTGCTCACGTGGTGGGGGCCCACGTTGAGAATCAGTTCGTGGTCGTCGTCGTTGCCGCCCAGCAGGATGCCGGCGTCCAGGGGCTGGTGCTCGGCCGCGTCGCGGGTGGTGTAGGGCGGCATCTCGGTGGCGCGTCCGGGGTAGTCCTTGCGCAGCGGGTGGCCCTCCCAGTCGTGGGGCAGCAGGATGCGCCGCAGGTCGGGGTGGCCGGTGAAATCGACCCCGAACATGTCGAAGATCTCGCGTTCGTACCAGTCGGCCGAGGGCCACAGGTCGCAGATGCTCTCCGCCGTCTGGCCGGCGGGCAGCGGCACCTTGAGGCGCAGGCGCATGGCCGGATCGAGGCACAGCAGACTGTAGACCAGGGTGGTGTCGTGGGCCGGCCTCCGGCGGCGGGCGGTCTCGTCGATGGCCGTCAGGTCCTCCAGACGTGCGAAACGCCGGGGGGCCTCGTGCTTGAGGTAGCGCAGCACCGCCTTGAGCGAAGCCGGCGAGGCCTCGAAGGTGGCCATGTCCGCGGTGGGGGAGACGGGGCGCACGGCGTCGCCGAAGCGCCCGGCCAGCTCACGCGTGAGGTTTTTTTCGGCCGTGCCCGGTTCGATGCGGGCGGCCGCCGGCGTCCACATGAGCCGGTCGCGGCTTTCGAAGAACCCGGGGGGCACGGCGGCGCTGCCCCGGATGGGGATGCCCTGCATGCCCGGCCCGCGGGGATCCCGCGACTTGCTGCGGCCGTCCACCAGTACCGGCTTTTCGGTGCCCTGGCTGCCGCCGCCCAGGTGGAAGATGCGCCCGCCGGGGCGCTCGGCGGCGATTTTCTCCTGCAGCATGGTCAGGCCCTTTAGCACCGCCTCGGGACGCGGCGGGCAGCCCGGGATGTAGACGTCCACCGGCAGGATCTGGTTGACGCCCTGCACCACGCTGTAGACGTCGTACATGCCGCCGCTGTTGGCGCACGATCCCATGGAGATCACCCAGCGCGGTTCGGCCATCTGCTCGTAGAGGCGCAGCACCACCGGGGCAATTTTCTTGAAGACCGTGCCGGCGATAATCAGCAGGTCAGCCTGGCGCGGCGAGGGCCGCAGCACCTCGGCGCCGAAGCGGGCGATATCGTAGCGCGACGTGAAGGTGGTGGCTTCTTCCACGAAACAGCACGACAGCCCGAAGAACATGGGCCACAGGCTGCGGGAGCGTGCCCAGTTGATCAGCGGGTCGACGGCCCGTGTGAAGGCGGCTATTTTCTTCGGCTGGTCGGCCCCCACTCGAGCCCTCCCTTTTTCCAGATGTAGACCAGCCCGTAGAGCAGGATGAGGATGAAAAAAGTCATCTGCAGCCAGCCGGCCCAGCCCAGTTCGCGGCTGGCCACGGCCCAGGAGAAGATAAAGGCGCCCTCCACGTCGAAAAGCAGGAAGAAAATGGCCACCATGTAGAACGGCACCGGGTTGTGCAGGCGGGCCGCACCGGTGGGGATGACGCCGCTCTCGTAGGCACGCTGTTTTTCCACACCGGGCCGCTTTTCGCCCAGCCACGCCGACAGGAAGATCATGGCGCCGATGACCACCAGCACCACCAGGGCGTAGAGTACCAGGCTGAAGATGCCCGGGTGCCAGGGGGACAGAACGCTGGATACGGCGGCGGCAGATTGCAAGGTCTTTACTCCGGCTTTCTGTTGATGACGAAAAGCCCTTACCGGAACACTACTGTGTGGCACGAAACTTCATAATTAGACGATGGCCGGGTGTGCTGTCAAGTCAAACCTAAGGTGAGCGCAGGGTAATCGCAAGTAGCGATTGGCATGGAGGATACCGGGACCCTTCATGGGTTGCGTGCCCCTGGGGTTAAGGGGCGGGCAGGTATCGGCGGCGCGTCAAGAAAGGCGCGCTGTCGGAGCGCAAGCGCGCACCCCGCCTTTCAGCGCCGGCGGCTGGCGCATCTCCGCCGGGCCTCACGAAACGTGGGCGGCATCTGCCCGCCCCGGCGGTTCAGGCAACTTGCGATGGCCCTGAAATGGAGCGGTTTTCATGTGAACCCTTTTTAACAACGTGAAACGCCCCGCTTTGGTCAAAGCAGGGGCGAGAGCAGGCGGGCCACCTTGACGGCCAGTTTGAAAAGCGGGCTGCGGCGATGGTAGTCGGCCATGGTCACGCGGATGCAGTTGGCAAAGTCGGTTTCCAGCATTTTCTCCACGTCGGCCACGAATGCCCTGTCGCTGACCACCATGCTGATTTCAAAATTGAGTTTCAGCGACCGGTTGTCCAGGTTGGCGGTGCCCACGGAAGCCAGGTCGTCGTCCACCAACATGACTTTCTGGTGGAGGAATCCGGGTTTGTAGCGGTAGAAGCGGATGCCGGGCATGGTGAACTGGGGCAGATAGGAGAACGACGCCAGGTAGACCAGGCGATGGTCCGGGCGCAGCGGCAGCATGATGCGCACGTCCACACCCCGCAGAGCGGCCAGCTGCAGCGCGCTGATGACGGCCTCGTCGGGCACGAAGTAGGGGCTGACAATCCAGACCCGCTGCCGGGCGGAGTGGATGGCGTGGCAGAAAAACAGGCTGCAGGTGTCGTGTTCGTCGGCCGGTCCCGTGGGCAGCACCAGGATGTGCTGGTTGCCGGACGGGGCGGCCTGCGGCTGCCATTCAAGCTCTGGCAGCTCGTGGCTGGCCCAGTACCAGTCTTCCATGAAGGACAGCTGCACGCAGGTTACCGAGGGGCCCCGGAAACGAGCGTGAGTGTCCCGCCAGGGACCGAAGCGGGGGCTGCGCCCCATGTATTCATCGCCGACGTTGAGCCCCCCCACAAAGGCCACCCGGCCGTCCACGATGACGATCTTGCGGTGGTTGCGGAAGTTGATCTGGAAACGGTTGCGCCACCCCTTGCGGGTGTTGAACGGCCGCACGTCAACGCCGGCCTCGCGCAGCCGTTGCCGGTATTCCGAGGGCAGTTTGTGGCAGCCCACTTCGTCGTAGAGCAGGTAGACGGAAACACCCTGGCGGGCTTTTTCGATCAGCAGGGCCTGCAGCTCACGCCCGATTTCGTCATCGTGAATGATGAAGAATTGCACAAGGATATAATGCCGGGCTTCCCGGATAGCTTCAAAGATGGCACCGAAGGTTTCGTGCCCGTCGATGAGCAGTTCGGCGCTGTTGGCACCGGTGAACGGCAGCTGGGCCAGCTCTTCCAGGGCGCGGTAGCGGCCGGAGGCCCCGCGCAGGGTGGCCGAGTATTTTTCGGTATAGGCTTCCAGGCTGGCGATGATCTGGCGCAGTACCTGGTTGCCTTTGCGGCGGGCATTGACATATCCCTGAAACTTGTTGCGGCCGAAGATCCAGTAGAGCGGCAGGGCCGCATAGGGAAAGGTGATCAGGGAGACGGCCCACGCAATGGCCCCCTGGGAGGTGCGCACCGTCATCAGGGCGTGGGCGCTCGACACGATGCCCAGCACGTGCAGCAGTGCTGCAAAAACGGAGATCAGCGCGACGAAGTGGGCGTGCAGGAACTCGAGGCTCATGATGCCTCAATGTTCCACAGGAGGCGGGCGGCTGTCAAGGGTGCTGCGGGCTCCCGGCGGCGCCGGGCATGAGGGTCACGCGGCCGGCGTCCTTGGCGTAGCGGTCGGCCTTGTTTTCGTCTTTGGCGCCGCGGTCGCCGGCAGGCAGGGGGGCGCCGCCTTTGAGCGCCCGCTGGACCGTGCGTGCCAGCTCACCGATGGTGGGCGGCTTCATAAGGAATTCCTGGATGCCCAGAGCCCGGGCCTGGTCCCGCGAAACGCTGCGGCTGTACCCCGTGCACAGCAGGATGGGAAGGCCGGGACGCATGGCGTGGACATGCCGGGCCAGGACGTCGCCCGTCATGTCGGGCATGGTCATATCGGTGATGACGATGTCGTAGAAATCCGGGTTCTTGCGGAAGCTGTCGAGTGCCTCGGGGCTGTCGGTGAAGGCGGACACGCTGTAGCCCAGGTACTCGAGCATCTGCACCATGACCTCGATAATTTTCTCCTCGTCGTCGACCAGCAGGATACTACCGCTGCCTTTGGGGATCTGTTCAGCCACCGGCGACTTATCGGCCTTGGCCTTGGCCTCGATGCACGGCAGGTAGACGTTGAAAGTGGTGCCTTTTCCCGGCTCGCTGTAGGCCTTGATGTCGCCGTTGTGGCCCTTGACGATGCCGTGCACCACCGACAGGCCCATGCCGGTGCCCTCGCCCTCTTTCTTGGTGGTGAAGTAAGGCTCGAAGATGCGATCCAGCACCTCGGCGGGCATGCCGTGCCCGGTGTCGCTGACGGTCAGGCGCACGTACGTGCCGGGTTTCATATCGAGGTAGTCGGCCAGGTCTCCGGAACGGATCTCGACCTCTGACAGGCTGACGTCCAGTACGCCCCCCTTTTCGCGCATGGCGTGACCGGCATTGGTGCACAGGTTCATCAGGATCTGGTGAATCTGGGTGGCGTTGGCCATAACGGCGCCGCAGTGGGCGATGTTCTGCTGGATGTTGATGGTCGTAGGCAGCGACGCCCTCAGCAGGCGCAGCGCCTCCTTCAGGATGGTGTGCAGCTGCAGGGGCCGCTTCTCTTCACTTTCCTGGCGGCTGAAGGACAGCACCTGCCGGACTAGGCTGCGGGCGCGGTCCACGGCCTGGATAATGCCCTTGAGATTCTTGGCGGCATCGTGGTCACTGCCGATCTTGAAAAGCGCAATTTCGGCGTGGCCGCTGATGGGCGTCAGGATGTTGTTGAAGTCGTGGGCAATGCCGCCGGCCAGGGTGCCCAGGGACTCCATTTTCTGGGACCGGCGCAGCTGGGCCTGCAGCTTGGCCTTTTCCTCCTGGGCGCGGATACGTTCGCTGATGTCCCGGGCGATGGTCAGGATGGCCGGCTCGTAGTCGTACTCGATGAGGCGGCAGTTGGCCTCCACGGGCAGCACACTGCCGTCTTTGCGCAGGTACTCGGCCTCATAGATGTTGTGCCCCTTTTCGCGCAGGATCTTACGGCGCTGGGGAACCGTTATGGCGGTGTCCGGGCTCTCGATGCCCTCTCGCTGCATGGCGGTCAGTTCGCGGTAGGTGTAACCCAGCAGCTCGCAGGCCACCTGGTTGGCGTCCAGGATCTGTCCGTCCCAGTCGAAGACAAAGATGGCGTCGCCGGCGCTTTCGAACAGGGTGCGGTAGCGGTTCATGGACCGGCGCAGGGCGTGCATGGTCGAGAAATCGAAGGACAGGGACTCCAATGATTTTGGCTGGGAACCGGATTTGCGGGCGGCGGCCATGCTGTTCTCCATGTCTTTGCGCCTGCTTGCGCGGGTAAACAATCCTAGGATGAAGCAACAATTGTGCCGCCCCCGATCTCCCTGCCTCAAAAGTCCTCGAAGGCCGGTGAACTTCTGCTATAAACGGGTTCCAGAGAGGAGATACTTTTTTCCCTATACATTAAAAAATCAGGTTGTTGAAGTGCTTGGCAGGAGATGTTGGAAGCGTGCAGCAGTGGAGATGACGCTCCCGCGGCCGCACCCCCCGCACCGGACGGGCCCAGCGCAGCAGTGCGGGATTTTTGACGATTATTGGCGGGCAATAACAAAATACGTCAGAAACGCAGCGACAGGCAACTCAGGCCACCGTCTATTTTGCGAAACTCGGATACGTCCAGGGCAATGGTTTCGAAACCGGCCTGCTCGATGCATTTGCGGGTCCCGGGAAAACCCTCGGCCACCAGCACTCGCCCGTTGATCCACAGGCAGTTGGCGGCGTAACATTCCGCGTCGTCTACGGCCAGGATGTGAAACCGCCGGAAGGCCGGGTGATCGACGAATTCTCCGGCGGCCACCAGGGTGTCGTTTTCCAGGTAGGCGACGCCGCTCTTGAGGTGCAGAAAATCATGCAGGGCCACGGTGGAGGCGCCCAGTCCGCGCTTTTCGAGGATAGCGGTCATCTGCGCCGCACCTTCACGATTGGTGCGCTGCGACAGGCCGATGAAGAAGTGGCTCCCGACCATCATGATGTCGCCGGCGTCCACTGTACCGGGTGCGGTGATGTGCGCAATGTCGTCGAAGAATGCCGCCAGGGCCGCTTCCACCGTGGCGGTTTCGCCGCGGCGGCTGGGGGCGCCGGGGCGGGTGATGACGGCACAACCCGGAACCAGCAGGGCGGTGTCTTCGATGAAGGTCGAGTCGGGGTAGGCCTCGTCGGCTTCCAGCACGGTGACCGCCAGGCCGCAGTCGCGCAGCGCCTGCACGTAGGCGGCGTGCTGCTCCAGGGCGCGGGCAAAATCCGGTTTGCCCAGGCCGGCTGTGGTCAGGCCGTGGATCATGTTTCTGCAGGGGGTTTTGACCAGTGCTTTGGTGAACATGGCTTCCTTTAAGTCCTGATTTCGACTTTGCCTTTAAGATACTGTTTTACAGAACTAATTGGTACCTCACGACGATGGAAGATGCCGGCCGCCAGGGCCGCTTCGGCCGCGGTGCGGGTGAAGACTTCCAGGAAGTGCTCCTCGCAGCCGGCGCCGCTGGAGGCGATCACCGGGATGGAGACGGCGCCCTTGACGGCGTTGATCAGTTCGATGTCGAAGCCGGCGTTGGTGCCGTCGCGGTCGATGCAGTTGAGCAGGATCTCCCCGGCACCCAGCTGCTCGCAGACGCGCGCCAGGGTGACGGCGTCCAGGTCGCGGTCCTCGCGGCCGCCGCGGACGGTGCACTGGTACCAGCAATGGCGTTCTCCGTTTGGCCCCGGGGTGGCGGTTTCGATGGTGGGGTGGGGCACCGCATCGGCCGAGGCCACGTACACCCGGTGCGGATCGATGGAGATCACCACGGCCTGGTTGCCGTAGCGGCGCGAGATGGTCTCGATGGCGCTGTCACCGGAGGGATGCCCGCGTTTTATCACCTCTTCGGCGATGCGCACGGCGTCGCTGCCGATGGAGATCTTATCGGCGCCCGAACGGAAATAGGCGTCCGCCACTTCCAGCGCCGTCCAGCTGCGGCCGTTGCGGTCGGTGAAATCCCGGATGCCGCCCCCGATGGTCAGCGGTACAAAGACGTTCTCCGAGGTGCGCCGAAGGACCTCCAGCATGGGCATGTCCTGCAGCGGAAAGTCGCGGAAACCGGTGATGTTGAGAAATGTGATCTCGTCGGCGCCCTCCTGGTAATAGCGTCGGGCCAGTTCGACGGGCTTTCCCAGGTTGCGCACCTCGCCGTCTTCGCGCACGTCGTACTGGTCGCCCTTGGTGACCACCAGGTCGCCGCGGTCGTTGGTGCGCACGTCCAGGCAGGCGATGATGCGCCGGGCCAGCCGCGTGGGGCCGGCGGCCGGGGCGGGCCGGACAGGGGCGCTGTCGGCACGCAGGAAATTTTCCAGGATGCGCAGCCCGGCAGGGCCGCTTTTTTCCGGGTGAAACTGGGTGGCCACCAGGTTGCCGCGCTGGACGGCGCTGACGAAGCGGTAGCCGTAATCGGTGGTGGTCAGTACCGCCGCCTCGTCATCGCACACCACGTGGTAGGAGTGCACGAAGTAGAACTTCTCGTCGCCGCGCAGGCCGTCGAAGACGCGCGACGGCTGCTGGACGCGCAGCCCGTTCCAGCCCATGTGGGGCACGGCCCGGTCGATGTCGAAGCGCCGCACGCTGCCCTCGATGGCGCCCAGCCCTGGCACGCCGGGGGCCTCCTGGCTGCCGGCAAACAGCGCCTGCAGCCCCAGGCAGATGCCCAGGAAGGGACGGTCGGCCGCCAGGTAGCGTTTCAGGGGGGCCACGAAGCCGCGGTCGCGGAGCTCCTGCATCATGCTGCCGAAGGCACCCACCCCGGGAAACACCAGTTTCTCGGCGGCCAGGATGTCGTCGGGCGTCCGGACGACGCGGACCCGTTCTCCCAGCTTCTCCAGGGCGTTTATCACGCTGCGCACATTGCCGGCGCCATAGTCGAGCAGGGTGATCATGCGTGTTTTCCCCTTAGCGATAATGCGTTGCCATACTCCCAAAACCGAACATGATTTCTACCACAGAGATCGCGGAGATCACAGCGATTTTTTCAGCGTTCTGCCCTCTGGATATATGGCGGTTCGGCGCCGGAACGCTTGTCGTGGTCTCGAGCGGTCCCACCTTTTGCTTGACAATACGGGGCGAAGATTCATTTTAGGAAATACTGGACCCGTTGGCAGGTTTGAACCCAAGGCCCTGGAGGGGGCCGTCTTGTCTATTTTGCGCAAAGGAGTGTGCTCCATGATCATTGCAAATGAAAAAGAAGCCCCGGCGCAGGTGCTGGAGAGCCCGGAGCTCAGGGATGTGGCCATGAAGGTGTTGGTGTCGCCCGAAGAGGGCTGGCAGGATCACGTCATGCGGCTGTTCGAACTGGGCGAGGGCGGCTACACGCCCCGGCACACCCACGACTGGCCGCACATCAACTACATCGTGGAGGGAAAGGGCGTGCTGCATGTCAACGGGCAGGACACCCCCATCGAGAGCGGCTCCTATGCCTTCGTGCCCGCCGGCAGCACCCACCAGTTTCGAAATGCCGGCAGCGGCAAGTTCCGCTTTATCTGCATCGTGCCCAGGGAGGGGCACCAGTTCTAGAGAAGGCTTTCAGCCGACAGGGGCAGGTATCAGCGGTCAGCTGACCACTGACCGCTTCTCACCCGGTGTTCATGGACGGCTGACTTTTGGACTCGAAGCTGTTTCCGATCGGCAAATGAGGATTTTTGCGCACGGCCAGGCAAATCCAAAGATGGTGCGGAGGCGTACTCGCGTACGCCGCGCAAGCCATCCCGCCGATTGATGCCGAGATTACGAAGAAAACCCGTTACGGAGGGAAACTAAATGAACTTCTCGATCTTGGCGCCCTCCTTGAGCTTTTTGATGTAACCCTCCAGGGCGCTGTTGATTTTCTGCTGCTTTAGATAGCCGCGGATTTTTTCCTTGACGTCCTTGAAGGGCACCGTGCCGGCGGCCTTCTTGTCGGTCACCTTGATCAGGTGGTAGCCGAAGCGGGTCTGGACGATGTCGCTGACCTGGCCCGGCTTCAGGGCGAAGGCGGCGTCCTCGAAGGGCTTGACCATTTGGCCGCGGCCGAAATACCCCAAATCGCCGCCCTGCTTGCTGCTGGGCCCCTCCGAGTATTTCTTGGCCAGTTCGGCGAAATCCCCGCCGTTTTTGACCTTCTTCTGGATATCTTCGATCTTCTTCTTTGCCGCGTCCTTCTTGGCTTGGTCGTCCTTGGCGTCCGACTTGATCAGGATGTGGCTGGCCTTGACCTGCTCGGGTTGCTTGAAGAACTCCGGATGGGACTTGTAGAATTTCTCCACTTCGTCGTCGGAAATGGTGATCTTGCCGGCCACGTCCCTGTTGATGAGCTCCTGGATGGCCATGCCCTCGCGGGTCTTTTCCCTGAGGTCGGCCTCGGTGAGGTTCATCTGCTTGAGGGCCTTGTTGAATGCCTCCTTGGAGGGGAAACGCGCCTTCAGCTTGGCGATGTGATCGTCGATGGTCTTGTCCGAGATCTGAATGCCCTCTTTTTTGCTCTGGGCGTAGAGCAGTTTCTGCTCGATGAGCCGGTCGAGTATCTGGGCCCTGAGCTTGGCGGTATCGGCCTCCTTTACCATCTGGCCCTGCTGGGCCATACGACGCTTGGCCTGGTTGACTTCGTTGTCGAGTTCGCTGACGCTGATGACCGTCCCGTTGACCACGGCGGCCTTTTTCGAGGCGGCGATCACCGGCGCGGCCGCGACGGCCGCCGTGCCGAAGCAGGTGATCATGCACAGCGCGCAGAGTTTGCTGAATCGGATTCTCATTGGATGCGGTCCTTTCTCTGGGCATTCAGAGAAGCGGTGACAGATTTTAAGACTCACGGAGCGGACTGGAAGGTGGAAAAATTCCCGAAGGCGGTTCGTCGATCTGTGCGGCCCTCTGGTTGTGGTTGAACCTATGTTGAGCGGTTTACAAGTAAAATAAGGGGCACTTCGGAAATCTCCGGAAAGTGCCCCTGGTGGTCATGATGGATTTTGCAGATCAGACAACGGTGACGTTGACGGCGGCAGGACCCTTCTGTCCATCTTCGATGTCGAAGGTCACCCGGTCGCCCTCGTTGAGCGTCCTGAATCCACTGGCGTTGATGCCGGTGTGGTGCACGAACACATCCGGTCCGTCTTCCTGCTCGATGAAGCCGTACCCCTTACTGTCGTTAAACCATTTGACGATTCCCTCGGCCATTGTGACAATCCCTCCTTTCTTACTGTGATCTTGGTTTCAAACTTCAGGCTGCCACGCTGGCAAAAGTGGTGCTGTCCTGCAGAACGAAACCGGCCCGCCGATTTTCTGGCTGGGCCAATACCCAACAAATTTCACAAGGTCTTTCAGAATACCTTTTCTGAAATCATAGATCAAGACTTTTGTGCATTTTTTTTGGAAAAAGCCAAATTCAATTTCTGGGGAGAGCTTCAGCCGACGGCATGGCTTTTCCGGTAGGCCTCGATGCGCTCGTCGATTTCCGCGATGCGGGCCTGCTGCCTCTCCCAGTATTCCTGGTCCGCCTGGGCGTTGAGTTCCTCGATGCTTTTGCCCTGCTGCTCGACCCAGGTGTAGTATTTCAGGTTGTGCCAGCGGGCGCGGTTGAGGCGCGTACCCTCGCTGATCCAGTCCAGCTTCTGCTTGTGGAAGATACTTACCGTGCGCACGCAGGCCTCGGTCTCGTCCATGGGGCCCAGGTCCTCGGTAAGCTGGGCCATGACCGAGTGGTAGCGGTCGATGGCATCGGTGCAGATGGTGGCCACCAGGTCGTTTTTTCCCAGTCCGTAGAACTTGGCGGTCTTGATGGCACCCAGCACGTTGCAGACCCCCGAGATGCCGAAAATCTGCGACAGGCGCTGCACGGTTTCCCCGTCGATGCCGTATCGTTCGCTGAGCACGCGCCAGCCGGCCTCCTCGGTGAGCAGCTGCAGCCCCATCTTGGACTCCATGTCGTCGATGCACATGACGGCGTCCATGTTGGTGACGTTGTGGATCCAGGTGACGTGCTTGTCGCCGATGCCCTGGATGTCGTGGGCGCCGTAACCGTTGGCGAACAGCGTGGGGCACTGGATGGGCTCCAGGCCGACGATGCGGTGGCTGCCCGGCCACTGCTGCTTCAGGCGATCTCCGGCTGCGATGGTGCCGCCGGAACCCATGGCCGAAACATAAGCCGCCACGCGGCCGTCGCCGATGCCGCGCGCCTTCAGCTGCCCGGCCAGTTCGATGAGGGTGTTGCCGGTCACGAAGTAATGGAAACGATAGTTGCCGAAGGCCTCGAACTGGTTCATGACCCGCACCCGCTCGGGGTCTGCGGCCACCAGTTCGTGGCACTTGTCGTAGATCTCCTTGACGTTGCTCTCGCATCCCGGGGTCAGTTCCAAGCGTGCACCGTAGCGCCGCACGATGTCGAAGCGCTCCTGGCTCATCTCCTCGGGCAGGATGACCACCGAGTCGAACTGCATGCGGCAGCCCACCCAGGCACCGCCGATGCCATAGTTGCCCGTCGACGGCCAGACGATGGTGTGCCGCGCCGGGTCCACCTCGCCGCCGATGGCCTTTTCCACCAGCACGGCGTAAGTGGCGCCCACCTTGTGGCTGCCGGTGGGAAAGTCCTTGCCGTAGAGCACCACGATGGGCGCTTCCACGCCGGTCAGCGCTTCGGGCAGCACCTCGTGGTAGATGCGGTTGTCAGCGTCTTTCCAGGAGATGTTGAATAGGTTGATGGGGTCCAGGGGATCCTTCCCGCGGGCCTCCAGGGCCTGTTGGCGGATGCGGGGGTCGATTTTGTCCGGGTCCAGCATTTCCGCGAAAGTCGGTCCGGTGATCAGGGTCGTCGAATCAGAAGTCATGGCGGTTCCTTTCTCTATGCAGCGCTGCGGTCCAGCCCGGTGAAGAACAGGACCACGTTTTCCACAGGGGCGATGTCGCCGGCGGCCGTCAGCTGCAGCAGCCCGGCTAGGCCGGATGTGCCCGTGGCGCACGGCGTCATGTCCGTCTCGGCACGGGCCAGGCCGTGGGCGCGGGCGATCTGCGTTTCGTCGATGATTTCTGCGCGGCCGCCGGTCCGCAGTATGGCGGCGGCCAGCGCGAGCCAGTCATAGGTCTCGTCATCCAGGATGCCGTGGGCCAGGCTGCGGGGCGGCGCCCCGTCCCAGGCCCACATGAACGCGTCGCGGCGGGTCACCGCTTCGGCCAGCACCTGCCCGACGGCCGGGGTATCGAAATGCCGCCGGGCGAAATCGGCGACCCGTCGGATTCGGGGCGCCCCGGAACGGCTGAAATTTTTCAGGCGTGCGAGCTGCGGCCCGGGGTCGCTGTCGTGCTGCCAGGGCGGCAGGTCCCAGGCCAGACCGTTGCGCACGGCGATGCGTCCCAGCAGCAGCAGGTAGGCGCGCACGAAGGGGAAGCCGCCCTCGGGCTGGCACGCGTAGATCCTCGGCAGGCGTTGCGCCAGGCCCAGGGCCAGCGCCGTCTGCCAGGCCTGGACGATGGCCCTGCCCAGGGCGCCGCCGCCCACCTGGATGACGGTTGCCGTGACATCCAGGCCGGTTTCGGCCACCTGCATGAGGGCCTCCCAGCCCAGGGTCTCGCCGCCCTCGATATTGGACCAGTTGTCGTTGCCCGAGCAGGAAAAGGGCAGCCAGCCCTTTTGCTCCACCGCCCGGCGGAAGGCCAGGTAGCAGGGGTCTCCGGCCGCCTCACGGTCGCGGCCGTACTTGTGCACCCGGGTCCGGTGTCGGTGCAGCAGTTTTTCGACCAGCGGGTCCACCTCCTGGGGCACGAAAGCGTGCAGGTCGAACCCGCCGGCGCGCGCCACGGCGGCCGCGCCCAGGGCCGCGTTGCCGCAGCTGTAGATGGCCAGCGTCGGCCGGGGGGCCTGTGGACGTCTGCGGCGTATGGCCTCGAGGTACAGCAGGCTGCCCATCAGATGGCGGGCCTTGTGCGAGCCGCTCACATTGACGGTTTCGTTCTTGATCAACAGTCGTCCGGGCCGTGCCAGCGCCCGTGCCAGCCGTTGGCCCTCGACCAGCGGGGTGACCCGGAAGCCGGTGCCCTCCATCTCCTGCAGACGGCCGTCGAGCTCGTCCAGCACCGCTTCGTATGCCGGCCGGCCGAGCAGGGCGCGGCTGGCGAAGCCGGCGCTGAAGAGGCGGAAAGGGTCCCTGGAACCCGCCTGCCAGGATTGCCGCAGGTGCGCTGCCGCCGCCCTTGCAGAGGGGCCGAACGCGGTCAGCCGACGGAGGGTGTGCTCGGCTCCCGGACGGCGGTGGGGGCAGGCCAACAGGCCGCCGGACGGGTCGTAGCCGCGGCCGCAGGCCGGACAGTACAGGGTGATGTGC
Source organism: Desulfobacteraceae bacterium (assembly GCA_027061725.1). GTDB lineage: Bacteria > Desulfobacterota > Desulfobacteria > Desulfobacterales > JALSRD01 > JALSRD01. The sequence continues at coordinate 27,644 of JAMOVG010000198.1, forward strand.
GGCGCTCTTTTCATGGGGGCGATCTTACCTTCATTGGTTGTGGTTTGCCAAGTGTTCTTTTTCCCCTTTGGGGCCCGGTTTCCGAATCATCTTTACTTGACAAAGCCGATGCGATAGGCGATGTTTAGACATCTACCCTTCGGTAACCCATTTGCCGGTGTGCGGTACCCGCCGGCATTCCCCCGCAAGAATCGCAGTGCTTTCACCAGGCGTTTTTCTGCGGTATCGAATGAGGGATCCTTGGTTAACGCTGAACTTGCCCGCAAGATGGATGCATTCGGACGGCGCCTGAACTGGCTGGTGGAGCGCCTGTGTGCCCTGCTGATGGCCGTCATGGTGATGGTAATCTGGTTTGGTGTGTTGGAGCGCTATTTCCTGGGCCTGGGTGTCACCTGGACCGAGGAGTTCTCACGCTACGTCATGATCTGGGTGGCGCTGCTGGCCGTGTCCTGCGGCGCCTACCGCCGTGAGCACATCGGGCTGGACTTCATCCTGCAGCGCCTCTCGCCCGACAACCGCAAGCGTCTGCGCCTGGCCCTGGACCTGATGGGGCTGTGCTTTTTCCTGTTCATGTTCTATTACGGTCTGGGCATGGCGGCCGGCGGGGCCAGCCAGTACGCCACCATCTTCGGCATGACCATGCTGGTGCCCTTCGCCTCGGTGCCGGTGTCGGCGGCCCTGACCAGCATCCAGATCGTGGTCACCATGATCCGCGATTTCAGCGCCGAACCCCTTTCCCCGGAGGCCCAGTGACATGACCATCGTGGCCGTCACCTTTTTCGGTCTGATCCTCATCGGCCTGCCCATCGGTTTCGTGCTGGGCATCGCCGGCGTCATCGGCCTGCTACAGATCGGCGGGCAGAACTTCCTCACCATGGCGCCCAAGCGCTTTTTCGAGGGCCTGGACCTGTTCACCTTCATGGCCATGCCGTTCTTTATCCTGGCCGGCGAGATCATGAACCGCTCGGGCATCACCGAGCGTCTGGCGGCCTTTGCCGATGCCCTGGTGGGGTACCTGCGCGGCGGCCTGGCGCACTCCAACATGGTGGCCTCGGTGATGTTCGCCGGCATGACCGGCGCGGCGGTTTCCGACACGGCGGCCTTCGGCAACACCCTGGTGCCCGCCATGGTCAAGCAGGGCTATACGCGGCCCTTTTCCTGCGCCGTGACGGTGGCCGGGTCCATCATCGGACCCACCATCCCGCCGTCCAACCTGATGGTCATTTACGGGTCGCTCATGGGGGTCTCCATCGCCGGCCTGTTCGCCGCCGGCATCCTGCCCGGCCTGCTCATCTGCCTGCTGTGCATGGCGGTCATCGCCGCCCTGGGACGGCGGCTGAACCTGCCCAAGAGCCAAAGGGGGCCCAGCCTGCGGGTGATCGTGGCCGCCTTCCGCTCCAGTTTCCTGGCGCTGCTGATGCCGGGAATCATCCTGGGCGGCATCCTGCTGGGCATCGTGACGCCCACCGAGGCGGCCGCCATCGCCGTTTTCTACGCCCTTTTCATCGGGGTGGTGGTCTACCGCGCCATCACCTTCGCCGACATCGTGGACATGCTTATCCGCACCGCGCTGATCACGGGGGTGGTCTTCCTGATCATCGCCTCGGCCTCCATCCTGAGCTGGTGGATGACTTTCATGCAGATCCCCCAGACCATCGCGGCTTTTTTTCTGTCGCTCTCGAGCAACCCCAAGGTCATCATCGGCCTGATCCTGGCGCTGCTGCTGGCCATCGGCATGTTCATGGACATCAACGCCGCCCTGATCATCCTGGCCCCGGTGCTGGGTCCCCTGACGGCGGCCGTGGGCATGAACCCGGTGCACGCCGGCATCATGATCGTGCTGGCGCTTAACATCTCGCTGATGACCCCGCCGGTGGGCGCCTGCCTGTTCGTGCTCTCCTCGGTGACCGGCGAGCGCATCGAACGCATCAGCGCCGCCCTGGTTCCCTTCCTGGTGGTGGAGGTGCTGGTGCTGGTGATGGTGGCCTACTGGAGCGACATGACCATGTGGCTGCCGCGGCTGCTGCTGGGCAAGTGATGACTGGATTTGGAATCGGTATTGTTTGGCGTCTAACTTACATCAATGGGAAAAAGGAGGAAACGCATGAAGCACTTCACCCGTATTTTCGTCATTTTCGTCGTGGCGCTGGGGCTGGCCCTGGCCGCTCCCATGGGGGCCCAGGCCGCCAAGGTCATCAAGCTGCACCACCTCAACAAGGACGACCCCTTCGACAACCCCACCGGCGCCATGGCCACGGTTTTCAAGAGCCTGGTGGAAGCCGGCACCAACGGCAGCGTCCAGGTGCAGACCTTTCCCAGCGGCCAGCTGGGCAAGGACGCCGAGGTGGTCCAGCAGGTCAAGGCCGGCGTGATCCAGTCCGGCATCCACTCGGTGGGCGGCTTCGCCTCGGTCTACCCCATGATGGGGGTCATCGACATCCCCTTCGCCTTCCCCAACATCAGCACCACTTACGCGGTCTTTGACGGGCCCTTCGGCAAAAAGTTTGCCGGCGATATCGAGAAGAAGACCGGCCTCAAGGTGCTGGGCTTCGGCGACTCCGGGGGCTTTTTCCAGTTCACCAACTCCAAACGGCCCATCAAGACCCCGGCCGACATGAAGGGCCTCAAGATCCGCACCATGGGCTTAGACACCCACAAGACCATCATCAAAGCCCTGGGCGGCCAGCCTGCCGCCATCGCCTGGAGCGAGGTCTACACGGCGCTTCAGACCGGCGTGGCCGACGGGCAGATGAACCCCATTCCCATCATCGCCTTCGCCAAGTTCAACGAGGTCCAGAAGTACCTGACCCTCAGCGGGCACCTCTTCGCGCCCTACGTGTGGGTCATGAACCAGAAGTTCTGGGACAGCCTGACGCCGTCCGAGCAGTACGTCGTGAAGTACGCCGCGCGTTCCGCCATCGTGGCCGGGCGGGGCATGGGCCGCATCATCGAGGCCTCCGACCGCGGTCTGCCGGCGCTGGCCAAGGACATGCAGGTCAACGCCCTGTCGCCCGAGGAGAAGGCCAAGTTCCGCGATGTGGCCATGCCGGCCGTCAAGGAGCTGATTGTCAAGAAGTTCGGCGCCGAGGGCCAGGAGATGATGCAGGCCTTCCTGGACGCCATCGCCCAGGCCGAAAAGGCCGAAAAGTAGCCGGTTCCCGGCTGCACCGTTAAACACCCCCCTGTCGCGGGAAACCGGGGCAGGGGGTTTTTTTGATTTTCACAGCCGGGGTATCTCCGCTTGGCGGGGCAATTGCAAGGCTCCTCCGTCTTTGGGTGAAAGCCCCGTCTGCAGCATGACTCGACCGGGGCGGGCAGGCATCGCCTGTGCTCCGTGAGCCCCGGCGGGGATGCTCCGCCCGCCGGCGCTCAAAGGCGAGAACACGCTGCGCTCAGACAGCTCGCCTTTTTTAATGGGCCCCCGGCCTGCGCATCTTTTTCCCGCCGGTTCTCCAACTGCGCACAGCCGACACCTGCCCGCCCCTTCCGCAGGGATGGGCCAAAGATAGCGAAGGACAATTGCCGCAAAAAATGTAGAAGGCTGCTTGCAATTGCGTTGCCCCGCCTTGTCTCACCGGTTGACAGCGCCGGCCCACCTCCTGTAGTTTCAACCATCGCCGGCGGCGCAGGGGGCATCGGCCGGCAGACGATCCGCCATCGGGCGGAAAACCGCCTACAGCCAGAGAAGAGAGGAAAGCCGGCCATGGCCAGATCAGCATCCGACAATCGGCGGCAGCCCGGCACTGAAAAGGACGGGGCCGCCGGGGGCACGACTTCCCATTTCATCCGCCAGATCATCGAGGAGGACCTGCGCAGCGGCAAACACGAGGGCCGCGTGGTGACGCGCTTCCCACCGGAGCCCAACGGCTACCTGCACATCGGGCACGCCAAGTCCATCTGCCTGAATTTCGGCCTGGCCGCCGACTACGGCGGGATCTGCAACCTGCGCTTTGACGACACCAACCCGGCCAAGGAAGACCCCGAGTACGTGGCCGCCATCCAGGAGGACGTGCGCTGGCTGGGCTACGACTGGGGAGACCGGCTGTTCTTCGCATCGGACTACTTCGAAAAGCTCTACCACTACGCCGAGGAGCTCATCCGGGCCGGCAAGGCGTACGTCTGCAGCCTGAGCAGTGAGCAGATCCGCGAGATGCGCGGCACGCTGACCGAACCCGGCGTCGAGAGCCCCTACCGCAACCGGCCGGTGGCAGAGAACCTGGACCTTTTCCGGCGCATGCGGGCCGGCGAGTTCGAAGACGGCGCCCACGTGCTGCGCGCCAAAATCGACATGGCGGCCCCCAACCTGCTCATGCGCGACCCCACGCTTTACCGCATCCGTCACCTGCGCCACCACCGCACCGGAGACCGTTGGTGCATCTATCCCATGTACGACTTTACCCACTGCCTGTCGGACGCCATCGAGGGCGTGACCCACTCGCTGTGCACCCTGGAGTTCGAGAACAACCGGCCCCTGTACGACTGGGTGCTGGACAACCTGCCGGTGGACTGCCACCCCCAGCAGATCGAATTCGCGCGCCTCAACCTGAGCTACACCGTATTGAGCAAGCGCAGGCTGATCCAGCTGGTGGAGGGCGGCCACGTCTCGGGCTGGGACGACCCGCGCATGCCGACCATCTCCGGCATGCGCCGCCGCGGCTACACGCCCGAGGCCATCCGCACCTTCTGCGACCGCATCGGCGTGGCCAGGCGCGACAGCACCGTGGACTTCGCCCTGCTGGAGCACTGCCTGCGCGAGGACCTCAACCGCCGCGCGCCGCGGCGCATGGCCGTGCTGCGGCCGTTGAAGGTGGTCATCGAGAATTACCCGGAGGACGGCGCGGAGATGCTCGAGGCCATCAACAATCCCGAGGACCCCGCCATGGGCACGCGCCGGGTGCCGTTTTCACGGGAGCTTTACATCGAGCGCGACGATTTCATGGAAGACCCGCCCCGCAAATTCTTCCGCCTGGCGCCGGGCCGCGAGGTGCGCCTGCGCTACGCCTATTTCATTACCTGCACCGGCGTGGTCAAAGATGAAAACAGCGGCGAGATCACCGAACTGCGCTGTACCTACGACCCGGCCACCCGCGGCGGCGACGCCCCCGACGGCCGTAAGGTCAAGGCCACCCTGCACTGGGTGTCGGCGCGCCACAGCCTTGCGGCCGAGGTACGGCTCTACGACCATCTTTTCGCCGCCGAGACGCCGGGGGCGGACCACCCCCAGGGCGACTTCATGGCCGACCTCAACCCCCGGTCCCTGGAGGTCCTCACCGACTGCCGCCTGGAGCCGGATCTGGGGCGTTTCGCTCCCGGCGAGGGCTGCCAGTTCGAGCGGCTGGGCTACTTCTGCGCAGACCCCGTGGACAGCCGCGAGGGGCAACCGGTCTTCAACCGCACCGTGACCCTGCGCGATACCTGGGCCCGGATCCGTCGCCAGAAGGGTCGGAAATGAGCGCAGATGAAAAAGACGGAAAAAACGAGATCGGGCGAGATTGCAACGGGGACGGCGTTGTCAATAAATTGTTCATAACGTTCTAACCTGTTGACGGGACAGGTGGATATTCGTTGGCCGGAAAATCTGCGATTGGCAATGGCCGAGGCGGAGCATGCGTTAAAATAACAGTATAAACAGATAGATGCAGATTGTTTATAACTTTTCCGGCACCTTCCTCAAATCCGCTTTTTTGGGCATTGACAATCCGGCCGTCCTGTTTCAGATTGCCCCTCAGATTTCCCCGAGGGCGGTAAAGCCCAGAGGCTGATTTTCCGTCCCTCGTCTTCGGTAGTGTTTTGCGCTATCCGGGTGCCGGGTTCCGCTACCGGCGAATCCCGGCGGCTTTCCTTCAATCCCGATTACCGCAGGTGAGAAGCGACGGATGTACCGTATCCTGATTGTCGACGATGATCCCGGGATCTCCACCATGATGTGCGAGGCGCTCACGCACTTCGGCTACGCTGCAGAGACCGCCGAAAGCGGGTGGGAGGCATTGGAGCGGCTGCAGCAATGCGTGTTCGATCTGGTGATTACCGACATGTACCTGCCGGACCTGGAGGGGGCCTGCATCGTGCGCCACATCCGGCGCTCCGCGCGCCCGCACACCCCGGTGATCGGTGTATCCGGCACCCCCTGGATGCTAGACGGGTCGGGCTGCGACGTGGTGCTGACCAAGCCTTTCCCTCTTAACGCCCTGGTGGAGGCAGTCCAACGGCTGGAGCGAAGGGCGCCCGTGATTTCTCCCGCATCGGCTGCCGCCCCTCTGGACACCGCCGCGCCGCTGCATCCCTGAAGGGCGTTGCCCAGCCTCTCGCCCGGTTGAACCAACCGGCTCAAGCTAGCAGCCTCAGGGAAGGGCGTCCTTGACCGCCTGAGGCACTTTCTTTTCCTTGACTGTTTTGCTCTTGATGCCGATGGACATGGTGCAGTAGCCGACCTGCGCCCCGCAGATGGTTCTGAGAGTGCCCTTTTTCAGTTCCCCGGTCTTCTTATTCTGCTTGCCACTGAGCACAAACCCCAGGTAGATGTCCGACGTGTCAGCACCCTCCGTGATCTGGAAGTAAGTGGTGAAGATCCCCTTGTCATAATTGCCCATTTTCCTTTCAAGGTCCATCTTCAGGGAGTCCCAGTAATTGTTATCTTCGTCGTAGAACACCAGGTAGGCCTCCATGCCGGAAAAACCGGTATGGGTGATCTTGATGTACACCGTCCCCTTGAGTTTTTCCTTCGCCATGTTGCCGTTGTCGTTACAAACCCCCCCGCCGGAGAGCTTTCCCTTGAGCCACTGGCCCTGCCAGTCATCGTGCATGAGCGCGTAGGCGCGGTGGTTTGCCGCAGTGCACAACAACAGCAGCGTTATGGCCAGGATCGTCATCAGCCTGACGGTTTTCATGAATCCACCTCCCTTTTGTCAACGGTTTCCGGATGCCGCGGGAAAAGCAGCGGTGGCGTACGCCCGCCGGGCAGCGGGAAACAACACGGTTGCGCCACCGTGTCTTACAGGCGGCCTCCTCTTTTCGGATTGTCCAGAAGACCGATTGCCGTCGGAACGGCTACCGTGGGGAGAGGTCGGGGGGCAGAAGGCAGAGGCGCAGTGGTCGCTGTCGGCAGGGACCGTCCCGTTGGCTTCGCATCCATCGAATTAGCATTTAGCATAATTTATGCCATTTTGAGAAAGTCGAAAATTGATGAAATTCCAGATTGTTGTGATTCGCAATGGATATCTTTGGGCCTAAGATAGGAATATATTGCTATAAAGATAGGCAAAAAAGGTAACGCTTCTGGGAATAAATCGCCATATCTGCAGCCGCCCTTGCGGCCGTCTTTGGGAAAACGGACCGGCGCGCGGAGCACGTCCGCGACGGCAGGGAGATCCTGCTTGACGGCCGGTTCGAGGACCGTATATGGAAGTCCATGCAGGCCAACAACCACCGCAAGACAGGGGAGGGAGACATGACCGAACAAACCTTTCGTGCCCTGGTGGTGCGGGAAGTCGAGAAGAGCCGCTTCAACCGCAGCATCGAGGAGCGCACCACCGCCGATTTGCCCGCGGGCGATGTCCTCATCCGCGTACGCTATTCTTCGCTCAACTACAAGGACGCGCTGTCGGCGTCGGGCAACCGCGGCGTGACGCGCACTTACCCACACACGCCGGGCATTGACGCTGCCGGTATAGTCGTACAGAGCGCCTCGCCGGACTTCCAGCCCGGGCAGCAGGTGCTGGTGACCGGCTACGACTTGGGCATGAATACCGCCGGCGGGTTTGGCCGGTACATCCGCGTGCCGGCCGGGTGGGTCGTCAAACTGCCGGACGGGCTGAGCCTCAGGGAGAGCATGATCTACGGTACGGCCGGGTTCACGGCAGCCCTCTCCGTGGCCGAACTGGAAAAGGGCGGGCTGACGCCGCCGGCGGGTGAAGTTCTGGTGACCGGCGCCACCGGTGGGGTGGGCAGCATGGCGGTGGCCATCCTGGCGCACATCGGGTTTTCGGTGGTGGCCCTGAGCGGCAAACCCGACGCCGCCGATTACCTCAAAAAACTGGGCGCCGCCGCGGTTCTCCCCCGGGAAGAAGGCCTCGACGACAGTTCGCGCCCGCTTCTCAAGGGACGCTGGGCCGGGGTGGTGGACACCGTGGGCGGTGCGTACCTGGCCACGGCCCTCAAGGCCACCCGCCAGCGCGCCGTAGTGACCTGCTGCGGCCTGGTGGCCTCCCCGACCCTGGAGACCACGGTTTTCCCCTTCATCCTGCGCGGCGCGCGGCTCATCGGCATCGACTCGGCCAGCTGCCCCTATCCCCAGCGCCTGGAGACCTGGCAGAAGATCGCCGGCCCCTGGAAACTGGAGAACCTGGACGTCATGGCCGCCGAGATCACGCTGGAGGACCTGGACGGGCAGATCGAAGAGATGCTGCAGGGAAGATCTCGGGGCCGCAAGATCGTACGCATGGGGGACTGAGCCGTGGACGAGCTGTGGGTCAACGTGCGTCTGGCCACCATGGTACCGGGACCGGAGCCATACGGCCGCATCGACGATGGGGCGCTGGCGGTGTCCGACGGGCGCATCGCCTGGGTTGGAAAAGCCGGTGACCTGCCGTCCGGGCTGCGCAACGGGGCCGGTCGGGTGCACGACGGAGAGGGGCGCTGGGTCACGCCGGGCCTTGTCGACTGCCACACCCACCTGGTCTACGCCGGCAGCCGTGCGGCCGAGTTCGAACAGCGCCTGCAGGGCGTGAGCTACGAGGAGATCGCCCGGCAGGGCGGCGGCATCCTCTCCACGGTGCGCGCCACGCGGGCGGCCGACCTGAAGACGCTGGTCGCCCAAAGCCTGCCCCGTCTGCGCTCGCTGATGGCCGAGGGCGTGACCACCGTGGAGATCAAGTCCGGCTACGGCCTGGAACCCTCCGCCGAGTTTCGCCAGCTGGCGGCCGCCGCGGAATTGTCCCGCCGCCTGCCGGTCACCGTGGTGCCCACCTTCCTGGGGGCCCACGCGCAGCCCCCCGAGTACGACGACGCCGACGATTACATCGATGCCGTCTGCGGGAAGATGCTGCCCGAGGTGGCCCGTCGCCACCTGGCCGCGGCTGTGGACGCCTTCTGTGAGCGCATCGCCTTTACGCCCGCCCAGACCGCGCGGGTCTTCGAGGCCGCCCGCGGCCTGGGCCTCTCCGTCAAGCTGCACGCCGACCAGCTCTCCGACGGCGGCGGCGCGGCCCTGGCCGCCCGGTACGGCGCCCTGTCGGCCGATCACCTGGAGTACACCAATGCCGGGGGCATCGCGGCCATGGCGGCCGCCGGCACCGTGGCCGTACTGCTGCCGGGCGCCTTCTACTTCCTGCGCGAAACCCGCGTACCGCCCGTGGACGGTTTCCGGCGGGCCGGGGTCCCCATGGCGGTGGCCTCGGACAGCAATCCGGGCAGCTGCCCGGCAGGCTCGCTGCTGCTGATGCTCAACATGGCCTGCACCCTCTTCGGCCTGACCCCCGAAGAGGCCCTGGCCGGCGCCACCCGTTACGCAGCCCGGGCCCTGGGAAAGGAGATGCGCATCGGCACCCTGTCGGCCGGAAAGGACGCCGACTTCGTGCTCTGGGACATCGCCCACCCCGCCGAACTTTCCTACGGCCTGGGCGTCAACCCCTGCCACACTGTCGTGCGCCGCGGCCGGATATCCGAACCATCGCCGCGCTGATCAGCCCCCGAAGATGCGCTGAAAGACGTGAACACGCTCGCCGCCCTGCAGGCGGTGGGAGGATTTAACCAGTTTGCCGTCCACGGAGACCATGCCCAGGCGACTTGCAGGAATGCCCAACTGCTCGATGAGACGGCCGACATCGGCACCCTCCGGCAGCGCTACTACGAGACCGCTGCGGGCGTCGTAGCCGGGCACATGCCTGGGAAGGGTGCCGAACAGTTTTACGGAGACGTTCATGGCGGCCCGCTAGAAGTCGAAGGTCTTGTCCATCTCTTCGTCGCTGATGATGACGACCTTGTTGTGGGGCGGCAGGGGCTCTTCGTAGAACATGGGCGCCAGCCGATCGTCCTGGCTGGTGAAGCCGGCGCGCCGGTTGAAGTCGCGCTCGGCCTTGAGAACGCGGGTCCCCAGGTCGGTCCAGTCCGCCTCGGTAAAGGCTTTGCCGGACTTGGCGGCGATCATTTTGCACACGTTTTCCAGGCCGCCCGGGGCGGCCAGGCCGCTCTGGGCAAAGTCGCAAATGCCCACGCTGTCCACGGCCGCCATATGGATCTGGGTGTTTCGGGAGGCCTCCACCTGTCCCTCGGCGGAAAAGCGGTCCAGGGTCCCGCCGAAATCCTCCAGGCTCTGGTCCACCACCCACCCGGCGGTGTGATCGGCGCCCATGGGGGAGGTGGCGTAGGTGACCGCCATACCCTGGATGGCCCGGGGGTCGTAGGCCGCCATGCTCTGGCCCTTGACCACCGGCACGCGCGGGTGGCCGAAGTGTTTCCCCACCGCCACCGGCCCGTTTCCGATGACCTTCCCGAAATCGGTTCCACCGGCGACTTCTTCCAGCATCTCGATGGCGGCCCGCCCGTCACCGAACGGTTTGTACCCGGCGTCCATAGCCACGGCTACGGCCACGCCGGTGCTGATGGTGTCCAGGCCGATGTCGTCGCACAAAAAGTCCAGCCGGGCGATGGTGTCCAGGTCGTCGTTTCCGATCATGGCCCCCATGGACCAAATGGTCTCGTATTCGAGGGACGAAGTCACGTATTTGCCTTCGCGGTCCACGTACTCGTTGGAACAGTTGATGATGCACTGGGCGCAGCCCTTGTGGGTGGTTTTGCCGCCCCGTTCGCGGATGATCTGCGCCATGGTTTCGCCGCTGATGTGGTCGGCCCCCTCGAACTGTCCTTCCCTGGCGTTGCGCGTGGGCAGGGCGCCGGCGGCGTTGATGGGTGCCACCAGCACGGCGCTGCCGAGTTCGGGAAGTACTTCTCCGCTGAACTCGTCGGCGCGCACGGCCCTGGCATACTCCCTGGCGGCGGTCTTGAAAGCCTCGGGGTCGGCCAGGGGCGCCGGTGCGTTGCCCTTTTTGTGCACCACCAGGGCCTTAAGCCCCTTGGACCCCATGACGGCGCCCAGCCCCCCCCGGCCGGCCGCCCGGCAGGGCCGGCCGTCGAAATCCGTCGTCTGGATGGAGGCTGCTGAAAGCTGCATCTCGCCGGCCGGGCCGATGCCGGTGACGCTGTAGTCCGGACCGAGCTGGTCCCGAATCTGTTCCACCATCTCGTACGTGCGGCTACCCCAAATGCGGCCGGCATCCGCCAGGCTCGCTTCGCCGTTTTCGTCGATTTTTAGAACAAAGGTTTTGCCGTCCTCCGGCCGCCCCTCGACCACGACCGCGGTGATGCCGAGCCGCGCCAGGTCGCGAGCCACGGTGCCGCCTACGTTGCTCTCCTTGATACCGCCGGTCAGGGGACTCTTGGCGCCGACGGACAGGCGGCTGGTGTTGACCAGCGGCGTGGCGCTGAAGTAGCCCGGCGCGAAGATCAGTTTGTTGTCCGGCCCCAGGGGATCGCAGTCGGCGGGCACCTCGGCGTTGATTAACAGGGACGTCAGGGCCCGTCCGCCCAGATTCGTGAATTCTTCGGGGACATCCCGGGTGGTTACGGTGGCGTTGGTCATATCGACGCGAATGAGTTTCATGGGTCCTCCTTAGTCTTTGGAAATGATGTTTTCGACAGGCTTGTTCATCCGATGATCGCTCCTGCCCTTTTTACTTTCCGGATCCCTCGATGTTCTCGGTTCCCCGGTTTGGGCGCCGGAGCGGGCCAGGGATGCCACCTGCATCTCCTGGGGCGCCAGGTGAATATTTCGGGCTTTGACGCTGTTTGGAGAAGCGTTCGTCTCCGATCATGGCGGGCACCGAGAGCAAGTTTCGCAGCGGGATATGGCCCATGGGGAAGATGAACCCCTTCTGCGTTTCGGGAATCTTGCAGGAGTCGCCGATCATGCCGGCCAGCGTGCGGCACAGGTTGTCGCCGGTGACGGGGGCGATGGACGATACATAGCCGTATTCGCTCTGGGTGAATACTTTCGCGTAGTTCAGAACGATATCCGCAATTCCTGCCACGGAGACAGCGGTGGCAATCAGAGAATAAGACAATTCAGCGATAGCCGCATTTGCGCAGGACTTCCAGGATTCGCTTTCCTGGCGGTGGCCCGTCTGGAAAAAGGCGGACGCGAAGTGCTTGATGCGACGGCGCAGTTCGCAAAGCTCCTCGAAAAGCGTATCCTGGGAAGGCATGGACATCGTGGTCTGTTTCTCCGGCGGAAAGGGGCCTGCCCCGCCGCCTGGCGGAAGCTGGATCCGGATGCAATAGATTAATTATGCCATACTCATTTGAAATGGTCAAGATCGTAACATCCAACAATTACACTAAAAAGATGTTGACTGGATCGAAGGGCGGCTCGTTTCCGGAAAAAGAGGGCGTTGACATTTCATGGGCTTGAAGGGATTCTTGTGAATGAAACCGTATTGAGGATGGGATGACGATTTGAAGGCCGTTGCCGAAAATAGCGCGGTGATCAGCGAGACCCTGCGGGGGGTCGTCAGCCGCGTGACCTACCACAACCCCGAGAGCGGGTGGTCGGTGCTGCGGGTGTCGCCCTTCGACAATCCCCACGGGCAGGAGACGGTCATCGTGCACCAGACTAGGGTGTTTGCCGGGGCCACCATGGAGTTCCAGGGTACCTGGGTCGAGCACCCTAAATACGGCCGCCAGTTCCGGGCCACGGCTGCCATCGAGAAGAAGCCCGCCACCACGGCGGCGCTGGAGAAGTACCTGGGGTCGGGGCTCATCCGGGGGGTGGGGCCCAAGACGGCCAGGAAAATCGTGGCACACTTCGGCAAGGACACTCTGGAGGTGTTTGAAGCCCACATCGAGCGGCTCACCGAGGTGCGCGGCATCGCCGACAAGAAGCTGCACATGATCCGCGACGCCTGGCGCGAGCACCGCGCCATCCGCGAAGTCATGATGTTCCTGCAGTCCCACGGCATCAGCACCTTGTTCGCCGTGCGCATTTATAAAGAATACGGCGACGACGCCATCGCCATGGTGACCGAGGACCCCTACCGCCTGGCCGACGATTTTTATGGCATCGGCTTCTTCTCGGCCGACAAGGTGGCCCTGAGCATCGGACTGTCGCCCGACAGCCCCCGGCGCATCGCCGCCGGCATCCGCCACGTGCTGGCCGCCAGCCGCGCGTTCGGCCACTGCTACCTGACGGCCTCCCAGATCCGGGAGCAGGTCCGGGAGCTGCTGGGCCTGGACCTGGCCGACCGCCTGGTATCGCTGCTCGAGGAGATGGAGCGCGAGGGGCAGCTGAAGGTGCGGCGCCTGGCCGGTGGGGACGGCGCCGTGGAGCTCTGCTACTACGCCCGCTCGCTGTACTACGACGAGCAGTACGTGGCCCACTGGGCCGCCCGCATGAGCCGGCCGGTGCCGGTAGAGCGGGGCCGCGTGGCGCGCTGGGTGGCGCTATACTGCAAGGCCTCGGGGCTGGA
>JAMOVG010000199.1 GCA_027061725.1 Desulfobacteraceae bacterium
TGGTTCGACAGCCAGGTTTCCAATCAGCCGGTGTTTCCCTCCCCCGAATTGGAAACCCGGGTGTGTATCAGTCGGGTAGCCGCCCTGACCCTGCGAAGACCAGATCATCCGGACTTGTTGCCGGAGATCGAAAAGGCCCTTTCCCTGTCAAGGGCCAGCGGCAGCATCGTCCTGTACATGCAGGCCATCTACTGGTCGATCACCTATCACGCCTGGACCGGCGATTTTGCAAAAATAAGCAGTATCCGCAGCGAGACCAAGAAGCTGGAAAAATCCCTCAGGACATCTCCGGCCAGGAGGATTCACTGGCAGTGGATCGACGTGTCAACCCGCATATGCAACATGCGCGAAATCGACTCCATCCCCGATGAGCTGTCGCGCACCCTCGGCATAGTCAGGGAAACGGGTTTGCAGGGATGGGAACACGTTTTTTTAATGCCGGGCATCTTTGTCGCGCTGCTCAATGGCGACCTGTCCGGCGCAGGCATTTTGTTGGAGCGCTTCGAATCGATTCTCGATATATCCCATTATCACACCTTTGCCGTTTTTCATCATTTCACGTCCCTTTACCTCCTGCACAGAGGGGAGTTGGTCCAAGCCCTGGCACACGCCGAAACGGCCACTAAGATCGCCGACGAAACCGGCTATGTGTTTCCGACCATGGTATGCCGCCTGCAACTGGCCTATCTCCTCAACGAAACCGGTGAATTACTCAGGGGGCGCCAGGAATTGGCGCGTACGCACGATCTGGCCATCCGGATAAAAAGCCGTATCCTGGAGTTTATGTGCCTGATGCTGGGCGCCAAAACGGCCCTGGACCAGGACAAAGAGCAAAAAGGACTGCAGTTGCTGCGTAGGGCCATGTCGCTGGGCAGCAGGCAGAATTATTTGACCATGGCGTGGTGGTGGCATCCGCCCGCCATCGTGAAACTCTGCATCAGGGCCCTTGCCGAGGGCATTGAGGTGGACTATGTCAAGCGATTGATTCGAGTCAACCGCCTGGTGCCGGAGGCCCCTCCCCTACACATCGAAAACTGGCCATGGGCGTTGAAAATATATACCCTGGGCAGTTTTCGGATCGTTAAGGACGACGAGCCGGTCTGCTTTTCCGGCAAGGTCCAGAAAAGGCCTCTGGAGCTGCTCAAGGTGGTGATTGCCTATGGCGGTATCGATGTCCACACCGACCGTATTATCGACGCCCTGTGGCAGGAGTCCGAAGGGGACATGGCCCAAAGCGCTTTCTCCACCACATTGAATCGCCTCAGGAAGCTCCTGGGCGAAAGGGACGCCCTTCGGCTGAGGGATGGCAAACTTTCACTGAATCCGTACTGCTGCCAGGTGGACACCTGGGTATTCGAACGCCTATACACCCACGCACAAACCCTGCGTAAGCGCAATACCGGCAAAGAAGCCGTATTGCAGTATCAAAAAGTCATCGACGGCTACGCGGGGCATTTCCTTGCCGGTGAGCGTGAAAAACCGTGGATGGTCCCCTTGCGTGAGCGTCTGAAAAAGAAGCTGCTCAGCGCAATCCTCGCCATAGGCGAACTACTGGAGCATGAAAACGCTTTCGACAGCGCCATGGCGTATTACGAACGGGGACTTTCCATAGATGAGCTTGAAGAAGCGCTTTATAAACGCATGATGCTGTGCTGTTTGCACCTGGGCCGCAAAGCGCAGGGACTGAAGCTGTACAGGCGTTGTTGGGATACGCTGCATCGCGGGCTCGGCATCGAGCCCTCCGACGAAATCAAGGCGATCTATGGGCAGCTCGCTAAAAAAGGGTAACAATTCCGTCACTACGCGCCCGTGGGCGGCTGGCGAGCGTCTCCACGCGGGGAGCAGGTGTCATCCGGTTGCACTAGCGCTTGCGAAACAGGCATCCATAGGCTATTCAATGGGTCAGGGTCGGCACCGGGCCCATTGGTGTATCGGACCGTGCCGCCTGTCTTGCATCAATTTCCAGCCATCCGCACTGCGGTCGGGATGGCGGTCGCCCCATTTCCAGCAGGGGTGGCAAAGTGCAGAGGAAAGAAAATGCCGACAAATGCCGCCCGTGGCAAAATGATCTATGAGCTTATCGTCGCCATCAAGGGAGCCGGTGAAATGGCCAGCGCCGTGGCCTGGCGTCTGTACATGGCCAACATCCGCAGGATCTTCATGCTGGAGGTCGAGCGGCCCGTGGCCGTGCGGCGACTGGTGTCCTTCTGCGAGGCCGTGCACGACGGCCGCCAGACGGTGGAAGGCGTCACCGCCGTGCGGGCGGACGGCGTGGCGGACATCGAGGCGGCCTGGTCGCGGCGCGAGATCGCCGTCATCGTGGACCCGGGATGGTCGAGCCTTTCGGAAATCAAACCCGACGTCACTGTGGACGCCATTATCGCCAAGAAGAACATCGGCACCACGCCGGACGAGGCGCCCCTGGTGATCGCCCTGGGGCCGGGCTTTTCCGCCGGCCAGGACGCCCACCTGGTCATCGAGACCAACCGCGGCCACCACCTGGGCCGCATTATCACCAAGGGTCCCGCGGCCCCCAACACCGGCATCCCCGGCAATATTGCGGGCTACACCAAGGAGCGCGTACTGCGCGCACCGGCCAACGGCCGCTTCGAGGCCCGCCGCACCATCGGAGACCGGGTCAGGGCCGGCGACATCATCGGCGCGGTGGACGGCCACGAAGTGCCTGCCCCCCTGGACGGCGTGCTGCGGGGGCTTATCCGCACGGGCACGCCGGTCACCCGGGGCCTGAAAATCGGCGATGTCGACCCCCGGGGAGATGTGGGCTTCGCGCCGACCATCTCCGACAAGGCCCGCGCCGTGGCCGGTTCGGTGCTGGAGGCCATCCTGCGGGTTTACAACCACCCTCCGGGAGACGGCGGTAAAAAAAAAGTCCCGTCAACAGGTGACGAAGCCCCCGCGGACGACGAAACCGAAAGCCTGTCCCGGGACATCCTCGACGGCCGCGTGGCGGCGATCTCCCGGGCCATCCGCCTGGTGGAAGAAGAAGCCCCGATCGCCCGGCGACTGCTGGAAAAAATCTGGCCACAGACCTTCGGGGCCCACCGCATCGGCATCACCGGCCCGCCGGGTGCCGGCAAGAGCACCTTCACCGCCCGGCTGGTCAAGCACTTTCGCCAAAACGGCCTGACCGTGGGCGTGGTGGCCGTGGACCCCAGCAGCCCGTTCACCGGGGGGGCCTTCCTGGGCGACCGGCTGCGCATGAAGGACATCAGCCAGGACCCGGGCGTCTTCATCCGCTCCATGGCCACCCGCGGCCACGGCGGGGGCCTGGCACACCAGGCCAGCGCCGTGGCCGACATCCTGGCCGCCGGCGGCAAAGACGCCGTCATCTTCGAAACCGCGGGCGTCGGCCAGACCGAACTGGACATCCTGGCCGCCGCCGACACCATCGTGCTGCTGACCGTGCCCGACGCCGGCGACTTCATCCAGGCCATGAAATCCGGCACCATGGAGGCCGCCCACATCATCGTGGTCAACAAGTGCGACCTGCCGGGCGCCGACCGCATGAAAAACGACATCCAGGCCATGCTGGCCATGCGGGTGTCCGAGGGTCGCCACCCGGTGAAGGTGCGGCTGGCCGATTCCCTGAAAGGCGAGGGCATCGCCGAAATCTACGGCGACATCCGGGCGCACCTGGACGAACTCGAAAGCGCGGGCATCCACCGGGAGCGCCGCCGCCGCAGAACCGCGGAACGGGTGCGCCTGCTGGTGGACCACCGGCTCACACGGTCCTTCTGGACGCCCGAACGGCGCGAGGCGCTGGCAGCGCTCCTCGACCGCCCCGGCCCCCCGCCGTCGCCGTATGCCCTGGCCCGGGAGCTGCTTCAACCGGACAGCTGAGCCCGCTTCGCGCCCGGCGTCCAGGCCCGTCTTTAACGGCAGAACCATTCTTCCACGGACAACGGACAAACGCCCCTTTCGGAGAAAAGCCGGCCATGACAACCCTCATCGAAGCCCTGCAGCTGGAAAACGGCGGCGTGGTCAGCCTGGTGGGGGCCGGCGGCAAGACCAGTCTCATGTTTCGCCTGGCAGCCGAGCTGGCCGAGGCCGGCCGCCGGGTGATCACCACCACGACCACCAAGATCCTCTACCCCACCGCGGCCCAGTCGCGCCGGGTGCTGGTGGAGGCCGACCCGCACCGGCTGCTGGAACGGGCGGTCAGCGCCATCGAAAAGCACCGCCACCTGACCCTGGCCCAACCCCGGCCGGCAGCGCACCCCGGGAAGCTGACCGGGCTTTCGCCGCAGTTGATCGACGAGCTGTGGGCCCTTGGCCGCTGCGACTGCATCCTGGTGGAGGCCGACGGCGCCGCCGGCCGCCCGCTCAAGGCGCCGGCGGACTACGAGCCGGTCATCTGCGCAAGCACAACCTGCGTGGTGGGAGTGGTGGGGGTGCGGGTGCTGGGCAGGCCGGCGACGGAGGAGTGGGTCTTTCGCCTGGAACACTTCTGCCGGGTGACGGGGCTTTCAGCAGGCGACCCCGTAGACCCGCGCGCCGTGGCCAGGGTGTTGCTGTCGCCGGAGGGTATCTTCAAAGGCGCACCGCACGGCGCCCGCAGGGCGGTGTTTCTCAACCTGGCCGGTGATCATCGGCTTTCGGCAACCGCCCGCAAAATTGCAAACCAACTGGGACGCAACCGGAGGCGACAGCCCCTGTGGCGCGCCGTCATCGGCAACGGACTGGACACGCCGGCGGTATTGGAATATCATGATTTGGTCGACGGATAGACCGATCCTTTTACAAACGGACTCCGAATTTTCAACGGTAACGATATGGAAAGCATCTACACGGAAATCGAAAACCACCTGCGCCGGGGCCGCCACATGGTGCTGGCGCGCATCATCCGCCAGGTGGGGTCGGCCCCGCGGGGCACCGGCACCAAGTGCCTCATCCTGGAGGACGGCACCCTCAAGGGGACCATCGGCGGCGGCCTGCTGGAGTACCAGGTGATGGAAAAAGCGCGGGAAGTCATCGGACAGGGCCGCTCCGAGACGCTGCACTTCAAGCTCACCGGCACCGAACTGGCACAGAGCGAGATGCTGTGCGGCGGCCTGGCCGACGTCTACCTCGAACCCCTGTCGCCGGACAATCCGGCGACATGCACACTTTTCGGCCGCCTCAATACCCTGCTGGCCGAGGGCCGCTCCGGCGTACTGATCACGCAGGTGGCCGACGGACATCCCCAGGACGCCGCCGACGGCCGGCTGCTGGTCGAAGACGACGGCCGGCGCACCGGCGCTATCGCGGGCCTGTCCGAGGACCGCCTGAAGCGACTGCTGAAAAAGCCGTCTGTGGCCCTGTTCAAGTCCGCCGATGAAGGCCCGGCGGTTTTCGTGGAACCCGTACGCCCCGAGGATGTGCTCTACCTCTTCGGCGCCGGGCACGTCTCCACCCAGGTGGCCCCCCTGGCGGCCATGGCCGATTTCAAAGTGGTGGTCATTGACGACCGCGCCGATTTCGCCAACCGCGAACGCTTTCCGTCGGCCGATGAAGTCATCGTGGCGCCTTTTGCGGAAGTGTTTTCTCATCTGGCCGTCAACCGCTCCACCTACGTGGTGATTCTCACCCGCGGACACACCCACGACCGGGACGTGCTGGCCCAGGCCCTGGAAAAGCCGGGCGCCTACATCGGCATGATCGGAAGCCGGCGCAAGCGCGACATCATCTACCGCTCGCTTATGGATCAGGGGGTTTCCGCCGAACAGCTCAAGGCGGTGCACTCGCCCATCGGGCTGGATATCGGGGCGGAGACGCCCGAGGAAATCGCCATCAGCATCGTGGCCGAACTCATCGCGGTGCGCGCCCGGCTGCGCGGTGCGGCCGGAGGCGCGCGTTGAGCGGCACACCGGCCCTGCACCTGCTGGACGTGCGGCTGTTTCCCGAAAAAGGGCCCGACCTGTCGGTTTACCCCTTCAACCTGCCGCTGTTTCACCTCACCCAGCGCATCGCTTTTACCACGGCGGTCACCTTTTTCGTGGGCGAAAACGGCACCGGCAAGTCCACCCTGCTCAAGGCGCTGGCACGCAAGTGCGGCATCCAGATCTGGAAGGACGAGGAAGGTACGCGCGTTGACAGGAACCCCTACGAGGACCGGCTGCACCGCTTCATGGACATCCGCTGGGCAGACGGCCGCGTACCGGGATCCTTCTTTGACGCCGAGGTCTACCGCAACTTCGCGCTCTACGTAGACCAGTGGGCGGCTGCCGACCCGGGCCTGCTGGAATACTTCGGCGGCAGGTCCCTGGTCTCCCAGTCCCACGGCCAGTCCCTGATGTCCTTTTTCAGGTCCCGCTACGGTCTGCGGGGACTGCACCTGCTGGACGAACCCGAAACCGCGCTTTCGCCCCGCAGCCAGATCGAACTACTCAAACTGCTGCACGACAACAGCCGCCGCGCACCGGTGCAGTTCATTGTGGCCACGCATTCGCCCATCCTGCTGGCCTGCCCCGGAGCGCGGATCCTCAGCTTCGACAGCACCCCGGTCTCGGACGTGGCCTACGAAGACACGGCCCATTACCGCATCTACCGCGATTTCATGACCGACCGCAGCCGCTTCCTGTAGCCCCGCCGGAACTTGCGAAGCGCAGGAAAACTTGGCCGCCCCGTCCGCGCCAGGCTGACGGCGCGGGTCAGGCAACTTGCGATTGCCTTGCCTCTCCTCCTTTATACCGCAGACAGAAAATGCGGTTTTCGGGTAGACACCTCCCGGCTGGGATTGTAGGGAGCAGGTTTAACCCGACCCGGGTGAATACCGAGTAGTACCGCGCCGGTGCACCTGCCACCTGGAAAGCGGACTGAACGACGGCATCGTCTTCCCCATGCTCATCACCGTCGTGGCCAACAACCTGGATCTGCGCGCGGCCATGCGCGCATCCAGCCGACCAATGCCGAGGCCAGCGTGGTGAGCTTCAGGCTCGCCAGGTCCTAGACCAAGAACGCCATCAGCCTGCCGCTGGGCGGGCCGCCGGTCTCAATTCCCCGCGGGCGATCCCTCAACACCCAGACGCTGCTGGCCGAGGCGCCGGCCTCCTGGGACCCCTCTTCGACGCCGGCAGAAGCCAGCAGGGGGTGGCGGTGGAGATCGCCCGCACCCAACAGCTCCTAGCCCAGTTTAAACAGTCCATACATCACCGCCATTGTCCGGCTTTACACCGCCCTGGGAGACGGATAGACCCCCAAGCCGGCACCCGCCCATGTGCCTCCCGTCAAATAGGAAAGGACGGCACCCGTTTCAGCGGCTGACTCCCTCCGGCCTCACTTCGCTGTAAACGGCCCGGCACAAGCTGCCGGCTTCGGCTCCCATGAGCGCCGCGTCGAAAGCCTTGCACATCTTCCCGGGGCAGATCCTCCTCCGCCTTCTCAATTTGCTTGCACAGCCACGCCGGACCGTTTACACTTTCAACGGTCGGCGTGTCTCCTCTTATGGGTTATTTGTGGAAAATTTGCCTGTGGAAATGAACACAATTGGTCTTTTTTTCACGACCCGGATTTACCCCTACACCACATGCATAGGCTCTAGCTCTTCGACAATGATTGAAAAAATGTGGCATCGGCTCAGCCCCTGGGCCACCGGACGCAACATCCTGATCGGCATGGTGTTCATCGTGCTGGTCAACGCGGTGCTTTTCCCGCTGGCCGCCGGACGGATGACCGCTGTCACCGGCTTCCAACCGAAGATACTCGACATCCGCCTGTACTACGGACCCGCCGCCGTCACGGAGTTCATGGCGCAGCTGGGGCCCGACGGCCGGGCGCTGTACCGGCTCTCCACCCTGCTCATCGACGTTCCCTATGCGCTGGTCTATGGCCTGGTCTACGCCCTGGTGATCACCGCCCTGTTTAAAAACACCGCGCCCCGCTGGCACGCGCTGATCGTCTTTCCCTTTCTGATCAGCTTCTTCGACCTGCTGGAAAACGCCGCCATCATCACGGCCACGTCGCTCTACCCGGCATCCGTGTACCCGCTCGACGCCGTGAGCGGCCTCGCCACCTGCGCCAAGTGGCTTTGCGCCGCGGCCACGGTGGCAACGATTGTGGCGGGCTTGTTCATCCGGATGAGAGAAAGAGGCAACCCCTGACTTTTTCCCAGCCTCGGCCACGGTTTCCTGCGTTTGTTCGCCACCCGATACCTGCGTACTCGACAGAAGCTCAGCGAACCCGCACAGAGCCGCCGGAATTCCTAACTATCACCAAACTTCCTCGACGGACGGATCGTCAAATCGCGCGAGAGTCTCCAGCCATTCCGGCATTTCCGTTTTGATGGTCGCCTTCAAATCATTCAAATCTTTACTTTCGATCAAACCCTTCCCGTGCATGAAGGTATAAAACTTTTTCAGGCTGGCGGCATTGCCACGGATGCTGGTCTTGCTGGCCCACATGGCTTTCCGGATGAACCAGTAACCGAGAAACATATCCACCAGCCCGGCGCCGTCCCTGGCTTTGGTCGCTTCTTCGTAAAGCAGGTATTCGTTGATGTAAAAATCAATGTTCATCACGTGGTCACGGATGGTTTTTTCCTTCAGGCCGGAGGACTCCAGCCAAACCTCGAATTCTTTCAGCAGCCGCTTGTTGGTCTTGCGTATCCTCTTGCATTCCTGCAGGTATTTTTCAAAATCATCCATCTTCAATATTTCCCCTTAATTTTTTAGACAGCCAGGCCTGTTTTCGCAGTCCGGTGCCATCCACGCCGCCAATTTGCGGCGTCACACCTTTTTTTTCAGGATCGTCTGCAGGGTTTTGATAAAATAATCGATTTCCGCATCCGTGTTGTAGTAGTGCAGCGAGGCGCCACGACCGCTTCGATCCCGCGTTGGCGAAATGACACCAGATTGCCCGATCCCCGGAAGTGGACACGTTGATCCTGTACAGTCTGAGCCGCCGCTGGATTTCGGGTGGCGACAACGGTTCTGCCGTGAAGGTGGCGATCCCGCATTGTCCACGCCCCTCATCGGTGACCTTGACGCCTTCCATTTGTGAAAGCTTTTTTCTCAAGATCCCGGCCAAGTGATAGATACGCAACCGGATGGTCTGCATTCCATAAGACATGGCGTAGTCGACCGCCACGCCCAGGGCGGCCTTTCCGGCGAAATACTGCTCCCAGTTCTCAAACCGCCTGGCGTCCGGGCGCATCCGATAGTCCGTCGGCGACACCAGTGCGGCGGCGAGCAGGACATCGGCCACCGTCCGCGGCATCTGCCCGGCGACGGTATTGTTGAAATGCACGATGTCTTCACAGTGGCGCGTGTCGGCCCTGGCGCGGTCAACATCAAAATCGGTTTCCCCGGTTTGCTTTTTCACAGTGTTTCCGCCGTTACGATCCGATAGATGTCGGACACATCCTGTATTTGAATGTCGGCAAAGCCCGCTGAATCGAGATTTCTCAGTACTTCAGCTCTCGTTTCAAAGGAAGAAGCCACCTCGCCCTGGGCTGAGAACACTCCCAGCCGTCCGCCGCTCATAAGAAGATCGCCCATCTGCCTGTACACCTTATTACGCTCCTCGGGCCTGAAGTGGACGATGGCAAAAGAACTGATGATACTGTTGCACCGGAATATTCTGGCCATACGCCTTGGCCAGCGGCTTGATCAGGCCGGAAAACTTCAGGTGACCTTCAAACAACTGATTCTGGTGCGGGTAAAGGGATGCCCGCCACTCGCCTCAGGACAGCAGAACAGCATTCTTTTCTGCAGCCACATGCTTTTCCCTCGCCGGCTTGCCTGTGGCCATCTTAGCGAAAAAAGGCAAAAGATGGAGAATGAATA
>JAMOVG010000200.1 GCA_027061725.1 Desulfobacteraceae bacterium
TCTGCCGGTTTTTTAGTGCCTCACTGCCGCGGCGTTCCGCTCCATACCAGTTCGGGCAGATTGATTTCTCTGGCCCGCCAGCAGGCGTACCAATGGCCGCCCTGCCCTTCCGGTGCCTCCCGCAGGGGCGGCTCTTCAACGCGGCAACGTTCGGCGGCATACGGGCAGCGGGGGTGAAAACGGCATCCCGGCGGCGGTGCTATGGGGGACGGCACATCCCCGGAAAGCACGACCTTCTCTGCCCGCCGGGTGGGGTCTGGTACCGGGATGGCGGCGATGAGCGCGTGGGTATAGGGGTGGCGCGGCCGCCGATAGAGGATTTCGGCATCGGCCATTTCCACGATCCTGCCCAGGTACATGACGGCGATGCGGTCCGAGACCAGCTTGACTACCGCCAGGTCGTGGGCGATGAACAGGTATGCCAGACCCATTTCGCGCTGCAGGTCCAGCAGCAGGTTCAGGATCTGCGACTGGATGGAGACGTCCAGCGCCGATACCGGCTCGTCGCAGATGACCAGCCGGGGGTCCAGCGCGATGGCCCGTGCGATGCCGATGCGCTGGCGCTGCCCCCCCGAAAACTCGTGGGGAAACCGCGCCAGGCTGTCCGAAGAAAGCCCCACCCTCTCCAGCAGCTGCGCCACGTGGCGGCGGCGCTCCCGGGGCGTACCGATGCCGTGGATTTCAAAGGGCTCCTCCAGAATCTGCCCCACCGTCAGACGGGCGTCCAGCGATTCGAAGGGGTCCTGGAAAATCATCTGCATCTCCCGCCGCAGCCGCCGCAATTCCGCCTTGCCCAGCGAAAACACCTCCCGGCCGTCGAAGCGCACCCGGCCGCCGGTGGGGCTGTAGAGACGCAACAGCGTGCGCCCCACGGTGGTCTTGCCGCATCCCGACTCCCCCACCAGGCCCAGGGTGGTGCCCGGCGCAATGTCGAAAGATACACCGTCCACGGCGTAAACACGGCCCACCCGGCGCCGGAACACACCGCCGCGCACGGGAAAATGCATGCGCAGGTCACGCACCTCCAGCAGCGGCCGACTCATGGCGCCGTCTCCCGCGCCACGCCTTCCTCTCCGCCGTTGTACCGGTGACAGCACACCCGGTGATCCGGTGCCACCTGCACGGCCTGCGGCGGCTGCTCGGCACAGCGCGGCAGGGTTTCGTCGCAGCGGTTGTGAAAGCGGCACCCGGGCGGCATGCGGCCCAGATCCGGAACCATGCCGCGGATGGTGGTCAGCCGCGCCTTGGGCGGCAGATCCAGCCGCGGCATAGAGGCCAGCAGACCACGGGTGTATGGGTGGCAGGGCCTGGCGAACAGCTCCGTCACGGGGGCGCTCTCCACCACGCGGCCGGCATACATGACCACCACCCGATCGCAGATCTCGGCGATGACCCCCAGATCGTGGGTGATAAATACCAGGGACATGCCGGTGCTGCGCTGCAGGTCGGCGATCAGGGCCAGGATCTGTGCCTGGATGGTGACGTCCAGGGCCGTGGTGGGCTCGTCGGCGATCAGAACGTCCGGCTCGGCCGCCAGCGCCATGGCGATCATAACCCGCTGACGCATGCCGCCGGAAATCTGGTGGGGGTACTCGCGCAGCCGCTGCTCCGGGGCCGGGATACCCACCCGCTCCAGCAGTTGCACGCAGCGGCTTCGGACCTCCCGTGCGGGCAGCGCTTCGAAATGCAACTGGAAAACTTCGGCCAGCTGGTGGCCGATGCGGTGCACCGGGTTCAGGGCTGTCATCGGTTCCTGGAAGATCATGGAAATGCGTCGTCCGCGGATGTCCTGCATGCGTTCGGCCGGCAGGCCGACCAGGTCCAGGCCGTCAAAGTGCACGTGCCCGGCATCAATGCGCCCCGAGGGCTTGGGCAGCAGGCGCATGATGGAGAGCGCGGTGACGCTCTTGCCGCATCCCGATTCCCCCACCAGGCCCAGGGTTTCCCCTGCGGGAAGATCGAAGCTGACGCCGTCCACGGCGCGCACACGGCCCTGTTCGGTCTCGAAAGACACCGCCAGGTCCCGCACCGAGAGCACCGGATCGTTTTTCGCCGGATTCATGGGTTCGCCGGCTTCCGCTGGTAGGTTCGGTCAATAATGGTCACCGGCGGGAAAGTGCGGCCGGCCTTGCGCGCGGCCATGGTCTCCTCGTAGCGTTGGCGGTCGAACCAGAACAGCCCGCCGGTGGCGCTGTTAAAAGGCGCAAAAAGGTCGTCGCTGTGGCGCGTGCCGGGCGGCTTGGGCAGACGCCACCATCTCCAGTAGGCCTGCCGTACGTAGGGCACCATAAAGGTGGGCACGTAGGCGCCGATTTCATGGATGCGCTGCTGGATCTTCCTGGACAGGGCAATGCGCTCCTTTTCGTCCAGCGAGTTGCGGTAGGCGTCGATGAGGCGGTCCATCTCGGGGTCGTCGGTGTTGGTGATGTTGTTGGTCTGCGGTTTGTGGGCGTTGACCGAGTGGAAATGCTCCCAGAAGTGCGGCCGCAGCGACGTGCTCCAACCCATCCAGGCGACGTCGTGTTTTTTCTCCAGCACCTTCTTATAAGCCGCCGAGGGGTCCAGTTTCTGCAACCGCAGCTCGATGCCGGCCTTGCGGGCCTCTTCTTTAAGCACCACCAGTCGCGGCGTGTGCCCTTCGAAGCTGTAAGTAACTTCCACCGAAAAGCGGCGGCCGTTCTTGGTCCAGATGCCGTCCGGCCCCCGGTGCCAGCCGGCTTTTTTCATGTAGTATTCCACCTTCTTGAGGTCAAAGCGGCGCGCCCGGATCTTGGTGTTGGAGTATGGTCCGTAGCCCACGTAGCCGTTCTCCAGCCGGAAGTAGTCGTTGCGCAGCACCTCTTCGATGACCTTTTTGATATTCATGGCGTGGGCGAATGCATAGCGCACGTTGCGGTCCTTGAAGATATCGCGGTCCATGTTGAGCCAAAGCCCCAGCGAGGGCTGCTGCGTGTCGTTGAAAAACCAGATGCGGTTGACATAGCCTTTTCGGAAAACGGCCGTCTTTGTCTTCTCGTGCCAGTACTTGGGCATGGTCAGCCCGAACACGTCCAGGCGTGCTTTTTTAAAGTACTCCCACTGGATGTTGATATCGCGGATAACGGTGTACTTGACGCGGTCGACGTTGAAGCGGTGCTTGAAGTAGCGCAGGTCCGCGGCCCACCAGTCCTTTTTGCGGTTGAAGAAAATGTACTTTCCCTTGCGAAACTTTCCCATCTGGTAAGGTCCCGTGTTGGGAGCGATCTTCCAGTTGTAGCGGCGCACGAAATCGTCTCCCAGCTTCTTGTAGAAATGCCGCGGCGTGGGGCTGATGCCCAGCTTGAGGTGCAGGTCCGGCTGGGCCTTGGTGCTGACCACCGCCAGGGTGTGGTCGTCGTAGACGATCACGCGGTCGATCTCCTTGCTGTAGTAATCGTTGTACCAGGGGGCGATGATCTTCTTGGAACGCATGAACGTCAGGGTGTAGGCAAAGTCGCCGGCGGTCACCGGATGTCCGTCCGACCAGCGGGCCTTTGGGTTGAGCTTGAAGTACATGGTTTTCTTGTCTTTGCCGAAGGCCCAGTGTGTCGCCAGTTCGGGTACGATGTTTTCGGTGTTGGGGTGAATGCCGATCAGTGATAACTGGTTGCCGAGGATGGCGCTGCGGAAACTGCTGTTGGAGTCCGGCCCCACCACCCGGAAGGTGAGCGGGAAGCTGAGCAGCGCCAGGTGCAGGGTGCCCCCCCTGACCGCCTGGGGCGAAGCGTAGACCGGGTCGCTGTCATTGGTCAGCCACTCGATGTCGTCCGGCAGCTTTTCGGCCCCGGCGGCCAGGACGCCGGATACGGCCAGCACCGTGAACAGCCACAGGGCCAGGCGTTGCAGGTGTTTCCCCATTGTCGACATTTTCTTTCCTTTCCGAAAAAGCGCGGCAGGCATCATTGATTACTCGTAGATCGTGTACATGCGCGGGTCGAATGCCTCGCGCACGGCCTCGCCGATGAAAGTGACGGTCAGCAGGGTGACCACCATGGCGCCGATGACCGACGCCACGATCCACCAGGCCTCCAGGTTGGCCCAGCCCTGCTGCAGCAGTTCCCCCCAGCTGGGAGTCGGCGGCGGCAGGCCGAAGCCCAGGTAGTCCAGCGAGGTGAGGGCCACGATGCCGCCCGAGACCGCAAAAGGCGCGAACGTCACGATGATGGCCATGGTGTTGGGAATGATGTGCCGGAAAATGATGCGCATGTCCGAAGCGCCCATGGCGCGCGCCGCCAGCACGTACTCGCGGGCGCGCTCCTTGTAGGCCGTGGTGCGGATGGTCCAGGTGATGCCGATCCACCCGAAAAGGGCCATGATCACGATGAGCATGAAAAAACTGGGCACCACGATGGACGAGATGATGATGATCACGTACAGGAACGGCACATTGGACCAGATCTCGATGATCCGCTGGAAAACCAGGTCGAAGCGCCCGCCCCAGTACCCCATGGCGCTGCCGATGCTCACGCCGATGCTGAAATTCACGGCCAGCAGGGCAAGGGCGAAAAATATGGCGATGCGGAAACCGTACACCAGTCGGGCCACGATGTCCCTTCCCATGGTGTCGGTCCCCAGGTAGTGGCGGTCGCGAATGGAGGGCGGAAACGGCGGATAGCGGTCCAGCCGCAGGTCGTTTTCGTACGGGTTCCACGGCACCGGCGGCATCAGCACCCAGTCGCCGCGGCCTGCTTTGCAGAAACGCTCGGCCAGCTGCCGGTAATTGGTCTCGTAGTCGTAGTCCAGACCGAAGGTGCGTCCGGGGATCACCTGGGCGTACGTGGGAAAGTAGGTCTTGCCCTGATAGCGCACCACCAGGGCGCGGCTGTTGACCAGCAGTTCGGCCCCCAATGACAGGATCACCATCAGGCAGAAAATGACCAGCGAGTAGTAGCCGCGCCGGATGGAGCGGAACCGCTGCAGTTTCTTGATGGTCTGGGGGTTGAGTTTCATGGCGGTGGTTATTCGAATTTGACCCGCGGGTCCACCAGGGCCACGCAGATGTCCGACAGGATGTTGCCGATCATGAACAGCAGCGAGGATATCACCAGGATGCCCAGCACCACGGGGTAGTCGCGCTCGACCACCGACTCGTAGCCCAGCAGTCCCATGCCGTCGATGTTGAACACCTTCTCGATCAGGAAGGAACCCGACAGAATGATGGAGATGTTGTTGCCGAAACTGGTGGCCACCGGGATCAGACTGTTGCGCAGGGCGTGCCGGAAAACGGCCTTGCGGAAAGACAGCCCCTTGGCGATGGCGGTGCGCACGTAGTCGGCCGCCAGGTTGTCCATCAGGGTGTTTTTGACCAGGAAGGTCATTACCGTAAAAGAGCCCAGCACGTAGGAAAAGATGGGCAGCGCCATGTGCCAGGCCACGTCCGCCAGCTTCTGCCCGAGGCTGAAGGTCTCGAAATCTTCGCTGACCACGCCGCCCAGCGGGAAAATGTCCCACACACCGGCAAAAAGCACCAGCAGCAGCACCCCCACCACCCAGCCGGGAACGGCGTAACCGGCGAACACCAGCACAGAGGTGGCGTTGTCAAAGGCCGTGCGGTGCTTGATGGCCTTGGCGATGCCCAGCGGGATGCAGATGCCGTAGATGAGCACCAGCGACACCACTCCGAAAAGCAGCGAGATGGGGATGCGGTCGCGGATCATCTCCCAGACCGGGTCATAATAGCGCGTGGAAACGCCCAGGTCCCCGCGCAGCACCCGGCTCAGCCACTGCCAGTAGCTGACCAGCACCGGCTTGTCAAAGCCGTAGTATTTCCGCAGAATTTCAATCTGCTCCTCGGACAGGGGTTGTCCGCCCTGTTCGCCGGCGGACGACGGTCCGCCGCCCATGCGCGCCTGCATCTGCTGGGCCTGGGCGATCATGCGCTCGATGGGGCCGCCGGGAACGAAGCGCGTGATGATGAACACCAGCACCGTAATGCCGATGAAAGTCGGCACGATCAGCAGCAGTCGGCGGATGAAATAGGCGGTCATGGTGTCTTGTTTCCGGGCTGAACGTCATCGTGGGGTCGCAGCGGTACGCGGTGTTGGGCATTTATAGAAAAGCCCCGCGGGGGGTGTCAAACGAAAAAGGGCACCGAAAGCCGTTGCCAAAGCGCCATGTCTCGGATACTAATTCCTGAAATGGGCCTTTTATCAGGGACACAACCGGAAAAACAGTGAAAAAAGCCGCCGCCATTGTTATTATTTCCGCCACCCACTTCTGGCTGTGCAGCCTAGTCCAGAAGGCGGTGCTGGCCGGTACGGCCGCCAGCGTCCTGCAGGGCGGCCCGCCCCTTTCCACCACACTGCTATTTTGGCTCTCACGGGCCTTGTATTTTCCGATCCTGACGTTACATTGGGTTCCTCGGAACTGGTTTCCGGGCGACCTGATCGTCGTCGTGCTGGCCGCCAACAGCCTGCTCTGGGGGACGGCCCTGGTGCTGTGCACCGCGGCGGTTGCAAAACGGATCAAGAAACGGGGCCGCAGCCGCCCCGCATAGGAGCAATTTTCCATGATGAACGCCAACGATATCGAAACCGTTGTACGGATTTTCGAGGACCGCAACGCCTCTGTCTACCACAGCTGCCAGCTGATGGACTTCGAGTCCTACCTGCAGATGGGCGCCATCGTACCCGTCGCGCGCCTGATCCAGAAAGGGCTGCCCGCCACCGCTGATCTGCTCGACGCCGCACCGGCCTTTCGCGATCACCGCGATGTGGTGTTCAGCCTGTCGGACCACGGCGCCGCTTTTGCCAAACGGCGCTATGCGCCCCCCAACCCGGACGGGCCCATTATGTTTCAGATGGATCCCGGCGTACTGAAATCGGTTCCGCAGATCGACATCTACCTGCGGCCGCAGGCGGGTGGTAAAGGCGCCCGCGTTTCCTTGACGGCCGAAGATGTGCCCTACCTGTTCCGCTACACGGCGGAGGCTCCCTACCCGGAGCGCACCTATATCCGGGATCCCGACCAGATCCAGGAGGCCTTTGGAACACAAGTCCCCATGGTGCCCGAAATCAGCTGCCGCACAGCGAAACAGGGCTTTTCGCTGGAGCAGGTGTCGGCCACCATGGTGGACAATTACCTCATCTTCAAGCGCCAGCTGCGGGACTGGGCCTACGATGCCCAGCTGCTCCACGGTGCCAGTCTGCCGCTCAAGCGCCGCTACTGCCCGTCCGACATCGGGGGTCATCTGTCCGATGCCCTGGCCGACGCACTGCTGGCCGCGGATGCCGACCTGGAAGAGCTGTCGCGGGCGAAGAACGAGCACCTGCGCCGGTGGGCGCGGGAAATGGTTTCACGTGGGCTGCAGGAGGATTTTCGGCGCTACACCGCCCCCTTCCGGGCGGGAACCCTGGCCTACATCCGGGAGCACCGCCAGCGCCTGCTGGACGGCAGCCGGCGGCGGAAGCGCGGCCGGGTCTCGCTGCCCCTGAAATCCCGCCAGCTGGTGGAACGCATGCTATCGGAAAACGTGCCGCCGGAGAGCATCGCCCGCATCACGGACATCCCCCTGGCGGACATCGAGGCCTATCTCCAGCAGAAAGAATGAGCCAGGGCCGTCTTTTCGTCAACCAGCCCGGTAATAGTCCCGGTACCAGTCGATGAAACGCCCGATGCCGGTCTCGATGGTCGTGGCCGGTTTGAATCCCACGTCCCGCACCAGGTCGTCGATGTCGGCGTAGGTGGCCGGCACGTCCCCGGGCTGCAGGTCGAGAAACTCCTTGCGGGCCGTGCGGCCCAGCGCTTTTTCGATGGCGGCGATGAAGTCGGTAAGTTCCACGGGCTGATTGTTGCCGATGTTGTAGATGCGGTAGGGGGCGTAGGAGGTGCCCGGGTCGGGCGCATCGCCGCTCCAGTCGGGGTTCGGTTCGGGCAGGTGCCCCATGACGCGCACCACACCCTCCACGATATCATCGATGTAGGTGAAATCTCGCCGCATCCTGCCGTGGTTAAACACCTGGATGGGCCGGTCTTCGAGGATGGCGCGGGTGAACAGGAAAAGCGCCATGTCGGGCCGTCCCCAGGGGCCGTAAACGGTGAAAAAGCGCAGCCCCGTGCAGCGCAGCCCGTACAGGTGGCTGTAAGTGTGGGCCATCAGTTCGTTGGACTTCTTGCTGGCGGCGTACAGCGAGACCGGGTGGTCGACGTTATGGTGCACCGAGAAGGGCATGTTGGTGTTGGCGCCGTAGACGGAACTGGAGGAGGCGAACACCAGGTGCTTCACCTGCCGGTGGCGGCAGCACTCCAGCAGATTGACGAATCCCACGATGTTGGCCTGCACGTATGCATGCGGGTTGGTCAGGGAGTAGCGTACGCCGGCCTGGGCCGCCAAGTTGACCACCACGTCGAAGGGGCTCTGCTCGAAAGTCGCTTCGAGGGCCGGCAAATCGGCGATGTCGGCGCGCACGAAGGTAAAAGCCGCTTCTTCCTGCAGCTGTGAGAGGCGGTCTTCTTTAAGCCGAACATCGTAATAGTCGTTGAGATTGTCGATGCCGGTAACCCGGCAGCCGTTGGCCAACAGCCGCCGGCTGAGGTGATAGCCGATGAATCCCGCCGCTCCCGTGACCAGCACACTGCGGAAATCGAATGTCATGTCAAGGGTTCTCCTCGTCTTGCGTCAAAGTTTGGGGACTGCCGCCTTCCCGGCGAAAACGACTATGGCACCCGGAGCGATCGATTTCAAGTCCCCTTTTGGGCGGGGCCGGGAACCCTCCCTGGCGTGAGCCCGCATTTTCAAGAGCTCCGCCCGCCGGCGACAGGCTTGACTTTGGCCCTGACAGCCCCTAATTTATCAGGAAAAGCCCCTGCATCGAAACCGGCGGGGCCACTGCAACCGGGAGACCTGCCGCCATGGCCGCCATCGCACTCAAACTGTATGCCACGCTGGGGAAATACGCCCCGCCGGACGCCGACCGGCACCCCGTCACCCCGGGTACCACTATCGGTCAGCTGCTCCGCGAACTTGAGATACCGGACGGCTCCGTCAAATTGGTCTTCGTGGACGGACGCCGAGCCGACCTGGACACCCCGCTGCAGGGGGGCGAACGCGTGGGGCTCTTTCCGCCCGTGGGAGGAGGCTAAAATGTCGCAGGAATTGGTGCAGGCCATCGGCCGGGCGGCCGTCGAAGCCGCCTTTCCCGACGGACGGCCCTATGCCGCCATCTCCACCAACCGGGTGCGGCGCCTGGCGGAGCGCTTTGATATCCCCCCCCGGCAGGTCGAGATCACGGCTCTGGAAAACCAGGTCGTGCCTGAACGCTACACCCGCAACATGCGCACCTTCTCACTGTCCGACCAGGCCAGCCTCCTGCGCTCGCACGTCGCCGTGGTGGGATTGGGGGGGTTGGGCGGCGGTGTGACCGAACTGCTGGCCCGTGCGGGGGTGGGGCGACTGACCCTCGTCGATGGGGACCGCTTCGAGGACAGCAACCTCAACCGACAGCTGTTGAGCACCATGGCGCTGCTGGGCAGCCCCAAGGCCGACGCGGCCGCGGCCCGTGTGGCGGCCGTCAATCCTTCGGTGGAAACCCGGGCGCACGCCGTTTTCCTGGACCCCGGCAATGCCGCTCACCTGCTGGAGGGGGCCGACGTGGTGGTGGACTGCCTGGACAGCCTGGACAGCCGCCGCAACCTGCAGCGCGCCTGCCGCCGGCTGGCAGTTCCTCTGGTGTCGGCAGCCGTAGCCGGTTTTTCCGGGCAGCTGACGGCCATTTTCCCGGGCGACGGCGGCTTTGACGTGATCTACGGACC
>JAMOVG010000201.1 GCA_027061725.1 Desulfobacteraceae bacterium
ACGTCCACACTGCCCCGCTGGCCTCCCGAGCGGCCGCGCCCGCGATTGTCAAGGCGGAAAACCCCCGCCGTCAACTCGTTCCGATTCTGAACAACACGCGCGTGCCGCCCGCCGTGTTCGGCCAGGGCGTGAACAATGACAGCCACAGCCCAGGGCGGCACCTGGGGGCCTCTTGCCGTCGATCATCGTTTGTGCCAATATCGATCGATATTCGATGACGCCGGACGCTCGCAAGACAGGGGAATGCCATGGCAGACGAAAAAAACATCGTTTTCGGGACCGGTCCCCTGGGCCGCTGGGTGGCGCAGACCCTGGCGGAAAAGGGGCGGCCGGCCACTCTGGTCAACCGCAGCGGCAGGATCGACGGCTCCCTGCCCGAGGGGGTCGACATGACGGCTGCCGACGCCACCGATGCCGAGGCGGTCTACCGGGTCTGTAAAGGTGCCCGGGCGGTATTCCACTGCGCCATGCCGCCCTACACCCAGTGGCCGGAGAAATTTCCGGCGCTCACCAGGGGCATCCTGGAGGGTGTCGCCCGCGCCGGTGCGCGGCTGGTATACGGGGACAACCTCTACTCTTACGGCGACACCGGCGGCAAGCCGCTGACGGAGGACCTTCCGCCCGCCGCAACGGACCGCAAGGGGCGCGTGCGGGCTGAAATGGCCGCCCTGCTTCTGGATGCGCACCGGTCCGGGAAAGTGGACGTGGCCATCGGCCGCGGGTCGGATTTCTATGGTCCCCTGGTGACCAACGCCGCCCTGGGGGAGATGTTTTTCGCCGCCGTTCTGGCCGGCAAGCCGGCCAACCTGCTTGGCGACATCGACCAGCCGCACACCTACACCTACATCCGCGATTTCGCCCGGGCCCTGGTGACCCTCAGCGAAAACGACCAGGCCCTGGGAGAGGTGTGGCACACGCCCAGCGCCCCCACGCGGACCACCCGGGAAATGGTGCGGCGGGTCGAGGCCGAACTCGGGCGTCCCGTTAAGGTGCGGCCGGCCGGCCGCCTGATGATCGGCCTGCTGGGGCTGTTCAACCCCATGGTGCGGGAAATGAGGGAGATGCTGTACCAGTGGGAACAACCCTACGTGGTGGACCACGCCAGGTTTGCGCAAGCCTTCGGTGCCGACCCCACCCCCCACGAAACCGCTGTCCGTGAGACCCTGGCATGGTACCGCCGACGAATCGGGGAAAATTAGCTCTCCGCCCCAGGATGGCTGGCATCTAAAACCAGAAATTTCTTCGGGGCCTAGCGGCCTTACACAAGAAGTAAAAAGTCAGGCAGGCGAGTCAAATTGACAAATGGCCTTTGATGATGATCTTGAGACGATACAAAACACTGGAGCTTTTGGCATGCAGACACCCGCCCCGAACGACGCCCCCGAGGGGTCGAACGAAAAACTGGAGACGCTGATCCAGGAGGCCCTGCGGTCCGGCGTGACCGCCGCCGCGGTGGTGTCCACCGTCGACATTACCGTGGACCCAAAGCTGGCCGGCATGTGTTACGAACCACGCTGCGAGGCGTACGGCCAGTCCATGAGCTGTCCCCCGCACGTTTCGGGCCCGGATGGCTTCCGCAAACGCCTGAAGCGGTTCAGGCGGGCCGTTTTTTTCAAGATCGACGTGCCCTCGGAGCTGCTCTTTTCCAGCGATCGCCGCGAGGTCTTCCAACTGCTCCACGAGATGGCCGCCGGCATCGAGCACCAGGCCGCCGCCATGGGTTTTCACGACGCCCGGGCTTATGCGGGCGGGTCGTGCAAGCAGATCTTCTGTCACGACAAGCCCGGGTGCCGGGTGGTCGCCGGCAGGGGGCCCTGCCGCCACCCACAGTCGGCCCGGCAGTCCATGTCGGGCTTCGGCATCGACGTCGCCGGACTGGTGCGTCGGGCCGGGTGGCGGGAACGCCTGGTGACAGATGCAGACACGCCGCCGTCCGACAGGATGACGCCGGTTTACGGACTGGTGCTGGTGTACTGAATCAGGACCCGCAGGGAGAATCGAAGCCATGCAGATACCGCTTTACCAGATCGACGCCTTCGCCGCGCGTCCTTTCGAGGGCAACCCGGCGGCGGTCTGCCCCCTGGAGAACTGGCTGCCCGATAAGATGATGCAGGCCATTGCGGCCGAGAACAACCTGTCGGAAACGGCCTTTTTCGTACCGACCGACGACGGTTTCCACATCCGCTGGTTCACGCCCGCCAGCGAGGTGGACCTGTGCGGCCACGCCACCCTGGCATCGGCCTACGTGCTGTTCAACCGGTTGGGCTATGATCGGGACGAGATTGCGTTTGCCTCCCGATCCGGCAAGCTGCAGGTCAGAAGGGACGGCGCGCGACTGGTGATGGACTTTCCCGCCCAGCCGGCATCACCCTGCGACACGCCGCAGGCCATCGTAGAGGCCTTTGGCCGGCAGCCACACGAGGTCCTGAAATCCGAGGACTACCTAGTGGTTTT
>JAMOVG010000202.1 GCA_027061725.1 Desulfobacteraceae bacterium
TTTCCCAAAAAATTCGTTCCGCTACACCGCTTTCGATAAACAAATCGCCAAAACGGCCGAATACAGAATCAACCATTCACTGGCAGTTCTGCAGGACAACGGCTTGCACCGACCTGCAGGGAAAGCGTTATCGAACGGAACCGTCTGTTGGAAGGGGGCTCTGAAAGGGAGAACGAAATGCTGGAGAAAATGAAACTTTCGACCAAGCTGGGATTGGGCTTCGGGTTGTTGCTGTTCGCACTGGTTATCGTGGGAGCCATCGGCCTTTACAAGGTCACCAGTGTGGAAGTCGTGGTTGCAGACCTGTCTTCTGTCCATGTCCCGCTCCTGGAAGCGGCTGCACAAATCGACCAGTTGACCACCGAGCAGGAACTGATGACGACAAAATACGCCTACCATGGAGACGAGGCATTCGTATCCCGGTTTTGGCAGGTGAATGCGCTTGTTGACAAGAACATCGACAAGGTGCGGAAGCTGGTGATGTCAGAACCCGAGTTGGTACAACGGGGATGGATCAAAGCCATCGAGCCCATTGATTCCCAGCACGATGTCTTTGTGGCGACCTGCAAAAAACTCATGGATACCGTCAAAAAGGGCAAAACCGGCGGGGCGCTGGACACGCTCGCCAAAAACGTGACGGCCCAGTCCGTCACGCTCAAGGAGCACGTCGATCACTTCTGTGACATGAACCGTAAGGAGGCCTTTTCCGTGGTCGCGGCAGCGGCGGCAGAGGGAAGCTCCGCGGGTCGGATAATCGGTTCGGTCAGCGCAACGGCGGTGCTGGCCGGCATCGTTCTCGCGCTTTTCCTCAGCAGGTCGATCTCCGGCCCCGTCAAAAAGACGATCCAGGGACTGGTCAAGGGATCCGGGGAGGTACAGTCCGTTGCAGAACAGGTGTCATCCGGGAGCCAGTCGTTGGCCGAAGGCGCTTCCGAACAGGCCGCCTCCATAGAAGAGACCTCCGCATCCCTGGAACAGATGGCCGCCATGACCAAACAAAACTCGGGGCATGCCGTGGAGGCCGATCGATTGATGCACGCTGCGGTCCAGGTGGTGGACGAAGCCAACGAATCCATGAGCCGGCTGACCGGCTCGATGGGGGAGATATCCAAGGCCAGCGAAGAAACTTCCCGGATTATCAAAACCATCGACGAGATCGCTTTCCAGACCAATTTGCTGGCCCTCAATGCCGCCGTGGAGGCCGCCCGTGCCGGAGAAGCCGGGGCGGGTTTTGCCGTGGTCGCCGACGAGGTTCGGAACCTGGCCATGCGGGCTGCGGAGGCGGCACGGGACACCGCTGGACTGATCGAGGGCACGGTGAAAAAAGTCGCCGACGGTTCACAGCTTGTCGAGCGCACCAACGGGGCCTTTGCCGAGGTGGCCAAAAGTGTTTCAAGGGTTGGCGAACTGCTGGACGAAATCTCATCGGCTTCGGAGGAGCAAACCCGTGGTGTGGATCAGATCAACGTGGCTGTCTCGGAAATGGAAAGAGTGATTCAGGCGACGGCCGCCAACGCGGAAGAATCGGCGGCGGCCGCAGAGCAACTCAGCTCGCAGGCCGAGGAGATGAATCGTTCGGTGCAGGACCTGATGGCCCTCGTGGGCGGAGGCACCCCCAGGGCGCGGACCACTTCTTTGCTGGCGCGGCTGCGGAGGAGCTCAAGACAACCCCTCCGCCCATCTGGTTCCGACAGCGAGTATAGCGGAAAATTTGCCCGAAATCCGGTTGGTTCCCCCGAAGCAGGGGACTTCCAGGATTTTTAACCACTCATGGGGGCCATCAAAGAAACCAACCCACCGGGATAAAAGAAAAAGAGGCTTTTACAAATAATGCCTTGACAAACCGAACATCGATCGATATGCACGGCTGAACAGTTACCGGCAACAGGACAGCATCATGAAAATGGAAAATGGACAGTCTCACAGGGATAACCATCGCTGGTGGTGGCGGGTGGCCATAAGTGCGCCTGCCGGTGGAGGTGTTGCAG
Source organism: Desulfobacteraceae bacterium (assembly GCA_027061725.1). Lineage (GTDB taxonomy): Bacteria > Desulfobacterota > Desulfobacteria > Desulfobacterales > JALSRD01 > JALSRD01. Next base: position 1,989 of record JAMOVG010000202.1, read on the forward strand.
GGTAATTTTCACCGAATCGATATCGATATCCAAACCGCGGCAGGGGCATTCGCCGCGGTTTTTTTGTTTCCGAAAAAGGCCGCGGTCACCCGCAGGCCTTTTTTTCTTTCAACGCACGTCTTTTTCAGGAACCGGACACCATGGAGCTGAACCGTTTTCCGGACAAAAATACTTTTTGCCGACTGGCAGCGCGCTACAACGTCATCCCGCTGTGCACCGAGGTGCTAGCCGACACCGACACACCGGTGTCACTGCTGCGCAGATACTATCGCGAGCGTGACGCCCTGTTCCTCTTCGAAAGCGTCGAGGGCGGCGAGCGCTGGGGACGCTACAGCTTCCTGGGGATTTCGGCGCGTGCCGGGGTGCGAGTTTACAGCAACCGCGTGGAGGTCGAAAACGGCGGCCGCCGCACGCTTCACCATGGAAAGAACCCCATCCCGGTGCTGCGCGAGCTCATGGCGGCCTACCGGCCGGCGCCCGTGCAGGGGCTGCCGCGCTTCTGGGGCGGGCTGGTGGGCTATTTCACCTACGAGACGGTCTCGTTTTTTGAAAAGGTGCCCCACGACTTTCCCGCCGACCAGCCCCTGGCCTGCTTCATGATCCCGGACGAGGTGCTCATTTTCGACAACATCCGCCACACCCTGCTGGCCGTGGTGATCGCTTTTGCCGGGGACGGTGCCTCTGCCGGGGCACTCTACGACGAAGCCGACGCCCGCCTGAAAGCCCTGCTGGAGGGGATCGGCCGGCCGGCCGCGGCGGGCCGCGACGTTTCGCCCGCCAGCGCCTGCCGCCTCACGCCCATGGTTTCCGAGACGGAATTCCACCGCCGGGTAAACCGGGTGAAGGCGTATATCATGGCCGGCGACATCATCCAGGCGGTCATCTCCCAGCCTTTCACCTGCCGGCCGGCCCCCGACCCCTGGATGCTCTACCGCGTCCAGCGCTACGTCAACCCGTCGCCCTATCTTTTCTACCTGCAGCTGGGCGGCACCACCCTGATCGGCTCCTCGCCCGAGACCATGGTGCGCCTGGAAAACGGGGTGTGCACCCTGCGGCCGATTGCCGGCACGCGCCCCCGGGGCGCAAACGAACAGGAGGACCGCCAACTGGCCGACGAACTGCTCCAGGACGAGAAAGAGCGCGCCGAGCATCTCATGCTGGTGGACCTGGGGCGCAATGACCTGGGCCGCGTGGCCGCCACGGGCAGCGTGCAGGTGACCGATCTGATGGTGGTCGAGCGCTACTCCCACGTCATGCACCTGGTCTCCAACATTCACTGCGACCTGGAAGACGGCCTGGACGCCTGGGACCTGCTGGCGGCCACCTTCCCGGCCGGCACCCTGAGCGGCGCGCCCAAGGTGCGCGCCATGGAGATCATCCACGAACTGGAGAAACGGCCCCGCGGCCCCTACGGCGGCGCCGTGGGCTATATTTCCTTTTCCGGCAACATGGACCTGGCCATCATCATCCGCACGGCCGCCATCGAAGACGGTATCCTGACCCTGCAGGCCGGGGCCGGCATCGTGGCCGACTCGGACCCCGAAAATGAACGCCGCGAAACCGTCCGCAAGGCCATGGCCATCGAAAAGGCGCTGCAGCTGGCCGCCCGCCGCAGCGCCGCAGGGGGAGAGGAGGCCTCATGATCGTGACCATCGACAACTACGACTCCTTCACCTACAACCTGGTGCAGTACCTGCGTCAGATGGGCGCCGAGGTCCACGTAGCCCGCAACGACGCACTGGACGTTGCGGGCATCGAGGCGCTCCGGCCGGACGGCATCATCATCTCCCCGGGGCCGGGGCGGCCCGGCGAGGCCGGCGTCTCCATGGACACCATCCGGCATTTCTCCGGCCGGGTGCCCATCCTGGGGGTCTGCCTGGGCCACCAGGCCGTGGGCGCCGTTTTCGGCGCCCGCATCGTCCCGGCCCGGCGCCTCATGCACGGCAAGACCTCGGAGGTGACCTGCGACGGCCGCACCATTTTCCGCCGCATCCCCTCTCCTTTCACCGCCATGCGCTACCACTCCCTGGCCGTGTCGCGCAAAAACCTGCCGGCCGAGCTGGAGATCAGCGCCCAGTCCGATGACGGCGAAATCATGGGGCTGCGGCACCGCCGCCACCCCACCGAGGGTATCCAGTTCCATCCCGAGTCCATCATGACCACGGTGGGCAAACGCATCCTGAGGAATTTCCTGAAATTGACCCGAAAGCACAGCACGGACGACTAGCCACCGACTGCAAGGAGAACAGCCCATGTTCACAGAAAACCTGGCCCGCATCATCGCGGGCAAAGACCTGACCGAGGAAGAAGCGGCATCCATGATCGAGGCCATCTTTTCCGGCGGGGTCACCGACGCCCAGATCGGGGCCTTTATGGCCGCCCTGGCCACCAAGGGCGAAACTTTTGCGGAACTGGCCGGGGCCGCCCGCGCCATGCGCCGCCGGGCCACCCGCATTCAGGCCACGGCCCCGGTGGTGGTGGACACCTGCGGCACCGGCGGCGACGCCGCCGGCACCTTCAACATCTCCACCACCTGCGCCTTCGTGGTGGCCGCCTGCGGCGTCACCGTGGCCAAGCACGGCAACCGCTCGGTCTCCAGCCGGTGCGGCAGCGCAGACCTGCTCGAGGCCCTGGGCGTGGCCATCGACGCGGATCCCGAGATCACCGAGGAGGCCCTGGATGAAATCGGCATTGGCTTCCTCTTTGCCCCACGCTACCACGGCGCCATGCGCCACGCCATGCGTGCCCGAAAGGAGGTGGGCCTGCGGTCGATTTTCAACATGCTGGGCCCCCTGACCAACCCGGCCGGGGCCAACTGCCAGCTGCTGGGGGTCTTCGCGCCCCGGCTCACCGAGATGTTCGCCCAGGCCCTGCACCTGCTGGGCACCCGGCACGCCTTCGTGGTGCACGGCCACGAGGGGCTGGACGAGATCAGCGTCTGCGCCCCCACGCGGGTCTCGGAACTGCACGACGGCCAGGTCCGCACCTACGACATCTCCCCCGAACAGTTCTTCGGCGGGCGGGCGGACGCCCGCGACCTGCGCGGAGGCACGGCCGAACAAAACGCCGCCATCACCCGCAGCATCCTGGACGGCAGCCGCCGCGGTGCGGCGCGCGACGTGGTGCTGATCAACGCGGCCGCGGCCCTGGTCGCCGCCGGAAAAGCCGCGGACCTGGCCGAGGGTATCCGGCGGGCGGCCGCGGCCGTCGATGACGGAAAGGCCGCAGAGAAACTCGACCGCCTCATCCAGTACACGAAAGACAACGCATAACATGTCTGATTTTCTAACTAAAATAATAGACCACAAGAAAGCGGAAGTGGCGGTCCGACGACGCAACAAACCCCTTGCGGCCGTGTCCCGCCAGGCCGGTTCCCGCCACCGGCGGCCTTTCTTCGACCGGCTGCGAAGCCCGGGCCCCTCAGGCGTCAACATCGTCGCCGAGATCAAGCGCGCCTCGCCCTCCAGGGGCCCCCTGTGCCCGCAGCTGGACCCGGCGGCCGTGGCGGCGCGCTACGAAAGCGGCGGCGCCGCAGCCCTCTCAGTGCTCACCGACGCGGCCTTTTTCGGCGGCAGCCTGGCCGACCTGCAGGCCGCCCGCGCCGCCTGCGGCCTGCCCGTGCTGCGCAAGGATTTTATCATCTCCTCCTACCAGCTCTACGAGACGGCCACCGCCGGGGCCGACGCCGTGCTGCTCATCGTGCGGGTGCTCTCGCCGGCACAGCTGCGCGACTACCTGGCGCTGTGCAGCGAACTGGCGCTGGACGCCCTGGTGGAGGTTCACGCCGCCGCCGAGCTCGAAACCGCCGCGGCCGCCGGGGCGCGGCTCATCGGGATCAACAACCGCAACCTGGCCTCCTTTGACACCGACATCGGCCACGCCGTCTCGCTGGCAAAACGCCTGGGCCCGGGGCAGGTGCCGCTGGCGGCCAGCGGGATCGCCGGCCGCGGCGACATCGAAAGGAACCTGGCAGCCGGCATCTTCAACTTCCTCATCGGCGAGCGCCTGGTAAAAAGCGCGGACCCGGCCGGCCTGCTCAAAACACTGCAGGGGGTGCCCGCATGACTCCCGGAAGCCCCCCTGCGGCGCGCGTGCAGGTCAAGATCTGCGGCCTGACCGATGCGGACCAGGCCCTGGCCTGTGCCCGGCTGGGCGCCGATGCCATCGGCCTGGTCTTCTATCCCCCCAGCCCGCGCCACGTGGAAACCGCCCTGGCCCGGCGCATCACGGCGGTTCTTCCCGCGCACACGGCCGCCGTGGGCGTGTTCGTGGACGCGCCGCTGCAGGAAATCCTGGACACCGCGCAGGCCTGTGGCCTGACCGCGGTGCAGCTCCACGGCCGCGAGGCGCCCGGGCAGGTCGCTGACCTCAAAAAGGCCGGTCTGCGGGTCATCAAGGCCCTCTTCAGCGGCCGGGAGCCCGGCCTTGCCCGCGCCGCCGCATACCCGGCCGACGCCCTGCTGGTAGAGTGCGGCCGCGGACCCCTGCCGGGCGGCAACGCCGCGGCCTGGAACTGGGCCGACGCCGCGCCGCTGGCCCGGCGCTTCCCGCTGGTGCTGGCCGGGGGCCTGGCCCCCGGGAACGTGGCCGGCGCCGTGGCCGCGGCCCGGCCGCACGCCGTGGACGTGAGCTCCGGCGTGGAGCTGCGCCCCGGCGTCAAGGACCTCGCCCGCGTCCGCTCCCTGCTCGCGGCCGCGGCGAACAGCCATCCCCCCGACACGACAAGGAGGATCTTCGCATGACAACAGAATCCATCGACTACGGCCGCCTGCCGGACGCCGCCGGCCACTTCGGCCCCTTCGGCGGACGCTACGTGGCAGAAATCCTGATGCCCGCCATCCTGGAACTCGAAGCGGCCTGGACCGACATCACGGCAAAATCCGCATTTCAGCAAGAACTGCAATCCCTGCTGCAGGCCTACGCCGGTCGGCCCACCCCCGTGTACCCCGCCCGGCGCCTGAGCGAACAGGCCGGCGGGGCGGCTATCTACCTCAAACGCGAGGACCTGGCCCACACCGGTGCGCACAAGATCAACAACACCCTGGGCCAGGGCCTGCTGGCCCGCTGGATGGGCAAGCAGAAGCTGATTGCCGAGACCGGCGCCGGCCAGCACGGCGTGGCCACGGCCACCACGGCGGCCCTGTTCGGCATGCAGTGCCGCATTTTCATGGGCCGCGAAGACATCCGCCGCCAGGCGCCCAACGTGCGCCGCATGGAGCTGCTGGGTGCCGAGGTGGTGCCCGTGGACAGCGGCACGGCCACGCTCAAGGACGCCATGAACGAGGCCATGCGCTACTGGGTGACGGCCGTGCAGGACACTTTCTATGTCATCGGCTCCGTGGCCGGACCGCATCCCTACCCCGCCATGGTGCGCGATTTCCAGCGGGTCATCGGCGAGGAGGCCCGCCGCCAGATGACCACCATGGCCGGGCGGCTGCCCGACCTGCTGGTGGCCTGCGTGGGCGGGGGCAGCAACGCCATGGGGCTGTTCCACGCCTTTCTGGAGGACGACGTGGCCATGGTGGGCGTGGAGGCCGCCGGCTGCGGCATCGATAGCGGCAAACACGCCGCCACCCTGACCACCGGCACGGTCGGCGTGCTGCACGGCGCCAAGTCCTACCTGCTCCAGGACGAGGGCGGCCAGGTGACCGAGGCGCACTCCATATCCGCCGGCCTGGATTACCCCGGCGTGGGGCCCGAGCACGCCCTTTTGAAAGACCTGCACCGGGTGCGCTACGCGGCCGTCACGGACGACCAGGCCCTGGCGGCCTTTCAGGCCCTGTGCCGCGCAGAGGGCATCATCCCGGCCCTGGAGAGCGCCCACGCCGTGGCCTTCGCCATGGCCGAGGCCCGCCGGCGCCCGGCCGACGACATCATCCTGGTGAACCTGTCCGGGCGCGGCGACAAGGATCTTGGCATCGTGTTCGACGCCCTGCCGAAGAAGGAGACCAGAACATGAAGCGAATCGAGAAGAAATTCAAGGAACTGTCCGAATTAAACGAAAAAGCATTGGTAGGATTCGTCACAGCCGGCGATCCCGACCTGGGCCGCTCACTGGCCATCGCGACCGCCATGTGCCGCGCCGGCCTGGACGTCCTGGAACTGGGCGTGCCCTTTTCCGACCCCACCGCCGACGGCCCCGTGATCCAGCGGGCCTCGTCGCGTTCCCTGGCCGCCGGCACGACCCTGGGCGACGTGATCGAGCTGGCGGCTCGCATCCGCCGGCAGAGCGACGCGCCCATCATCCTCTTCAGCTACTACAACCCCATTTTCCAGTACGGCCTGGAGGCCTTCTACCGCGATGCGCTCGCGGCCGGTGCCGACGGCCTGCTGGTGGTGGATCTGCCGCCCGAAGAGTCCGACGAGATGACCGCGCTGTGGCGCGGCGCGGACTTCGACCTCATCCGCCTGGTGGCGCCCACCACCCCTGCAGCGCGCATGGCGCGCATCGCCTCCTCGGCCTCGGGGTTCCTGTACCTGGTATCCATGACCGGGGTGACCGGCAGCGACGGCCTGGACGTCCCGGCCATCGCCCGCCAGGCCGATCGGCTGCGCGCTGTCAGCGACATTCCCGTATGCGTGGGCTTCGGCATCTCCACCCCGGACGACGTGGCCGCCGTCAGCGCCGTGGCCGACGGCGTGGTCATCGGCAGCGCCTTCGAGCGCATGATCGAGGAGAACATCGACAGCCCGGACCTGCCCGCCATGCTGGCTGAAATGGTGCACGGCTACAAGGCGGCCACGCAGGCGAAGCGGCCCTGATGGCATTGGACGTTTTCGCTTGGAAAAAACCCTTTGGGGAGGACATCCCTGCCGTGGCGGAAACACCGCCCGGCTAAGCCTGCAGCGCCTGCATCACGGCTTCGCCGATCTGGGCAAAGGTGTAGGGTTTTCGTACGAACTTCCCGGCCCCCAGGCGCTGGGCCGCTTTGACCTCGCCATTTTCCGAAAAACCGCTGACGATGATAGCGCTCTGTCCCGGGTGCACCTGGAGGATCTTTTCGTAAGTCTTGCGGCCGTTGACGCCGGGGTCCATGATCATATCCAGCACCACCAGGTCGAAGCGCTCGTTTCTGACGCACTCGACCGCTTTCTCCCCCGACTCCGCACAGACCACCTCGTAGCCCAGTGATGTCAGTATGCGGCTGGCCACGTCCCGCTGCTGGGCCTCGTCGTCCACCACCAGGATCTTTTCGCCGTGGCCCCGCAGCGCCTCCATCTCCACCTTGTTGCGGTGTGTGGACAATTCCTGGCGCGTGGCCGGGAAAAACAGTTCGAAGGTGGTTCCCCTTTCGCTGGAAACCACCCGGATCCCGCCCCCGTGGTCCTGCACGGTGTTCCAGACCACCGCCAGGCCCAAACCGGTACCGCTTTTTCCCATGATCTTCTTGGTGTAAAAGGGTTCAAATATGCGGTCGATGTCTTTGTCGGGGATGCCCGGCCCCGTGTCCGAAATGATCAGCACCACATACGCTCCCTTTTGCATGTACTGGTTTCCGGCAAGCGGCTTGTCGATGTACCGGTTTTGGGTGGCGACAACGACCCGGCCGTGACCGTCGATGGCTTCGGCGGCGTTGTTGAGCAGATTCATGATACATTTCTTGACGTGGATC
>JAMOVG010000203.1 GCA_027061725.1 Desulfobacteraceae bacterium
TTTGAAGATCTGGTGTATGTGGCCTCGACGAGATGGATGAACACCAGGCTAATAGCATGCAGGGCATGAGGATCCGTCAACGGCCAGGCGAGGGAGGAAACATAGGCTTCAATGGCGTGTGTCAACGCGTCCATTCCCGTAGCTGCAATTAGTTCACCCGGTTTTGTTTTCAATAGTCGGGGGTCAATCAGCGATATGTCAGGCATGATGGCACGGCTCAAAATCGTCATCTTGATTTTCTCTTGAGTATCCAGAATAACGGCGAACTGACTGACGTCTGATCCCGTACCGGCGGTCGTTGGGATACAAATAAGGGGTGGTATGGGCTGGTTGACTATATTGCATCCGACGTAATCATGAATACTGCCATGGTTGGTGACCAGAATGGCGACCCCCTTAGCCGTGTCGATAGGGCTGCCTCCCCCGAGCGCCACGATCACGTCACATTCATTCTGCAAGTAGACTTGCGCTCCTTTCTCCACTTGGAAGTCCCTTGGATTGGTGACAACATTATCATAAATCGTATAGTTGAGGTTCTCCTTTTCTATGTAACGAATGCTTTCAGCTACCCATCCGGCTTCGATAATGCCTGGATCGGTAACGAAGAAAATCCGCTCTGCGCCTAAACGAATACTGCACTGTCCTATCTTCGAAAGGCAACCGCTACCATATATGATTTCCGGCAGCTCAAATTTTAACAGCCCGTCATTTGCTGCGGCCATATTCAATGTCCTTCACCCGTTGAAATGGGTCCATACGCCAAACAGACACGAAGTTTCCGAACAAAAGCATTCCATACTAAACGGCGGTCGGCCATCCATCTTATATTGCGAACCCATAGAAAATTTTGCGCTTTCCAAGAGATCTGCCGGCAAAACACAGAATATTTTCGTTCTATCCTGACTCCGGGATTAACCGGACGTCAGGCCAAGACGTGCTGATACACAAAAAAGAGGTTTGCTGGCTGTAGACCGAAAACAGGTGCTATTATATCATCGATTGGAACGATGACAAGTCCCCAACCGCATTCGCACCTGTTGTTGACCTTGAGATACCACCCAACTACGACGATTCGCCATCAGCGTTGCCAAATCCGAAGGCATGCACAGCACTCCATGAAAAGGTGCGAATTCGACCGCAATGGATACGTGGTATTGGCAACCATTTCTTTGCAGCACGGCTTGCAATACAGCACCAGCCGTGTTACCAAAGGCGCGTTTTTTGAGGTGATACTGTTTTTCAACATACTTTCAAGAGGCTACCATGCTGGACAACGGAAGCGGAAAAACCTTTTCTGGTGCATCCAAATATGTGCTGGACGAAGAACTGGCCCGGATCGTCAACATCTCCATGGCGCTGGAAATGCCCCTGTTGCTCAAGGGTGAACCCGGCACCGGCAAGACCATGCTGGCCCACGCCATCGCCGAGAATCTCCAGATGCCCCTGATCGTGCTCAACGTCAAGTCGAGCATGAAGCTGGTCGAGGCCCTCTACCAGTACGACACCCTGACGCGGCTCAACGACAGCCGCTTCGGCGACTCGCGGCGCGATGTGAGCAACATCGAGGAGTACATCCGCATGGGCAAGATTGGCCAAGCCTTCACGGCCGACACCCGCACGGTACTGCTGATCGACGAGATCGACAAGGCCGACACCGACTTTCAGGACGACATGCTGGACGTGCTGGACCAGATGGAGTTCGACATCATCGAGATCGACAAGACCATCCGCGCCAAGCACCGGCCGGTGTTCATCATCACCTCCAACGCCAAGAAGGACCTCTCGGACCCCTTCCTGGGGCGCTGCAACTTTCACCACATCGCCTTTCCGGATCCCAAGATGATGCGCAAGATCGTCAACGTGCACTTCCCGGACATCGACAGCCAGCTGGCCGAAAACGCCATCGCGGCCTTCTACCGCCTGCGCGAACTGGACGCCGTAGAAAAACGGCCGGCCACCCGGGAGCTGCTCAACTGGATCCGGGCCCTGAACATGGACCCCGATTTCCGGCCCAGGGACCTGGCCAAGGGGGACGTTCCTTACCTGGGCGTGCTCTTTAAGAAGAGCCAGGACTACCAGATCGCGTCCAATTCGGTTCGTCGCCGTCGTCTCTTCTAACCCTGCGGCATCATAATGTTCATCGACTTCTTTTACAAACTCAAGGAGGTGGGGATTCCGGTCAGCCCTACCGCCTTTCTGACCCTGCACCGGGCCCTGGACAAGGGGCTGGTCCAATCCCTGGGGGATTTCTACACCGCCTCGCGGGCCATCCTGGTCAAGAGCGAACGCTACTTCGATCTCTACGACCAGGTGTTCGCCCACTACTTCGAGGGAGCCGAAATGCCAGAAGGCGAGGACGGCTACGCCCTTACCGAAATGGCCCGCATGATGCTGGACAGCTGGCTGCAGGATCCCAAGACCCTGGCCCAGGCCCTGGGGGTGGACGAGTCCGAGCTGAGCAAAATGAGCCCGGACGAACTGATCGAATACTTCAAGGAGCGGCTCCGGGAGCAGACCGAACGCCACGACGGGGGCGGCAAGTGGATCGGCACGGGCGGCACCTCACCGGTGGGGCATTCCGGGTACCACCCCGGGGGCATGCGCGTGGGGGGCGTCTCCCGCAACCGTTCGGCGGTCAAGGTGGCCATGGACCGGCGCTACCGGGACTACTCGCTCACCGGCCCGCTTCGCCAGTCCATGATGGGCGAAGCCCTCAAACGCCTGCGGCACCTGGTGCCCACGGGGCCCAAGGACCAGATCAACATCGACGCCACGCTGTACCAGACCATGAAAAACGGCGGCGAGATCGAGATCGTCTTCGAAAGAAGCCTCAAAGACCGCCTCAAGGTGATCCTGGCTATCGACAACGGCGGCTGGTCCATGGACCCCTACATCCCGGTGGTGCAGCACCTTTTCTATCACGCCCGGGCCCAGTTCAAGGAGCTCAAGACCTATTTTTTCCACAACACCATCTACGACTACCTGTGGGAGGACCCCACACGCTACAAGAAACCCCGGCGCATCGACGAGTTCGCCAGCTGGGACCCGGAAACACGCTTCATCCTGGTGGGCGACGCCAGCATGGCGCCTTACGAACTGATGGCCACCGACGGCTCCATCCACATCGAGGAGCGCTCTGGCCAGCCCAGCATCGAACGCCTGCGGTTCCTGGCGCGCACCTTCCGGCACAGCGTGTGGCTCAACCCCGTGCCCCAGGGAAGCTGGGGGTACACCCGCACCATCACGCTCATCCGGCAGATCTTTCCCATGTTCGAGCTCTCCATCGACGGCCTGGAAAAGGCCGTCGAGCACCTCATGGCAGACTGAAGAGCGGGCGTCAGGCGGTCTCTTCGATGCCGAACAGCCGACAGGTGTTGCGCCAAACCTGCCGCGCCAGGATTTCCGGATCGTTTCCCCGCACATCGGCCAGCCTGAGGAGCACGTGGCGCACGAAGGCCGGTTCATTGCGCCGGCGGCGGTTCCTCTCCGGCGCCGGGGTCAGGTAGGGGGCATCGGTTTCGATGAGCAGCCGGTCTTCCGGGATGGCGGGCACCAGTTCGCGCAACGGGGCGCCGCGCTTCTGCATGGTAACGATGCCGGTGACGCCAATGTGAAAACCGAAATCCAGGTAACGGCGCAGCTCGGTGGCGGTGCCGCTGAAGCAGTGGACCACCGCGCCGGTCAGCTGTGTGTGGCATCCCTGGAGCATCTCGATCAGGCGCCCGCGCGAGTCGCGTTCGTGGAAAATCACCGGTAGCCCCAGGTCGATGGCGGTTTCCAGCTGGCGCTCCAGCCAGTGTTCCTGGTCTTGGACCGGCGAGTACATGCGGTTAAAGTCCAGCCCGACCTCGCCCCAGGCACGCACCCCGGGATCGGCGGCCAGCGCCGCGAGCGCCGCCAGGATTTTGTCACTGCAGCCGGCCGCGTCGTGGGGGTGGACACCCACCGAGGCAAAGATGCCGTCGTGGGCGGCGGCCAAGCCCACGGCCCGGCGGGAGGTTTTCTCATTGACGCCGGCGATGAGCATGGCCCGAACCTCGCTGCGGGCGGCGCGCGCCAGCACGGCGTCAAAATCCGGCTGGAACACCGGGTCGTCCAGGTGGCAGTGACTGTCGAAAAGTTTCATGAAGCGGCTCCTTTGGTGACCGCGCCGGGTGTTAGCAGCCGCCGGCGGGCTTTGCAACCGCTTTTGCAGAAAATAGTATTTGATCTGCCCACGTAATGAGTATATACTTAAAAATTGGCTTAAATATTATTTGCATCACCGTCCAATAAAAGGCTTCGGATTGCCCACCACAGAGCGGCACGGACCGGCCGGCGGGCGAAGAGTCAAAATTTACCGGGAGTTACCGGGCGGCAATAGCATTCGGAGGTCGTTATGTTCAAAATCGTAGGACGCGAGGAAATGGCAGACGGTACCGTGATTCTGAACGAAATCGAGGCACCGTTGATCGCCCGCAAGGCGAAACCGGGGCAGTTCGTCATCCTGAAGGCCACCGAGGAGGGAGAGCGTATCCCCCTGACCATGGCCATGACCGACCCCGACAAGGGCACCATCACCATCATTTACATGGTGGTGGGCAAGACCACGGCCCTGTTCCGGGACCTCAAGGTGGGCGAGGCCTACCAGGACGTCATCGGCCCGCTGGGCAAACCCACCCACATCGAGAAGTTCGGCAACGTGGTGTGCGTGGGCGGCGGCACCGGCATCGCCGTGCTGCATCCCATCACCCGCGGGCTCAAGGAAGCCGGCAACCATGTCAAGGCCATCATCGGCGCCCGCACCAAGGACCTGCTCATCCTGGAAGATTACATGAAGGCCGCTTCCCACGAACTTTTCGTATGCACCGACGACGGCTCCTACGGCCACCATGGCTTCGTTACCGATGTCCTCAAAGAGCTTCTCGATAAGGGAGACATTGCGCTGGTGGTGGCCATCGGCCCGGTACCCATGATGAAGTTCGTCTCCAAAATCACCGAGGAATACGGCGTCCGGACGCTGGTGAGCCTTAACCCCATCATGGTCGACGGCACCGGCATGTGCGGCTGCTGCCGGGTGAGCGTGGGCGGCAAGACCCGCTTCGCCTGCGTGGACGGGCCGGAGTTCGACGGGCACCAGGTGGACTACGACGAACTCATGAAACGCCTGCAGTCCTACGTCGAGCAGGAAAAAGAGTGCTACGAGGATTACTGCCAGCTGCACGATTCGGAATCGCTGCTGTTCAGCAACGTCGAAAAGTAAGACGGCGCACTGCCAGACGGTATTTTATCATCTTCAGGAGGAACGACCATGGCTCAAAAGGCTTCAAAGAAGAAAAAAATTCCCCGGCAGCCCATGCCGGAGCAGAAACCCGAAATCAGACGCCGTAATTTCGACGAAGTACCCCTAGGCTACACCCCCGAGCTGGCCCGCGAAGAGGCCGCCCGCTGCCTGCAGTGCCGCAATCCCGGCTGCGTCAAGGGCTGCCCGGTGAGCGTGGATATCCCCGGGTTCATCCACCTGATCCTGGAAGGCGACTTCTCGGGCGCCGCCCACAATCTGTGGACCAAGAACGCCCTGCCGGCGGTCTGTGGGCGGGTCTGTCCCCAGGAACTGCAGTGCGAGGGCAACTGCATCCTGGCCAAAAAGGGCGAACCCGTGGCCATTGGCAACCTCGAGCGCTTCGCGGCCGACTGGGAGCGGGAGCACGGCACCGGTACGCTGCCGGCCCGCGCCAAGCCCACCGGCAAGAAAGTGGCCGTGGTGGGATCAGGCCCCTCGGGCCTCACCGTGGCCGGCGACTTGATCGCCAAGGGTCACGAGGTCACCGTGCTGGAGGCTTTCCACAAGCCCGGCGGCGTGCTGGTCTATGGTATTCCCGAATTCCGGCTGCCCAAGGACATCGTGGCCCAGGAGATTCACACGCTGGAAAAGCAGGGTGTCGAGGTGATCTGCAACGCGGTGGTGGGCCGTTCGGTGACCGTGGACGAGCTCTTCGAGCAGGGCTACGACGCGGTTTACGTGGGCGTGGGCGCTGGGCTGCCGCGCTTTCTCAACATCCCTGGCGAGAATCTCATCGGCGTGCTGTCGGCCAACGAGTACCTGACGCGCACCAACCTGATGAAGGGCTACCTGTTTCCCAAGTACGACACCCCCGTACCCAAGGGCAAGGACGTGGTGGTGCTGGGCGCCGGCAACGTGGCCATGGACTCGGCGCGCACGGCCATGCGCCTGGGCGCCGATCGCGTGCGCATCGTCTACCGCCGTTCGCGCGAGGAGATGCCGGCCCGCGCCGCCGAGATCCACCACGCCGAGGAAGAGGGCATCGAGTTTTTCCTGCTGACCAACCCCACCCGCTACCTCGGTGACGAAAAGGGCCACCTGACGGGTATGGAGTGCCTGCGCATGGAACTGGGCGAACCGGACGAGTCCGGCCGTCGCCGGCCCGTGCCCATCGAGGGCTCGGAGTTCGAGCTGCAGTGCGATCTGGCCATTGTGGCCGTGGGGTCCGGCGCCAACCCGCTGCTGACCGAAACCACCACGGGGCTGGAGCTCAACAAGTGGGGCTACATCCTGGCCCAGCCGGAAACCGGCAAGACCACCCGCCGCGGCGTGTGGGCCGGCGGCGACATCGTCACCGGCGCGGCCACCGTCATTCTGGCCATGGGCGCCGGCCGCAAGGCCGCCGACTCCATCCACGAGTACCTGACCTGGGGCTGGTAGCCGCAGGCGAATCATACAAAGTCAGGCCACTGGGGCCGCCGGCGGAATCATCTGCCGACGGCCCCTTTTTTCGTTCAGGCGTCGCCGAACAGCGCGGCCCAGCGCAGAAATTTCTCGGCCTTGTCGGCGCCGTGGCGGGCGAGCCCCCGGGCGATTTCGGCCACGCTCTTTTCCCGCGCCGCGCCGTGGCCGCTCTTGGAGAAAAACTTGTCCGCATAGCACACGATCTGCTCTTCGATGGTCACGGGCAGCATGTCGCGCAGGGGCAGGGGAAGCCCCTGGCGGATGATGTCCCGGCGCGAGAGCCCCACCCCCACGTGGCGTTCGCAGACCAGGGCGTGGCGGGGAAAGCCTTCTTTTTCCAGCAGTTCGCGTCCCAGGTAGCCGTGGCAGATATAGGGGTATTTACCCGTGCAGCCCAATCCGGGGGCGTCGGTGAAACGGATGCCGATGTCGTGCAGCAGGGCGGCCTGGCGGATGAATTCGGTGTCCGGCGACAGATGGGCCACGGCCGCGGCGGCCCGCAGGGCCTTTTGGGCCACCTGGTGCCCGTGATCCACCAGGATACGCCAGGTCCTGGAAGACGGCGGGTAGTGGGCGCTGAGCAGGGCTTCGGCATCCATGATCGCGGGCTCCTGCAACGCTCAGGCCAGTCGGGCGGCCAGCCGGATGGCCTCGATCATGGACTGGGGGTTGGCGCGTCCCTCGCCAGCCTTGCCGAAGGCCGTGCCGTGGTCCACCGAGGTGCGCACGATGGGCAGCCCCAGGGTGACATTGACGCCGGCCATACTCTCCCAGGCGCCGGTGCGGTCGTTGTAGCGAAACCCCACCAGTTTGGCCGGAATGTGGCCCTGGTCGTGGTACATGACCACCACGGCGTCGTACATGCCGCCCAGCATCTTGGAAAACACCGTGTCCGCCGGCACGGGCCCCTCCACCCGCAGGCCGCGGTCCGCCGCAGCCTTCACCGCCGGTGCGATCTCGCGGTCGTCCTCGTGGCCGAACATGCCGCCCTCGCCGCAGTGGGGATTGAGCCCGGCCACGGCGATCACCGGTTCCGCAATGCCCAGCCGCTGCAGTGCATCGTGGGTCAGGTCGATGACCGTCTGCACGCGCGCTTTTTTCACCCGGTCGCAGGCTTCGCGCAGCGAGACGTGGGTGGACACGTGCACCACGCGAAAGGACTTGTCGGTCAGCATCATGGCGTAGTCGCGGGTGCCGGTCAGCTCGGCGTAGATTTCGGTGTGCCCCGCGTAGTGAAACCCGGCGGCGTTGATGGCCTCCTTGTTGATGGGACCCGTCACCGTCCCATCCAGGTCGCCGGCCAGGGCCAGTTCGATGGCGGTCTTTACATATTCAAAGGACGCCTTGCCCTGCTCGGCGGTGACCGTCTTGTGCCGCAGCTGCGAAAGCGGCAGGTTCGCCAGGTCCAGAACATCGATAGCGCCGTGGGCGTAACGGCCCTCCCCGGGATTGTGACAGGCCCGGATGTCGCCGGGGCCGTCGCAAAAGCCGGCGGCGTTGCGCAGGATCTGTGCGTCGCCGATGACCAGCGGCCGACAGATGCGGTAAATATCGTCATGCGCCAGGGCCTTGACGCAGATCTCGGGACCGATCCCGCCGGGATCGCCCATGGTAATGCCCAGCAGGGGGCGTTGCGATGCAGACATGAATCGATCGTCTCCTTTGCAGCTGAATCGGCCGCCGCGCGGCCCTTCAGGGTTTTCCATCGGCCTGGATGGGCAACAGGTCCGGGGCATGGGTCAGCACGGCCACGCGGGCCGCGGGGCCCTGGCGCTTTAACGCCATCTCGAGGGCCGCAGGCACGTCGGGCGCGTGGATGTGCCCCAGCCGCCGCTTGTCGTCGGGGGAAATGCCGGGTGACACCATGATGACTTCGGCCTTTTCGCGCACCATGGCCCAGGCTGCGGCCAGGGCGGCGGCCACGCCGTTTTCCAGCTCTCCCCGCCGGTAGGCGGCCTTGATCTTTTCCGACGGCCAGGCGGTGTAGTCCAGCAATTCGCGGTGCACCGGGCTGACGCCCTCCGGGGCCGGTGTGCACAGAATGATGGTGCCGCCCGGCCGGACCATGCGCTGGGCCGGGTACTGGGCCTTGTGGGACTGCCAGAAATCCAGGTCACAGGGGTGCGAGTTGGCCACCACGATGTCGGGCGTTTCGCTGTAGGGCACCCCGTAAATGCGGCGCGCCATCCGGACGCCCTCCCGGAAAGCCGCGCGCACGTCGCCGAAAAAGATGCCCGTCACCGCGCCGGCCGTGTCCATGACCACGTTGAAGACGGTTTCCATCCCCACCCGGTCGGCCATGTCGTCCATGTCGCGACGCACGGGATTGTCCTCGATTCCCAGGAAGGAATCTCCGCCGCCTTCACAGGAGAGCATGTGGGTTTGCGCCGTGGTGCGGGGGCCGCAGACACCCGGCTGGATAATCTTGGACCCGCCGGAGTAGCCGGGAATGTGGTGCGGCACGATGGCGCCGATGCCGATGACCACGTCGGCGGCCGCCACGTGCCGGTTGACTTCGATGGGGGTCCCCATGGCGGAAACACCGAGATCGGCCAGTTCACCGGGCTCCTGCCAGCGGTGGTTGCGCACCCGGATGCGTTTGAAAACCGCCCGCCCCACCTTGGCGATCATCTCCGCCTCGGTCATGTAACGGTGGGTGCCCAGGGCCATGAGGCAGGTGATGTCCGCGTCGGGGACGCCGGCGGCATTGAGGCGCTCCAGCAGGGGCGGCAGAATGCGATCGGCCGGCGTCAGGCGGGTGTTGTCGTCGCTCACCAGCACCACGCGGTCCCCGGGTTTGACCCGCCGCGACAGCGGCAATTGGCCGATGGGGTGGTCGAGGGCCCGCTCGATC
>JAMOVG010000204.1 GCA_027061725.1 Desulfobacteraceae bacterium
CTCCACCAGAGCGGCGCGCACGAAGATGTCGCAGGCTTCGGACGGGTTGACCCGGGCGTAGCCCACCCGGCGCCCCTCCACGATGGGCAATCCGAAGAGGCTCACCTTCTCGGTGGCCACCACCTGGCCGCGCTCTTCATCCCAGTGGGCGTCGGCGTAGCTGCGGCGACACAGGTCGCCGGCCACGTCCTCCAGCCAGGCCGGGTCGATGCGGGCGCAGGTGCGTGCGTAAGGGCGGGTGGTCTCCACCATCTCGGCGGCCACGATCCACTCGCCGGGCGTTTTGAAGAGCACCGAGCCGGGGAAAACCCACACCACGGCGCCACGGGCGGCCCTGAAACGTGTGCCCTCCTCGCGGCGCGCCACCTGGGAGAGCAGTCCGGCCAGCACGGCTTCGTGCAGCCGCCGGTAGGCGGGGGAAAAGCCGTCGGTTGCCGGCAGCTCGCGGGGCCTCCCGATGCCGTCGCCCTGCCCCTTCACGAGCTTGACGTCCCGCAGGATGTCGCGGATCTGCTCGTGGACGTCGCACCATTCGCGCATGCGCCGGAAGGACAGGAAGTGGGTGCGGCAGAAACGCCGCGCACGCCGCCGGGCCTGGCTCTTGGATAGCGGACCGTCGGCGGACTGCTGGCTGCGGTGGTAGGCGCGCCACAGGTTGAGCCAGGTGACGAAATCCGAGCGCGGGTCCTGGAAGACGCGCTGGGCCTGGTCGGCCCGGGCGGCCTGCTCGGCAGGGCGCTGGCGCGGGTCCTGGATGCTCAGGGCGGCGGCGATGACAGCCACCTGGTCCAGGCAGCCGCGGCGATGGCCCTCCACCAGAAGGCGCGACAGGCGCGGGTCCAGCGGCAGCTCGGCCATCAGCCGGCCGGTGCGCGTCAGGGCATACCGTCTGCGCCCGCGGCCGTCTTTGCGCTCGGAAACGGCCCCCAGTTCGGTCAGCAGCTTGAGGCCGTCGGCCACGTGGCGGTCGGCGGGCGGGTCCACGAAGGGGAAATCGGTGATGTCGCCCAGGCGGTGGGCCATCATGCGCAGGATGACCTCGGCCAGGTTGGAACGCAGGATCTCGGGCGCCGTGTACTGCGGGCGCCCGGCGTAATCCTCCTCGCTGAAGAGGCGCACGCACACCCCCGCGGCCACCCGCCCGCAGCGGCCGGCACGCTGGTCGGCGCTGCTGCGCGAAACAGGCTGGATACGCAGCGAGGTGCTGCGCCGCCGCGGACGGTAGCGCGAGATGCGCGCCAGGCCCGTGTCCACCACGTAGCGAATGCCCGGGATGGTGATGGAGGTTTCGGCCACGTTGGTGGCCACGATGATCTTGCGGCCGCGCACGGGAGCGAAGACGCGGGCCTGCTCCGCGGCGGTCAGGCGGGCGAACAGGGGCAGCACCGTCACGCCGGCCGCGTCCCGGGCGCGGATGAGATCGCAGGTGTCACGGATGTCCTGCTCGGTGGGCATGAACACCAGCATGTCGCCCGCGGGGGCTTTGCCCAGCAGTTCGAACACCGCCGCCACCGCGTTTTCCACGTAGCCGGGGTCGTCATCGCCGCCTTCGGCCGGCCGGTAGCGGATTTCCACAGGGAAGGTGCGCCCCGACACCTCGATGACCGGGGCGTCGTCGAAGGCCCGCGAGAACTTGCGCGTGTCGATGGTGGCCGATGTGACGATCAGCTTCAGGTCGGGGCGCCGCGCCAGCAGGCGTTTGAGCAGCCCCAGCACGAAGTCGATGTTGAGGCTGCGCTCGTGGGCCTCGTCCACGATGACCGTGTCGTAGCGCGAAAGCAGCGGGTCGCTGCGCACCTCGGCCAGCAGCACCCCGTCGGTCATGATTTTGATGTAGTTGCTGGGCCGGCTGCGGTCCTGGAATCGGATCTTGTAGCCCACCGATTGTCCAAGCGGTTCGCCCAGCTCCTCGGCGATGCGGCGCGAGACCGTGGCGGCGGCGATGCGGCGCGGCTGGGTGCAGGCGATCTGGCCGTCCACGCCGCGCCCGGCCGCCAGGCAATACTGGGGCAGCTGGGTGGTCTTTCCGGAACCGGTTTCCCCGGAGACAATGAGCACCGGGTGCCGGCGGATGGCGGCAATGATTTCCTCTTTGCGGGCAGTGATGGGCAGGTCGGCGTCCAGCGTGGGCTGCGGCAGGTTCCTGCGGCGCAGCCGGCGGATGCGCGCGGCCTCCTCGAGCTGCCTTTCCAGGCGCTCCAGCCGAGCCGCTGCCCCGGGATCACGGCCATCGGGCCGCTTGAGGGCCTTGCGGATGTCGTCGAGGCGGCGGCGGAAAGAGGGACGCCGGACCGGCGGAACCTGTCGAACCCGCTCCCGCATGGCCCGTATACGCGCTTCGATGTTCGGCAAAATACGATACGCCCCCTCGCCGCCGGCATCCGAACCGGACAGCTGAAACCTGTAAATCAGGCAAATCGCAAGCAGCCT
>JAMOVG010000205.1 GCA_027061725.1 Desulfobacteraceae bacterium
GGCGCATCCTGGACAACTACGCCTACAGCAACAACGGCCGCTGGCTGGTGCGGCCCGGCGTAAACGTGGACGTGGCAACGCTGCTGCAGAACAAGCCCGGCGACGTGGTGTTCGGCGATCCGGACGCGGTCAAGGACCTGGCGCCCAAGGCGTTTCACCCCGGGATCCTGTCGCTGGTGGAGTACGCCGACACGGTGCGCGAAAACCGCACCGGGGTGACGCGCTACAACCAGGGCATGGACGCCCAGAGCCTGAACAAGACCGCCACCGGTATCGCCGCCATCCAGAGCGCGGCGCACCAGCGCCTGGAGATGGTGGCGCGCGTGATGGCCGAGACCGGCGTGCGCGACTTCTGGCGAAAATGCGCGCGGCTCTATCAGCTCTACATGTCGCGGCCGTTTGAGGCGCGCCTGGACGGGCGCACCGTGACCGTGACGCCGGACATGATCCAGGGCGACATCGTGTGCCGCGTGGACTTTGGAACCCAGGCCCAGATCGGCATCGCCGAGAGCCAGCAGATCGAGCGCATGTTCGCGTTCCTGGCCCAGGTCAACCGGGAGTTTCCCGGGATCCTGCAGCCCGAGACGGTATACAAGCTGGTGAGCCGGTACGTGGCAAGCTTCGGCCACAAGGACGCCACCGAGCTGATCGGATCCTTGCAGGACTACATCGAACAGGTGCGCGCCGCCGTGCAGGCCCGGCAGCAGGCCGGCAACGAGCAGCAGCAGGCCTGGGCCGCCGAAAAGGAAATCGAGATGTCGCGCATCGAGGGTGAGCAGCGCCTGGGCGCCCTGGAGCAGCAGACCAAGCGCGACATCGCCGAGATTCACGCCAGCACCAAGCTGCTGACGGCGCTGGGAAAGACGGAAGGAAAACCGCCGCATGACGGACGACAGCCGCCGCAGGACCGATGAGATCCTGCAAAAGGGCATCGAGGCCCGCGGCCTGCTGGAGCATCCCATGTTCCAGGGGTTTTTGAAAGACGAGCAGCAGGTGATCTGAAACGCCTTCATGTCGCTTCCGTTGGAAGCGCCCTACGAGCAGTACCTGGCCGTGCGCGCCCTGGCCGAGGAGGTGCGGCGCCTGCCGCAGTACCTCAAGGCCTACATCGACCAGGCCACCGTGGAGATCACCAAAAAGAAGATGGAAAGACGCGAGTGACCCCGGCACGGCCGGGAACAGACCGCCTCCCATAGGGGGAGGGACCTCCTTTCTGATACCCGCCCGGCCTGACCCGCCGGGCGGGACGAGGAGAAAAAACCACCTTCAGACACAGGAAAGGCATCCATGGCAAAGAAAAAGACGCGGGGACACAAACCGGCGCAGCCTGCCGACCCCTTCGAGATGACGCCCCAGGACTTCGAGGCGGCGCTCGAGGACACTGCGGTCGACGGGGACAACGCGGACGGGGAAACGCCCGCAGGAGAACATCCGGGCGACACCGGCCCGAAAGGCGAGGAGACGCCGCCGGATCCCGGCAGGGAAACGCCGGACCCGGACGGCCCCATCGATCTAACCATCCCGAAGGCCGAACCGGACAAGGCGGACGCCGGCCAGGAGGACGACGTATACGAGATCGTCCACCATGGCCAGGTGTACCGCGTAACCCGGGACAAACTCATCAACCTGGCCCAGAAGGGCTTCGACTACGAGCGCAAGGTGGGCCCGCACCAGCGCATCGTGCAGTTGGTCGAATCCGACCCGCAGGCCGCCGCGCTGCTCGACAGCTACGTGCGCGGTCAGCTGGCGCCCCAGGCGCCGGCAGGTCCCGCGCAGCCCGCTGCCGTGCCCGCACAGCCGGCCGCACCCGCAGCGCCCGCGCAGCCGGCCGTACCGGAGCTAAAGCCCCTGTCCGAGTACGAATCCGAGACCGAGTGGCTAAAGGACAACCTCCAGGCCGTTCTGGCGGCCATGCAGCCACCGGCCATGCAGCCACCGGCCACGCCGCCTGCGGCCGGGCCTGCCGCGCCGGTACCGGCGACGCCGGCGCCGGGGATGGTCCCGGGCGCGACCCCGGCAAGCATTGCGCCCGAGCCGGTGCACCCGGCCGTCGTCACGGCAGAAAGCGTGCTGGCCAGCCGGGATCCTTACGGCTACCCGGTGGTCAAGCATGAGCTAGACAACTACGCCCGGCGCCTGCTGACCGCCGAGCAGTACGCCCTGGTAAATGGCGGGGACATCCCTGCCCTGGTGCGCTTTTACGACCAGGTGCGGCCCCGGATCCTTCGCGACATGGGCGTCGAGCTGCCGCCGCTGGGATCCGCTGCCGCAACGCCGCCTGCCGGCAACCCGCCGGCGGAAAAGCCCCGGGGCAACCCGCAGTTTCGGGTAAAGCCCGGCGGCGGCACGCCGCCGCGCGAAGAAGCCGGCGAGCTGTCCCACGCCTGGGAGAAAAACGATGAGGAGTTCCGTCGCATCCTGAACCGCGC
>JAMOVG010000206.1 GCA_027061725.1 Desulfobacteraceae bacterium
CAGTGGTGCAGTGGCCCTGCTGATGGCCTGGCGCCTGGTCCGGTGGCGGTTCCGCCGCAGGAGCGTTCAGGCCATCGACTAACCGATCGCGGCCAAGCGGACAAAGGGAAAAAATACCGTAAAAACAGGCAGTACCGGGCTGGGAGTTGCCGCGGGGCTACATTTTCTTCAGGTACTGCTGGAAGGTCATCGTCTTGTAACTGTCGGTGCCCACAAACCCCAGAATCTTCAGCATCATCTTGGCCGGAATGTATCCGGGAAGGTTGCCGATGGCCTCTCCGTCCGCGGCCAGGAACCAGGTCGAGGGCAGTCCCTGTACGTTGTATTTGCGCGCCAGGTCTTGCTGCCGGTCGGAGTTCACCCGGGCCGAGACGAAATACTTGTTGAGGTAGGCCACCACCTCGGGATCCCTGAAAGTCTCCTTTTCCATCTTCACACAGTAGGTGCACCAGTCGGCGTAAAAATTGAGAAAGATCTTTTTCCCCTCCTGCTTGCCGATTTTCAGGGAGTCCTGGTAGGAATACCACTTGATGGCGGTGGCGGAGGCCGTCTTGACCGCCTCCTGGGCACGGCTCTCGCCGCCCTGCAGCGCAAAGAGCCCTGCCGTGAACGCCACGGTCGCCACCATGATGGTGAGACAGCGCAACGCTGTGCTGTAACAGCTCGTTTTCATCCTATTTTTCCTCGGAAAAGCTTCGAATCATCATTTCTCCCAGTTCCCGGGAGCGCTGGGTGGCGGCCTCCACGGCGTTGATCAGCGTGGTGCGCAGCCCGCCCTTCTCCAGGGTGTGCAGTCCGGCAATGGCCGTCCCGCCCGGAGAGGTTACGCGGTCCTTGAGCTGGCCGGGGTGTTCGCCGGTCTTCATCAGCAATTCAGCGGCCCCCAGCACGGTCTGGGCCGAGAGGAACAGAGCGTCGTTGCGCGACAGCCCCATCTTGACGCCGGCATCGGCGAGCGCATCGATGATTAAGAAGATATAAGCCGGCCCGGAGCCGCTGAGGCCCGTGATGGCGTCCATGAGCACGTTCTCCTCGATGAAAACGCTCTTGCCCACCGAATCAAATATCGCCTTGGCGATCTGGATGTCGTTTTCCAGCACGTGACCGCCGGAAGCAATGGCGGTGGCGCCCTGCTTGACCGAGGCCGCAATGTTGGGCATCACCCGGATCAGGCGCAGCTCCTTGTTGAGGCAGGCTTCGATGGCGGCCAGGGGAACACCCGCGGCGATGGAGATGATCAGCTTGTTCATGTTCAGGCAATCCGCGGTCTGCCGCAACACCGAGGCCAGGATCTGGGGCTTGGTGGCGTAGATAACGATCTCGGATTCGGTGACGGCGCGGCAGTTGTCCGTGGAGGTGCGTACCCCGAACCGTTCCTTCACTTCCGCCAGTTTTTCCTCCCGAATGTCCGTACAGACGATATCTTCAGGCTTTGCGCTGTGCGACCCCACCAAACCGCTGATGAGGGCCTCTCCCATGTTGCCGGTCCCGATCACGGCGATCTTTCTGCCATTCAACATTTGTGTCCGCCTGCTCCCTTGCGTAGCGATGATTTCGTAAAAAAGGCCCCTCGTGAAGGGGGGCCATCCGCCGCCGCGCCGCCATTGCGGCGGCATCGACGGTTTGAACGACTATATTCAAACTTAGGTATTCAGCCGCTACAAGTCAAGAAAAAACGAGCCCCGGCGACCGGCGCCCCCAGACCGCCGCAGTTTTCGAAGGGCGTTGTATACGGCGATCGCGGCCCCGGAAAAGCCTTGACTTCTGGGGGGCAATGCCTTTACTTTTGGATAAAAGAGTAGGCCACTTTGCCGGTGCGCTCGGGCCGGCACAGGATCGGCATAGGAAAGGTTTACGGCGGAATGTATATTCTGGGTTATTTTTTTCTGGCGCTCGCCAAGGTTCTCGATGTGGTTCTGGTGCTCTACATGTGGGTGATCATCGCCCGGGCCGTCCTGTCCTGGGTCAACCCGGATCCCTACAACCCCATCGTGCGGTTCATCACCTCGGTGACCGAACCGGTCATGTACCGCGTCCGCAGAGTGCTCCCGGTTAGCTTCGGCGGCCTGGATTTTTCCCCCATCCTGGTTATCCTGGCGATCATCTTCTGCCGCACTTTCGTCGTCAACAGCCTGCTGCGCCTCTCACAATCGATGTTTTAGCGGCAGGCGCACCCACTCAGGGAGGTCCGATCGTGACGCAAGAGCCAAAAGACGCCATCATCAAATACGAATGGTCGGCCGGTCCCGGCGCCGCTGGGGGAGTCTCTCCGCTGGATATCCGTGAGCGCCAGTTCCGACTGCGCTTCCGGGGCTTTGATGTGCGCGAGGTGGACGAGTTTCTCGAGGAAATCGCCGAAGTGGTCGCCTCCCTGACGAACCGCAATGCAAACCTCGAAAACGAAATCCGCAAGCTCAGAGCCGAA
>JAMOVG010000207.1 GCA_027061725.1 Desulfobacteraceae bacterium
GCGGACGGGGTCGCCGACGGTGAGCGCCTGGTGGTGTCGGACCTGGCGATGCCCGTGGCGGGCATGCCGCTGCGCGTGGCTGGTGACGGTGTGAAGCCTGCGGCCCCGCCGCAGGGGAGGGGGGCCCGCAGCGGTGGCTGACCGACCCGACGAACAAAGGGTCTCCCGGGGGGCCATCGGCTGGATGGCCGGTCACTCGGTGACCGCCAACCTGCTCATGCTGGTGCTGCTGGTGGGCGGCCTTTTCTGCAGCACACGCATCCGCCAGGAGGTCTTCCCGGACTTCGAACTGGACATGGTGACCATCACCGTCCCCTATCCCGGCGCCAGCCCCCAGGAGGTCGAGCAGGGCATCCTGCTGGCCGTCGAGGAGGCCGTGCAGGGACTGGAGGGCATCGACCGGGTGACCTCGCGGGCGCGTGAGGGCTCGGGCACGGTGACCGTCGAGATGATCGAGGGCGGGGACATCCAGCGCCTGGCCCAGGAGATCAAGTCCGAGGTGGACCGCATCACCTCGTTTCCCGAAGAGGCCGAGGACCCCCGGGTGACCATCGTGGCGCGCAAACGCTACGTGGTTTCGCTGGCCGTCAGCGGCGACCAGAGCGAGCGTGTGCTGCGCGAGGTGGCCGAGGTCGTGCGCGACCGCCTGCTGCAGAGTTCCCGCATCACCCAGGCCGACCTTACCGGGGTGCGGGATTACGAGATCAGCGTCGAGGTCTCCCAGGAAGCCTTGCGGCAGTATGGCCTGACACTGGACGACGTGGCCCGTCGCATCCGCCGTGCGGCGGTGGAATTGCCCGGCGGGGCCATCAAGACGCCCGGCGGCGATATCCTGGTGCGCATGAAAGAGCGCCGTGAGGCGGGTCGCGAGTTCGGCCTGATTCCCATCATCACGGCCGCCGACGGCACCCAGGTGCTGCTGGAAGAGCTGGCCACGGTGCGCGAGACCTTCGAGGAGACCGACCGCGAAGCCACGTACAACGGAAAGCCGGCCGTGCTCATCGAGGTTTACCGTGTCGGCGATCAGACCCCCATCACGGTGTCCGATGCCGTGCGGCAGGTGGTGGCCGACCTGCGCCCCGGCCTGCCCCCCGGCATCGCCATCGACCTGCGCAACGACCGCTCCGAGATCTACCGCCAGCGCCTGGGGCTGCTGCTGCGAAACGGGTACCTGGGCCTGATCCTGGTGTTCGTCCTGCTGGCGCTGTTCCTGGAGCCGCGCCTGGCTTTCTGGGTCAGCCTGGGCATCCCCATTTCCTTCCTGGGCGCGCTGCTGTTTCTGCCCGCCGCGGGGGTCAGCATCAACATGGTGTCCATGTTCGCCTTCATCGTCACCCTGGGCATCGTGGTGGACGACGCCATCGTGGTGGGGGAAAACGTCTATTACTACCGTCAGCGCGGCATGCCTTGGTTCGAAGCGGCCGTCACCGGCGCCCGCGAGATCGCCGTGCCGGTGGTCTTCAGTGTGCTGACCAACATGGTGGCTTTCGTGCCCATGTTCTTCGTGCCCGGCTTCATGGGCAAGGTCTTCCGCCAGATTCCGGTGGTGGTGCTCAGTGTTTTCGCCGTTTCGCTGGTGGAGAGCCTGCTGATCCTGCCGGCCCACCTGGCCCACCAGAAAAGCCGGCGGCCGTGGGGGGTGTTCGGGTGGCTGGAAAAGCTGCAGCAGCGCTTCAGCCGCTTTTTCCTGCGGGCCGTGGACCGCCTCTACCGGCCTTTCCTGGGCCTGGTGCTGCGCTGGCGCTACGTCTCGCTGGGCATCGGCCTGGCCGTGTTGATGGTGACCCTTGGCTACATCCGCAGCGGGCGGCTGGGCTTCGAGCTGTTTCCCAAGGTGGAGTCCGATTACGCCAAGGTCACCGCCACCCTGCCGTACGGCAGTGCCTTCGAACGCACGCGGGCCGTGCAGCGGCGGCTGGTGCGGGCCGCCCAGGAGATTGCGCGGCAAAACGGCGGCGAGGCGCTGGTGGAGGGCATCTACGCCGGCATCCAGGCCAACGTGGCCCAGGTGCGCGTCTACCTGACCCCGCCGGAAGTGCGCCCCATTTCCACATCGGTCTTCACCGGGCGCTGGCGGCGCCGGGTGGGGCGCATTGCCGGGCTGGAGTCGCTGCGCTTCGAGTCCGACGCCGGCGGCCCCGGCCGCGGTGCGGCCATCGCGGTGGAGCTCAGCCACCAGGACATGCGGGTTCTGGAGCGCGCCAGCGCCGAGCTGGCGCGGGCCCTGTCGTATTATCCCAGCGTGGTGGATGTGGACGACGGTTTTGCCCCCGGCAAGCGGCAGATCGACTTCAAGGTGCTGCCGGCGGCGCGCAGCCTGGGGCTGACCGCCACCGACATCGCCCGTCAGGTGCGCAGCGCCTTTTACGGTGCCGAGGCCCTGCGTCAGCAGCTTGGCAGAAACGAGGTCAAGGTCATGGTGCGGCTGCCCCGGTCCGAGCGCGTCTCGCAGTACAACCTGGAGGAGATGATCCTGCGCACGCCCGCGGGCGGCGAGATCCCGCTGCGCAGCGCGGTGACCATCACGGAGGGCCGGGCCTACACCGACATCAACCGGCGCGACGGCCGGCGCATCGTGACGGTGACCGCCGACGTGCGTCCGCGCAGCAAAGCCGACCAGGTGCTGCGCGCCGTCAAAGCCGAGACCCTGCCGGCCCTGCAGGATGAGTTCCCGGGGCTGGGGTACAGTTTCGAGGGCCGCCAGGCCGACCGGCGCAAGAGCATGAACAGTCTCTTCCAGGGCATGGGCATCGTGCTGCTGGTGATCTTCGCCATGCTGGCCGTGCCGCTCAACAGCTACATCCAGCCGGCCATCATCATGGCCTCCATCCCCTTCGGCATCGTGGGTGCGGTCATCGGCCACATGATCATGGGCTACAGCCTGAGCGTCATCAGCATGTTCGGGGTGCTGGCCCTTACCGGCGTGGTGATCAACGACTCGCTGGTGCTCATCGACATGACCAACCGCCTGCGCCGTGGCGGCAGCCGGCCATACGCCGCCGTGCGGCAGGCCGCGCAGCTGCGCTTCCGTCCCATCATCCTGACCACCGTGACCACCTTCGGCGGCCTGACCCCCATGATATTCGAAACATCGCGCCAGGCCCGCTTCCTGATCCCCATGGCCATCTCCCTGGGCTTCGGCGTGCTTTTTGCCACCTTGATCACCCTCTGTCTGGTTCCCTCCATCTACCTGATCCTGGAGGACCTCAAAACGCTCTGGCGGCGGTGAAGCCCCTTGGACTTCCCCGCGCCGCGGGAGGCGATGGCAGTGAACCACGGAAGCGGAAAAAGCCAGGGAGAATGCAAATCATCTCCGTGGCTTTCGGGGAAAGTGCTGCCGCAAAACGGCGTAAAAGAAGTCGGGCCTGCCCCCACCGGACCTGAGGCAAACTATAAAATCGCTCAACCCAGGTTCATTGCCCCTGCTTTTTTGCCGAAGACGGTCAGCCCGAAAACCCCGGTGCTGATGAGGAGCAGCGTTGCCGGTTCAGGGATATCCGTGCCCTGTTGGCGTAGTCTAGGCGCATGTTTTTGGTTGGCAAACAATCCATAGTAACTGTTAATGCCCCAATCGTCATAGGCGCCGTCTAATGTTCCATCGAACCGGAAGGTGTATTTATCCAGTGAGTGGGTGAAGTTGTCCGAGTCGGTGACCCATAATTCGCGTGTGTCCGGATCGACACCCCAGACCGTCAGGAAGTGACCCAAACCATGATGTTCGATCATGATTGAAACGGCACGGTCGTTTTCCAGGTAGGTTGCGATATTCGACAGGTCGTTGAAATTGCCCCACGCAAAATTGTCGGAAAAAAGGGTGTCGGAATAAAAGCCCGTATGCGAGAGGTCCGTAAGCTGTGCCCAACCAGGCGATTCCTGCTGTTTGTTTTCGCCTGTAAACCACCAGTCGACGGCGTAATAGGGATTTCCGCCCCGGTCACTCCAGTAATGCTTGATGTCCGCAAAAATCGCATCGCCTGTCATGAGCCGTGGGCCGCCGTACCATCCCTGCTTGGAGAGAAGGTTGGCGGCAGTGGCGGCCCAGCAAAGATTGAAGTCATCGTTCCATAATTTATCGGTGTCCAGCCATCCGCTCGATTCGGAAACACCGTCCAGCCAGATCGGAGCGGCGCTTACGATGGCAAACGAACCCAACAGCAGCATCGTTGCCCATAAAAAGACCAGGCCCCTTTTCATGGGCAGGCATCTTTTCTCGGCTGAACAGCAGCCGCTGTCGGCAGATGGGTTTTTAGCCTTGGCCATCGAAACCTGTTGCGGGTCATGCGCTTGGCAGGGGTGGGAACTCATGGGGGTAATTTACCACAGTCCCCGAACGAATAACGGCCGGGAATCGCAAGCGCGTATCAAATTACGGGCCTTTTTACGATGCTATCCGCCTCCAGAGTCAAAATAGAGGGCCCGGAAGCACGGTAGTCACGGAAGCCCAGTCAAGCAATCATTCTCCCAAAAATAAATACTATCCGCCGATAAATCAATCGGAATCTGCCAGTGAAAGTGCATTCGGTGTTGATCCGATTTCAGCGTTCCCTGCACGGGAGCTTTTTTGGATAACCGCATTATCCTGTCACCATCCTAAACGCTCTGGCGGCCTGATCCCGCCCTCTCGCCGTCGCCTGCGTGCCCTACCAGCAGGATCAAGGCCGGTCTGCCAAGGGCGCGCAGCGCCGATTTGGCCCCCTCGAAGTTAAGATTGCGGTCCGAATCTCGTTGCCAATAACCATAAAAAAGCCGGCTCACCTCCTTTCCTTTATCAAGTATCAAGGCAATCCGGCTTTCTCCTGTGGGACCGTGGTGTGCACTCCTGAGAGGCCCGTGGCCGGAGGGGCTTCCCATGCCGCCCTCTCCATTGGCACCAGTGCCTGCGGCATCACCGTCGGCCCCGGTACACGCGGCACCGGGCGCATCTCCGGCCGCTCCACCGCCACCACCGCGGGCGATCATGACCGGACTGAAGGGAGTCGCCGAAAAATCGGATCGCGAACCGACCGGTGAACCCAGAATCGCCCCGCCGCTGGTCGCCAGAGAGGCAAGAGACGTTTTTCCGCTTCCGGTCGCTCCTCATGCCGGAATGCTCAACAGTGCCAGTGCCGTCACCACCAGACCGATTTTGCTGATTCTTGGCAGCATTTGTCGCTCCTTTCGCTTTGAAGGGTTGCTTCGCAATTGTTGCAGGCCTGGCGTTGGATCATCCGGATGAACAATGGCCGAGTCTGCTGCGCCATTGTTTGGCTTTGAGACGCCTTCAAGAGCGAAAGGTTACAGAAAACGCATATTCGGGATTTACGGTTCGATTGCAGAGACGTGATCGGGCGGGGAGTCCGGAGCGTGCGGGTAGAAGAGCCCGCAACAATGATAATGATAAGGATGCCAGCTGGCGCGCCGACGAAAATAAAAAAGGGGTTGCGTATGGTTTCGCAATCCCCTTTTTTGACTTTTTGGCTGAGGGACCAGGATTCGAACCTGGGTTAACGGGGCCAGAACCCGTCGTCCTG
The DNA here is from genome assembly GCA_027061725.1 of Desulfobacteraceae bacterium. GTDB lineage: Bacteria > Desulfobacterota > Desulfobacteria > Desulfobacterales > JALSRD01 > JALSRD01. The sequence goes on from JAMOVG010000207.1 coordinate 5,511, forward strand.
CCGCTAGACGATCCCTCAGTATGTAAACGCGCTCATTACACGATTATACCGCCGAGGTCAAGTTTTATTTGTCGGCCGCGGCCGCCCGCTGCTCGATGAAGGCGATGGCCCGTTCCAGCCGGGGCAGCACACGCTGCGGCCCCAGCACGTCCATGATTTCGAAGATGCCGGGGCTGGCGGTTTTGCCAGTCAGCGCCACCCGTACAGGCTGGGCGATCTTGCCCAGCTTGAAGCCGGTTTTTTCCATGACCGCCACAAACACCCCCTCCAGGCCCTTTTCGGAGAATTCGCCCAGCCGCTGCAGTTCGTCGCGCAGCAGGCGCAGGGCCTCAAGGACTGCCGGCCGCAGGAATTTTTTGGCCGCCGCCGGGTCGAATTCGATCTCCCCTTGATAGTAGAAGGCCGCATCCCGGGCCATGTCTTTAAGGGTCTTGCTGCGCTGGTTGAGGGTGGCGATGATTTTCTCAAGGTCCGGTCCGGCGTCGACGTCGTAGCCCTCCTGTTCCAGGAAAGGCCGCAGGAGGCCGGCCAGGCGGGCGGGGTCGGCGGCCTTGATGTGGTCGAAGTTCAGGGCCAGGAGCTTTTCCGGGTCGAAGACGCCGGCCGATTTGCCCAGGTTTTCCAGACTGAATTTTTCGATCAACTCCTCGCGGGTGAAGAATTCCTGGTCGCCGCAGGACCACCCCAGGCGCACGAGGTAGTTGATGAGCGCCTCTGGCAGGTAACCCATGTCGCGGTAGGCGGTGACCGACATGGCGCCGTGGCGCTTGCTCAGCTTGGTGCGGTCCTGGCCCAGCACCATGGGTACGTGGCCGTAGACCGGCAGTTCCTCGCCCAGGGCCTGGTAAATGAGGATCTGCTTGGGGGTGTTGCTGACGTGGTCGTCGCCGCGGATGATGGTGTTGATGCCCATGGTGATGTCGTCGATGACTACGGCGAAGTTGTAGGTCGGCACGCCGTCGCTGCGCTGGATGACGAAATCGCCGATCTCACGGTTTTCGAAGGTGATGTCGCCCTTGACCACGTCGTGGATGGTGGTAGTGCCATCGGGCGGGGTCTTGAAGCGCACCACGGCGTCCGGGGTCCTGGGCAGCCCCCGCTCGCGGCAGGTTCCGTCGTAGCGTACGTCCAGTCCGGCGGCCAGGGCCTTCTGCCTTTTTTCCGCCAGTTCTTCGGGGGTGCAGGTGCAGTAGTAGGCCTGGCCCGCTGCCAGCAGGCGGTCGATGTACGACTGGTAGATGTCCAGGCGCCTGGACTGGTAGTAGGGTCCGTCGTCCCAGTCGATGCCCAGCCACTCCAGGGCTTCGAAAATGGCGTCCACCGCCGCCTGGGTGGAGCGGGCGGTGTCGGTGTCTTCGATTCGCAGGACGAAGCGGCCCCCGCTGTGGCGGGCGTACAGCCAGTTGAAAAGGGCCGTGCGGGCACCGCCGACGTGCAGGTAACCGGTGGGGCTGGGGGGGAAGCGCGTGACGACTGGGTCCATTGGTTTGTCCTCTCAGAGGTGCAGACATTACTCCTGCAGTAACGGGCAAGAGTTTGTTCCGCCGGTTGGGAATCATCCGCGGGGCCGCGAAGCACTCGCCGAATGAAAAGGTTCTATATTTTAATTACATGAAATGATAGCTTAAATTTAGTATTCGAGTATGCTGCGGTTTCTGTCGGCAAGTAAATGGACAGGCAAAATAAGCCGGCTATATTTTACTTGTTTCTTGTTTACAAGTAAAGTTGCCGGTCCCTCGACACCCCTCCTGCGACCGAATCGCCGGCCTTGGTCGCCGGGAGGCCGGCGCGGGCGCAGGCAATCTCCCGGTATTTGTCTGTCCGCCGCCTTATCATATGGTATTTCAGTTGGTTAAGGTCGTACGGGACCTTAGTTCGATATCGAAAAAAGACCTAATAGCACATCGGTCTCAAGGCCTCAATAGCCGATTGCAAAAAAAACGCAAAAAGCCTTGACATTCCATCACTTTTCATTTACTTAAATGCGAAACTTTTCGATAAGCACTTTGTTTGGATAAATTTATATTGATTACAAATAGTTAGGAGATTACTAATGGCTGTTCCGAAACGCAAGACTTCCAAGTCAAAACGCGACATGCGGCGTACACATAAGAAAACCGCCGGACCCAACGTGACCACCTGCCCGGAATGCGGCGAGAGCAAGCTGCCGCACCACGCCTGCCCCAGCTGCGGCATGTATCGCGGGCACACCATTATCGAGGAAGAGGAATAACCGGGCATGCTGGCGACCCAATTCAGATCGGAACCCACCGGCAGGGGGCTCGACGCCGAGTCGCGGCAGATGATCCTGGATATCGTCTCGCAGGTGCGCAAGCGCATGCTCCCCCGTGAAAAGATCCTGGAGTACGACCGCACCGAGACCTTTCCCGAGGACGTGATCCGGCAGCTTCTCAGCCCGGACATCGGGCTGCAGCTGCTCTTCATTCCCGAGGAGTACGGCGGCATGGGCGGCGGCGCTTTGGACTGCTGTGCCATCACCCGTGCCATGGCCAAGATCTGCCTGGGCATCGGCACGGCTTTTTTCGCCATCCAGCTGGGGGCCGACCCGCTGCTGGTGGGCGGCACCGAGGAGCAGAAGGCGCGGTGGCTGGGCGCCATCGCCGAACGCGGCGCCCTGGTGGCCTACGCCGTGACCGAGCCCGGGGCCGGCAGCAACCTGGCTGCGCTCAAGACCAAAGCCGAGCCGGTAACCGACCAAAACGGGGCCGTGACGGCTTACCGCATCAACGGCACCAAGCAGTTCATATCCACCGGCGGCTACGCGGACTTCATCACCCTGCTGGCCAAAACCCCCGAGGGTCCCAGCTTTTTCGTGGTCGAAAAGGGCACCCCCGGTTTCCAGCAGGGCAAGGGCGAGGAAAAACACGGCATCCGTGCCTCCAACACCTCTCCGCTGACGTTTACCGATGTGGAGGTGCCGGCTGAAAACCTCATCGGCGGGGTGCCGGGACAGGGGCTCAAGCAGGCCAACAAGGTCTTCGGCTACACGCGCCTGATGGTGGCCTCCATGGCGCTGGGCGCCGCTGAGGCCGCCCTGGACATCGTGATCCCCTACGCCCAGGAGCGCGTGCAGTTCGGCACCACCCTGTCCGAGAAGCAGGGATACACCCACAAGCTGGTGGTGCCCCACGCCGTGCGGCTGGCGGCGGCCGCGGCGCACATCGAGGAGGTGGCCCGGCAGCTGGACGCCAGCGACGAGGACCGCCAGGTGGAGGGGTCCATCGCCAAGCTGTTCACCACCGAGGCGGCCAACCGCTGCGCCGACGACGGCATGCAGGCGCTGGGCGGATACGGCTACATCACCGAGTTCGAGGTCGAAAAGATCAAGCGCGACGTCAAGATCACCTGCATCTACGAGGGCACCAGCGAGATCCAGCAGAGCATCATCAGTACGTTCCGCTGGAAAAAAACCTGGAAAACCAAGGGCGGCTTTTACACGGCCATCGCCGAGGAGATGGAAAAGCTGGCCGCATCGGGGCCCGATGCGGGCTACGGTACTTACGCCCGGGCGGCCCGGGCGGTCAACGAGGCCGTCTTCCTGGCCCACAAGAACCGCCTGACCCGCCAGCAGGCCGTCATGTTCGCCTTGGCTGACATGATGACCTGGGTGGAGGTGGGGGCGGCCCTGGCCCGCAAGGCCGCCCGGCTGAGCGAAGCCGGTGACGCCGATGCCGAAAAGACCGTCCTGGCGGCGCGCATATTCGCGGCCGAGGTGGGGCAGCTGATCTGCCGGCGGGGCACGCACGTCTGCCTGGGCACAGGAGGCCTGGCCGGCGATGCCGTGGCCGATTTTTTGCCGAAACTGGCCTGTGAGGACCTGATGCAGAGCTGCCGCGGCGTGTACCGGGACATGGACCGGGCCGCCGACATCCTTTTCGGGAGGGCATCATGACGGACCGGGAGCCGCGCACCGTGGTCGTTACCGGCGGGTCGCGGGGTATCGGCC
>JAMOVG010000208.1 GCA_027061725.1 Desulfobacteraceae bacterium
ATTTCTTTCCCCGGCCCGCCGATTGCTTCAGCACAAGCCGTGCCATGTACGGCGCAGCGCAGCGCAGGTGCTGCGAATCCGGCCGGTTTTTCCCGTATCATGCTGATTTGCGAAGGGAAATATCAGAAGAGATACTGCCGCCGGCCATTGGCGCCGATCAGCGGGTCGCTTGTCCGCGGTCCTTTCAGCGGGGCATTGTGCCTCGGTCGAGGCAGATTGCCGCCGGTGGCGTCCTGCCGGGGGCGGCAGGGATATCGGCGGTAAGAGGCGGGCGGGGCGAGGCAAGCGCGTCAGGGAGAGCTGGGCAGCGGTGTTGATGGATACGCAGGCCGCCGGACGGCACCCTCAAGGCGCCGCCCGGCGGCGGGTTTTTGCGCGGAGAGCCGATTAGTGGTGACCGGCACCTTCTCCTCCGCCGGCACCACCGCCGCCCATGTCACCGCCGTGGCCGCCCGCGTCACCGCCGTGGCCGCCCATATCACCGCCGGAGGCGCCGCCGCTCACATCGCCGCCGGCAGAGCCGCCGTGGCCGCCTACGTCACCGCCAACGGCCCCCCCGTGGCCGCCCGCATCACCGCCGTGGCCGCCCGTGTCACCGTCGTGGCCGCCCATATCACCGCCGGAAGCGTCGGCGCCGAGGTCACCGCCGTGCGCCCCAATGCCGTGCTCGGGTTCCATGCCGGCGGGCATCTGCCCCTGAGTATCCATTCCCGTGGCGTGGCTGCCGGCGGCTTCCATGGCGTCAAAGGTCCCCTTGTGGATGGACCTGGAAAAGCCGCGGGCCACCTTGTCGGCCGGCATGGTGGCGGCGCGGGACATGAAGGACTCGTGCAGGGCCTGCATCTCATGGGCCTTGAACCCCCGCTGCAGGGCCCGGTCGACCACCTGCGCGGCATGGGCCGAAGTGACGCCCTGGCGGGCCATGTCCCTGGCGGCCACAAGCGCGCTGGTGGCCAGGGCCCGCCGGTCATCGCGGCTCAGGTGACGGGCCTCGTTGTGCAGCCGCCCGACCATTTTATTCACGTCCCGGTGGGTCATTCCGGCCGCCAGGCTGGCGGCAATCAGGTTCCCCAGGTGCTCGATGTCGGCCTTTTTCGTCGAGAGCCGGCTGGCCTGCTGGAAGGCGTAGGCGTAGCGGGATGTCACGCGTGTCATGGCCCGTATGATCGAGCGGGGCGGCACGTGCTTGGCCACGCCCTCGAGGGCCTTGGAGATCACCGGCTCCACCGGCAGCCCCTTCTGGTGGGCCTTGACGACCACGTGCTGGGCCTGCTGGATCTGCTGCCGGCTGAAGCGGGCCTGAATCATGCTGGACGTCATGGCGATGGCGTCCTGGGCCGGGATGCCGGCCCGTACCATTTGCTGTGTACTCTTCTGGAGTGACGCGGACCAGGTGTCCGGCATGGTCAGCGTGCTGTCGCCCAGCGCCGGGCCGGCGAGCAGAAGTACTAGGCAGAAAAAGGTAGGTGCGAATTTTTTCATGATGTCTGTCCTCCCCTGTGCGGTTGTTTGCCTTCATAACGCACAGCAGGGCTGAAGGTTACACGCAGCTCACGGAAGGTAGATGCAGTTGCGGGAGCCAAAGTCGTCCTTTTCGGTAAAGCGGCAGGCCGGAACGTAGCGCCTGCCGTCGACGACATAAAAATAGGTGAACTCCCTGCCTGCAGGCATGTCGATTTCCCAGCGTCCGGACGCGGACCTGCGGGTGTCGTGGAGCCGGAAGCCGTCCAGCGAGGATGCGAACTGCACCCTTTTGGCGTTGGGCTTGTTCAGGTAAAGGGCCACCGTTCGGGAACCGCCGGGGGCAAACGGAAGCGAGGCGCACCCGGTCAGTACGGCGGCCAGCATTACTGCCAGGATGATTTTCCCCCTCATGTCGTCTCCCTCACTTCGATGATCGAGTTTTCACCGCCGAAATCATCTTTCTCCCGCGCCAGGACCGTGGGGTCGGGGATGCGTTTGCCGTTTTCCACCAGGAAGCTGTAACGGTGCTCTCCTGCGGGCAGCGCCATGGTCAGCACCCAGTAGCCGGTGTCGTCGAGCCGGTGCATGGGCACCGGACGCCAGTGGGTGAAGCTGCCCACCAGCTGCGCCTTGCGGGCCTGGGGCATGTAGATCACAAAACGGTGGGGAATGCGCTCCACCGCCGCCTGCTGCGGGCGCTGGGCCGGGCGGGGCACCAGCAGGAAGAAGACCGCCACCATGGCCAGGGTCGCCGCCAGAGCGGCCACCGGCCGCAGCCATCCCCACGATACGGTCCTGGGGGGCTTCACCTGCACCGCCGGCACCCGGCCCACCATGTCGCCGCGCAGCATTTTTTCCTGGGTCAGCAGGTCCACGGCTTCGTCCTTGAATCGGCGGTCGTCGTGAACGGTTTCGACGAAGTCGA
>JAMOVG010000209.1 GCA_027061725.1 Desulfobacteraceae bacterium
CGATACGCGCCATGCTCTGCTGCGACAGCCCCCTGACGGCCATCAGCCCCACCCGCAGGCGGTCCCCGGCGCCGGTCCAGTGGATTTCGCTGTCGTTGACGTCCGGCGGCAGGATGCGCAGACCCATGCGCCGCGCCTCGGACACGTAGGCGAAGGCGCTGTAAAAGCCCCCCTGGTTGCTGAGCACGGCCGCCATGAACTCGGCCGGGTGGTGCACCTTGAGATACGCCGCCTGGCAGGAGACGCGCGCGTAGGAGGCGCTGTGGGGCTTGCAGAAGCAGTAGCCGTCGAAGCTCATCATCATGGCCCACACGGCCTCGATCTGCCCGCGGGTCAGCCCCCGGCGGTGGGCGCCGGCCGCAAAGCGCGCGTAGTAGTCGCGCAGCCGTACGGCACGGTCCTTTTTGGAGAGCACCCTGCGCAGCCCGTCGGCCTCGGCATGGGAAAAGCCGGCCAGCGCCACAGCCGCCCGGGACACGTCCTCCTGGTAGACCATGATGCCGTAGGTCTCGTCCAGCACGCCCGCCAGCAGCGGGTGGATGGGCTTCCAGCGCCCGCCGTGCAGCCGGCGCAGGTACTCGCGGATGAAGTCGTTGGCCGCCGGCCGGATGATGCTGCTGTGGATCACCAGGTGCGCGAAGTCCCCGCTGCCCGCCTTCTGCTGCAGCAGCCGCATGGCCGGGCTCTCGATGTAGAAGCACCCCATGGTCTGTCCCCGGGCCAGGGCCCGGCGGGTGGCCCCGTCCTCCTCGGGCAGCCAGCGGTGCTCGTCGATCACGGTGCCGCCCGCGCGCACGGCGGCCAGGGCGTCGCGGATGACGCCCAGGCTGCGGTTTCCCAGCAGGTCGATCTTCACCAGGCCGGCGGCCTCGGCCGCGTCCTTGTCCCACTGGATCACCGGCACCCCCTTGGGCGCCTGCTCCACCGGAACGTAACCGTCGATGGGCCGCGGCGTGATCACCACGCCGCCGGGGTGCACCGACAGGTGGCGCGGCGTGCCGGACAGGCGCCGCGCCAGGCGCAGGATCCGCGGCCAGGGCGCGGCCAGGTCCAGCTCCCGCCCCCCGGGCTGTTCCTGCAGCCACTGCCGCAGGTCCGGGGCCCCGCCGTGGTGATGGCCGGACAGCCGGCGGGTCACCCGGCCGATTTCGGCGTCCGTCAGGCCGTAGACCTTGGCCGTTTCGCGCACGGCCATGCGCGGCTGGAAATGAATGTGGCTGGCCACCATGGCGGCCCGGCCGGCATACTGCCGCAGCACGCCCGCCAGCACGGCGTCGCGCTCGTCCCAGGCGAAATCCACGTCGATGTCCGGCGGGTCGCTGCGCCCCGGGTTGAGAAAACGCTCGAAGTAGAGGTTGTACCGGATGGGGCAGACATTGGTGATCCCCAGGCAATAGGCCACCAGCGAGGCGGCGCCCGAGCCGCGGCCGCAGGTGCGCGGGCTGCGCCGCACGATGTTGCGCACCACCAGGAAATAGGCGCTGAAACGCTTGCGCGCGATGATCTCCAGTTCGTAGTTCAGCCGTTGCGTCACGGCCCGCTGCGGCTGCGGCCCGTAGCGGCGGCGGGCGCCCCGCAGGGCCTCGCGGCGCAGCAGCGCGGCCGCCTGGGCCTCGCGCATTCCCGCCAGGGCGGGCATCACCACCGTCCGGGGCGGTCCGGAAAAAGCCAGCCGCTCGGCCAGTCGCACGGTGTTTTCCACGGCCTCGGGGCACACGGCGAAGCGCCGGCGGTACGCCTCCGCCGGCGCCAGCCAGGCGTCGGCGGGCGCCGTTTCGGCCAGGTCCAGGCGCGACAGCGACGTGTTCTGCGAGACGGCCCGCAGCAGGCGGTGGAAAGCGAAATCCTGCGGCGTGAGGAAAAAGCTTCCCGGCGTGGCCACCAGCGGCCGTCCGCAGCGGCGCGCCGCCCGGCGCAGGGGGTGGTCGGCGGGAACCGGGCGGCGCGGCAGGGCCGCGGCCACGTCCACGCCCGCCGCGTGCCAGCCCGTCAGCAGCCGCGCGCTGCCGGTGAGCACCACCAGGCCCTTGGCAAACCGCGGCACGGCACCGGCCAGGTGAAAGTCGTCCGCGGTGTGCCGCCCGGTGATCAGGCGGCACAGGTTGCGCCAGCCCCGCCGGTTCTTCACCAGGCACACGGCCCGCTGCGGGCCGTGCGGGTCGGTGATCTCGGCGCCCACCACCGGCGTGAGGCCCTCGCGCCGGCAGGCCGCCAGGAAGTCCCACAGGCCGTAAAGGTTGTCGGTGTCGGTGAGCGCCAGCCTGCGGTAGCCCAGGCGGCGGGCGGCCCGGCACAGGGCCTCCACCGGGGCCGTGCCCCACATCAGGGAATAATGGGATCGCACGGTGAGAGGAATCATAGCAAATGAACGCTCCCAAACCA
>JAMOVG010000210.1 GCA_027061725.1 Desulfobacteraceae bacterium
CTCGCGGCCGGTTGAAGACCGGCGTTCCACAAAGGTGCGCCACAGATGTCCGATGAACACCTGCAATAGTATAATCATCAAATTGGAGAAATCCATTCACGGGCTTTCTGGGAGCAGGGCAATCGCAAGCAGCGCCTGGCATGGTGGATATGCCGGGGACCGGGTGGCTACAGCGGCAGATCGACGGCAATCGCACCTGTGTTGACAGCAGAGGGCCATTTCCCCTATACCTTCCGCAACGAAAACCCGCAGCGGACATTGGACCCATGAAACTCAAATCCAAACTCCCCCGGGTGGGGACCACGATCTTTTCGGTCATGTCGGCGCTGGCCACCGAGCAGGGGGCCATCAACCTTTCCCAGGGGTTTCCCGATTTTGATGTGGACCCCGGACTGATCGATTGCGTCGCCCACCACATGCGCGCCGGGCACAACCAGTACCCGCCCATGCAGGGCATTGCCCTGCTGCGTGAACGCCTGGCGGCCAAGACCCTGGAGCTGCAGGGGGCTCGCTACGATGCGGATTCCGAAATCACGGTGACCGCCGGCGGCACCGAGGCTGTCTTTTCCGCCATCAGCGCCGTGGTGCACCGCGGCGACGAGGTCATCATACTGGAGCCGGCCTACGACGCTTACGGCCCCATCGTGGAGCTCAACGGCGGCGTGCCGGTGTACTGCAGCCTGACCTACCCTGATTATGCCGTGGACTGGGATGCGGTGGGCCGTGCCGTCAGCGAGCGGACCCGCATGATCGTACTCAACTCACCCCACAACCCCACCGGGGCCGTACTGTCGGCCGACGACATGACGGCTCTCATGGCCCTCACCCGCGGCACCGACATCCTGATTCTCAGCGACGAGGTTTACGAGCATATCATCTTCGACGGGCGCCGGCACGAAAGCGTGTCGCGCTATCCGGAACTGGCGCGGCGCAGTTTCGTGGTGGGCTCCTTCGGCAAGACCTACCACGCCACCGGCTGGAAAACCGGCTATTGCCTGGCGCCCGCAGCGCTCACCACCGAACTGCGGCGTGTTCACCAGTACGTGGTATTTGCCGCCAACGCGCCCATCCAGCACGCCTATGCCGATTTCATGGCCGATCCCCGGACCTATCTCGGGGTGGCCGATTTTTATCAGCGCAAGCGGGACCTCTTCCTGGATCTCATGCAGGGCTCGCGCTTCAGGGCCCTGCCCTGCCGGGGCACCTATTTCGCCATGTTCGACTACAGCGCCGTCTCCGACGAGCCCGACGTGGACTTCGCCCGCAGGCTGACGGTGGAGCACAAGGTGGCTGCTATCCCGCCCTCGGTTTTTTACGACGGCGGCGACGACCACAGGGTGCTGCGGTTCTGTTTCGCCAAGAACGATCAAACCCTGCAGGAGGCTGCGCAGAGACTATGCCGGATCTGAAAGTGACCCTCATCCAGGCCGACCTGGCCTGGGAAGACATCGACGCCAACCTGGCCGCCTTTGAAAAGCGCATCGGCGACCTGTCGGACGAGACCCATCTCATCGTACTGCCCGAGATGTTCACTACCGGCTTTAGCATGAACCCGGCGGCCCTGGCCGAAGACATGCAGGGTCGCACGGTGGCCTGGCTCAGGAAAATGGCCCGCCGGAAAGGGGCCGCCGTGGTGGGCGGGGCCATGATCCGGGAGGGCGAACGCTACGTCAACCGCCTGCTGTGGGCTTCACCCGACGGGCGCCTGCAGTGGTACGACAAGCGCCACCTGATCGGCATCGCCGGCGAAGACCGCGCCTACAGCCCCGGCTGGGAGAAACTGACCGTCAGCGTCCAGGGTTGGCGCATCTGCCCGTTCATCTGCTACGATCTGCGTTTTCCCATCTGGCTGCGAAACCTGGAGCGACCGCCTTACGACCTGGCGCTGTTCATTGCCAACTGGCCTGCCGTGCGGGCGCACCACTGGCGCACGCTGCTGTTGGCCCGCGCCATCGAGAACCAGTGCTTCGTAGTGGGGGTCAACCGCGTCGGCACCGACGGCAACGGCCATGACTACTGCGGCGACTCGGCGGTTATCGACCCGTTGGGAAACATTCTCTTCCAGAAAAAAGACGCCCCCGCCGTGCACACCGCCACCCTTCCGCACGGTGTTCTGGAGGAGTGGCGCCGGACCTTTCCGGTGCTGGAGGACGCCGACCGGTAGCTTCGGCGGCGACGTGGGCCGGCCGATCAGGCCTTGTCGGAAGTGGGGCTTTCGCCTCCCGCCGCCGTTTTGCTCTCCAGATCGCGGATGCGGCGCTCCAGCTGGCTGAGGCGCATGTCCAGGGCATCGGCCCGTTCCCGCGAGGCAATTTTCATCTTCTCCATGATGTCGTTGATGCGCTGGTCGATTTTCTCCGAAGCCCACTCCTTGAACATGCCGGCGTAGGACTGGATTTCCTGTTTCAGCTTGCGTCCTTCCTCCTCGGACATTTCCACGCCGCCGGAAAGCAGGCCGGCGATCTTGTCCAGCTCGTCCTCGGCCAAGTGCAGGGCGCTGTGGCCGAAGGTGAAGGACTTGCGGGCCACCTCGGCCAGGGTGCCGCCGCCGCGGCGCAGGAGTTCCGACAAGGTGCCGGCAGACAGGCCGTTGCCCCGTTGCCCGCTCTGGCGGGCCAGCAACTGGGACAGCACCGACACGGTGATATCTTCCCCGCTGGTGTTGTCGATGACCTCGATCTCCTCGCCGGAGCGGATCAGTTCGGCCAGGCCGTCCATGGAGATGTACTGTTTGGCCTCGGTGTCGTAGAGCTTGCGGTTGGCGTATTTCTTGATGGTGCGCATGTTTTCCCTCCTCTTGGTCGTGGGTATGGTGCAATTAATGACGCGTTGCGTCAAAATCAATATGCGGCATGCATACCCGCCTGTCAAGCGGTGCAAGTCCATTTTTTTCGAGAGAGGGTCGAGCCCGGGCAGCCGGTGACTAAAGCCCCAGGTAGGCTTTTTTGACGTCCTCGTTGCTGAGCAGGCTGGCGGCGTTGTCGGACAGCGTGATGCGGCCGTTTTCCATGACGTAGCCCCGGTGGGCCACCTTGAGGGCCAGGTTGGCGTTCTGCTCTACCAGGAAAATGGTGGTGCCCTGTTCGCTGTTGACCTTGGTAATGATGTCGAAGATCTGCTTGACCACCAGGGGGGCCAGCCCCAGGGAGGGTTCGTCCAGCAGCAGCAGGCGGGGTTTGGCCATCAGGGCGCGGGAGATGGCCAGCATCTGCTGCTCGCCGCCGCTGAGGGTGCCGCCGGTTTGGTAACGCCGTTCGGCCAGGATCGGAAACAACTCGAAAATGTACTCCAGGTCACGCTTGACGTTTTCCTTGTCGTTGCGCAGGAATGCGCCCATGTCAAGGTTTTCCAGCACGGTCAGGTAGGGGAAGATGCGCCGGCCCTCGGGCACCTGGCTGATGCCCAGGGAGACGATACGGTCGGGCTTCATGTGCTGGATGGGTTTGCCCATGAACAGGATCTCGCCGGAACGCGGCGGTACGATGCCGCAGATGGACATCAGGGTGGTGGACTTGCCGGCCCCGTTGGCGCCGATAAGGGTGATGATCTCGCCCTCGGAGATGTCCATACTGACGCCCTTGAGGGCCATGATGTTGCCGTAGAAGGTTCGGATATCTTTCAGTTTAAGCATCGATGTCCTCTCCCAGGTAGGCTTTGATGACCGCCGGGTTGTTCTTGATCTCCTCGGGCGTGCCCTGGGCGATCTTGCGGCCGTAGTCCATCACGAAAATGCGGTCCGACAGGCTCATGACTAGTTTCATGTCGTGTTCGATGAGCAGGATGGAGATTTTCTCCTCGGAACGGATCCGCAGGATCAGCTCGTCGAGTTCCTTGGTCTCCTGGTTGTTCATACCCGCAGCCGGCTCGTCCAGCAGCAGCAGGAAGGGCTCGGTGGCCATGGCGCGGGCGATTTCCAGCCGCCGCTGGGCGCCGTAGGGCAGGTTCTTGGCAAACTCGTTGACAAATTCTGCCAGGCCGATTTTTTTCAGGATGGCGTAGCTTTCCTCCACCACGCGCTGCTCTTCTTCTCGGGTGGCGCGGTTTCGCAAAATAGCACCGGGAATGCCGGCGCGCATGCGGCAGTGGCGGCCCATCATCACGTTTTCCAGAACGGTCATGTTCTGGAAGAGACGGATGTTCTGGAAAGTGCGCGCCATACCCTTCTCGGTCACCTGGTTGGGCTTGAGCCCGTTGATGCGCTCGCGCTTTTTGCCCGGCGGGCAGATGAACATGTCTCCCTCGGTGGGCTTGTAGATGCCGGTGACACAGTTGAAGAAGGTCGTCTTGCCGGCGCCGTTGGGGCCGATGAGGGCCGCGATTTCACCGGCCTTGACGTCCAGGTCGATATGATCCAGGGCCCGCAGGCCGCCGAAATCCATGGTGAGCTGCTTGATGTCGAGTACGGATTCCATAGTGTGTGATCCCGCGTCAGGAAGAGGCTTTTTTCTCGGGGCTTCCCTCGAATTGGTAAGTGCGCCGCACGGCGCTGATGATGCCGTGGGGTCGGAAGACCATCATCAGGACCAGGGCGGCGGCGAACATCAGCATACGGTATTCGGAAAAGGCCCGCAGGTACTCCGGCAGTAAGATCAGGATGCCCGCACCGAAGATGACCCCTACAATGGAACCCATACCACCCAGCACCACGATGCACAGGATCATGATAGATTCCCAGATGGTGAAGCTGGCCGGGTTGATGAAGGTCGTCTTGGCCGCAAAGACCACGCCGCCCATGCCGGCCCAGGTGGCCCCCAGGGCGAAGGCGCTTAGCTTGGTTTTGGTCTTGTCGATGCCCGTGGCCTGGCAGGCCACCTCATCCTCGCGCAACGCAATCCAGGCTCGCCCAATGCGTGAGTCTTGCAGCCGCCGCACCACAAAAATGGTAAAGATCACCATGGCCACCATGATGAAATAGATGTAGATCAGCGACTGGTGAATGGACATCTTGATGCCGAAAAATCCCGGCCGCGGGATGTTGGCGATGCCGGAGGGCCCAAAGGAAAATTCGTTCCAGTTCTCCAGGATCAGACGGATGATTTCGCCGAAGCCCAGGGTGACGATGGCCAGGTAGTCACCGCGCAGCCGCAGCACCGGAAAACCCAGCACGATGCCGAAGAGCATGGCCAGCCCTGCGCCGATGGGCAGGCAAGCCCAGAAGCCCATGCCGAAATGAACGTTGAGCAGGGCGTAGGAGTAGGCCCCCACGGCGTAAAAGGCGACGTAGCCCAGGTCCAGCAGGCCGGCCAGGCCCACCACGATGTTGAGCCCCAGCCCCAGAATGACATAGATCAGGGCCGTGGTCATGATGTTGACCTGGTACATGGAAAAATAGAAAGGAAAGATAGCCGCGAAGATACATATCACCACCAGGGCCGGCCGGGTGAATTTCGGGTTTTGCAGCACCCGCTGCTGGAAGGTCAGGGTCGGCGTTTCGGACTCTTCGGCCCTCTTCTGGCCCATCTCCTTGCGCTGCAGCAGGTACCGCCAGATCCAAGAGGCGAAGAAGCTGAAGATGCCCACCATCGCCAGGCGGTTCCACCGCCAGTCGATGGTCTGTTCCACGGTGTTGACCTTGATGACCATGATGGGAAAGGTCAGGAACATGAACCACAGCGCGATTAAAAAGGACTTTTTCAGTTCTTTTATGGTGTTCATGGATTCATACCTTGTCCGTGTTGGCGCGACCCAGGATACCCGAGGGCCGGAAGATCAGGATCAGCACCAGAAACAGAAACGCGAAAACATCCTCGTAGTCGCTGGAGATGTAGCCCGTGAAAAAACTTTCGGTCCAGCCCAGCACCAAGCTGCCGAGGACGGCTCCCGGCATGCTGCCGATTCCGCCCAGCACGGCCGCCACGAAGGCCTTGATGCCGGCGATGAAGCCGATGTAGAAATTAATCTGGCCAATGTGCGAGGCGATCAGCACCCCGCCCAGGGCCGCCGTGGCCGACCCCACGATGAACGTGAACGAGATCACGCGGTCCACGTTGACGCCCACCAGCATAGCCATGTCGCGGTCCTGGGCCGTGGCCCGCATGGCCTTTCCCAGCTTGGTGAACTTGATCAGCACCGTCAGGATCACCAGTACGGCGGCGGTGACCACGTAGATGACGATTTCTGTGGATCGTACGATGCCCTCGTAAGGTTCCAGGAATTTAAAGTCGGGGATCAGGTTGGGAAAGGGCAGGAAATCGGAAGTCTGGGCCAGCAGCACATAGTTCTGCAGGAACAAGGATACGCCGATGGCACTGATCAGCGGGGACAGGCGCGGGGCACCCCGCAGCGGCTTGTAGGCCACTTTCTCGGCGGTGAAGCCGTAGGCCGATGACCACACGATGGCCGCCAGTGTGGCAATGGCCAGAATCGCCAGCTGGTTCCACCCCAGCATGGTCAACACGCTGATGACGATCAGCGCGGTGAAGGCGCCGATCATGTAGATTTCACCGTGGGCGAAGTTGATCAGCTCAATGATGCCGTACACCATGGTGTAGCCCAGAGCGATCAGCGCGTAGATACTCCCCCGGGTGAGCCCTCCCAGAAACAGCTCCAGAAAATAATCCATGTGACCTTGCCTCGCCGCCCCGTTGAAAACAATCGGGGCAGGCCGAACGCCTGCCCCGTGTCTTCGTTTCCGTCAGTCTACTTCACTTCCACGTATTTGCCGTCCTTGACCTGATACATGGCAAAGCCGACGCCGATGGCGTCGCCGCGCTTGTCAAACTTGATCTTTCCCAGCGGGGTATCCACCAGGTTGGTGCGCAGCGCTTTCACGATGGCGTCGTAGTCGGTGGAGCCGGCCTTCTGGATGGCGTTGAGCAGCGCCAGGGCCGCGGCATAGGCGTTGTCATAAAAGGCGCCCGGATCGGAGCCGTATGCTTTCTTGTGCTCTTCGCGGGCCTTGATGGCCAAGGGGTTCTTGCTGACGTCCTTGGGGCCCGTGGCGTAAACGCCCTCGGCGTACTTTTTGGCCACCTTGATAAAGGTATCGTCCTTCACACCGTCATCGGAAATAAAGATGGTTTTCATCTTCTTTTTGCGCATCTGGGTGACGATCTTGGAGGCTTCGGGATGGTAGCCGCCGAAAATAACGGCCTCGGCGCCCTTGCGCTTGATTTTCTGCACGATGGCGGAGTAGTCTACGGCACCCGGCGTGATGCCCTCGAAAAGCACCACTTCGGCCTTGTCTGGGCCGGCCGCCTCAAGGAACTTCTTGGCGTATTCCGCCAGGCCCTTGCCGTAGTCGCCCTTGTCGTGCAGCACGGCGATTTTCTTCACTTTCAGGGTGTTGAGGGCGAAATCGACTTCCAGTTTGGCCTGGGCGTCGTCAGAGGCGATGGTGCGGAAGAAATTGGGGTACTCACCGCTCTGGGTCAGGGACGGATTGGTGGCCGAAGGGGACATGACAACGATTTTGGCTTCCTTGTAGATGCCCAGGGCGGCCTTGGTGGCGCCGCTGCAGATATGGCCCAGCACCACGTTGACGCCTTCTCCCACCAACTTGGTGGCCGTGTTGGTGGCCACTTCCGGCTTGCAGACGTCGTCTTCCACCAGCAGTTCCACCTTCTTGCCCAGCACACCGCCCTTGGCGTTGATGTCTTTGACCACCAGTTCGGCCGCGTGCACGGTGGGAATGCCGTAGGAGGCCAGATCACCGCTGTGGGGGCCGGCGACCCCGAGTTTGATGGTGTCCCCCGCCAGGGCGGTCCCGCCGAAGAGCAGGAAAACGCCTACCATGGCCGTCAGTGCGACTACGCTGATTCGATGTCTCATTTGCCTCCTCCTTCTGTCTGTTTTGGTTGGAAACAAGTGCAATTAAAACCGATCCGAAACGGAAAGCCTTTTAATTCAAATTACCATATATATATTTTCCCCGAGACAGCGTCAAGGGAAAAGAAATTCCCCATGGGCCAATAAAGGCTTGCCGTTTGGGGCGATGTTTGCAATATTATTCGGCTATCGGTTGTAAAGAATCCGGCGCTGGGCGTCCGGTTCCAGACACCGCCGAGGGGGGTGAACATGCCCTCGCCGGATTGTCCCACAACTCTCAAGCGGGTATTTTGGAAACCAATGAAACGGGCAGGACTGGTGGTGAAGGTCGATGCCGCCGCCCAGCGGCGCGGCCGCGAACTGGCGCAATGGCTGACCGACCGGGGAGTCGAGGTGGTCCTCAAGGAGACCACCCTCCCGGGCTTCGACTTGAGCCGGGAGAAGAAATCCCTGGCGCCGGCAGACCTGTTCTGCGTGTTCGTCCTGGGCGGGGACGGCACTTTCCTCAGCGCCGTGCGCTGGATCGGGGACCAGGAGATTCCCATTGTGGGCATCAAGTTCGGGGAGGTCGGCTTCCTGGCCGAAATCGGGGAAGACGCCCTGTTCGCGGTGGCCGAAACCATCCTGCACGAGGGGTTCTCCACCAAGTCGCGCATGCGCCTGCAGGTGCGCGTGCTCCGCGGCGGACGGGAAATCATTCGCGAGTCGGTTCTCAACGACGTGGTCATCAACAAGGGCGCCCTGGCCCGGCTGGCCCACATTGAGACGTACATCGACGACAAATTTCTGACCACCTACAAGGCTGACGGACTGATCGTGGCCACGCCTACAGGGTCGACGGCTTACTCTCTGGCCGCCGGCGGACCGGTGATTCACCCCGATGTGCCTGGCATCCTCATGACGCCCATATGCCCTTTCACCCTGACCAACCGACCGTTGCTGGTTTCGCAGACCGCCAGCATCACCATCCGGCTGGAGAAGAAGTCCTCGGACATCATGCTGACTTTTGACGGCCAGGCCGGGCTGCCCATCGACCATCGGGACACCATCGTGGTCACACGAGGGCCGCACCCGCTGTTGATGGTGGATTTGCCGGATCACCACTATTTCGATGTGCTGAAAGAAAAACTGCGATGGAGCGGCTGCCGCGTGTAGACAGGAGGGGACGCCGGGCGGAAGGCTGCTACGGATTTGGCCGCGCCTGGCGGTACGCCGTCGCATTTCTGGCGATAGCGGTGCTGGCGGTGACGGCCGTCGCCGCGGACGGGAGTAAGGTGGAGGTGCGCGACACCCTGGGCACCGTCAACTGGACCCGCGGGTATATCGAAGTGCAGGCTGAGAAATCGCCCTCGCCGAATACCGAGATAGCGCAGACGGCCGCTGTAGCCACTGCGGCCGCCCGGGAA
>JAMOVG010000211.1 GCA_027061725.1 Desulfobacteraceae bacterium
CAGGGCGCCGCTCTTCATGGCTTCCACGGCCGTATCCACCGTGGCGTAGGCCGTCATCATAATCACTGCCAGATCCGGCCGCATCTGGCGGCCCCGGCGCAGCACCTCCACACCGTCCATGCCGGGCATCTTTACATCGAGCAGCATCAATTCAAACTCCGTTTCCGCCAACAGATCCAGGGCTTCCCGGCCGGAAGCGGCCGTATGCACCGTAAAGCCCCCTTCGTCGGCCAGCCACACTTGCAGCGAATCGCGGATGATGCGCTCGTCGTCGACGACCAGGATGCGGAATGCCTGGCGACGGTGTCCACCCAAACGAATAGCGCCGGTGGGGCAGGCCTTTTCACAGGCCCCGCACCAGGTGCACGCGGCGGTGTCGATGACATAGGCGTTGGGCAGTGCATGGGGCACCGGCAGGTAGATGGCCCGACGGGTGTCCATGCCGGCGTTGAAAGCGTCCGGCACCTCCACCGGACAGGCCGCCGCGCATTGGGCGCAGCCCACGCAGCGGTCGGGATCCACCGGGTTCACCCGGCTGCGCAGGCGCGCCTGGAAGGCGCCGGGTTCGCCCTCAAGGGAAACCAGTTCGGTGGACAGCAGAATCTCGATGTTTTCATGAAACAGGCCCTTTCGCAGGCAGTACTGCGACACCGTGTCGCGGTCCACCATGGGCAGCATTTTGCACATGCCGCAGCCGTCGCTGGGAAACTGATGGTCCAGCCGGCTGAGGATACCGCCCATGGCCGCGTCCCGCTCGATGAGCGTCACCCCACAGCCGGTTTCGGCCAGGTCCAGGGCGGCCCGGATCCCGCCGATGCCGGCCCCCACCACCAGGGCCCTGCCGTTGTTCCTCTTCATTCCGAAACCTCCGTGTTCAGAAAAAAAATGGAAGCATCCCCTCCGCCCTTTTCACTTCAAACTTCCTCACCCCTCGATCCCCACCACTTCCTCGAACTCCTGCTCGCGCCACTCGGAAAGCGGCGGCCTCTCCTCCAGGCTGCGCCCCGCCTGGTAACCGAAGGCCTGCTGGGTGCGCTGCGCCACCGTACGGAACACCTCCATCACGGGAATGTCGTTGGGACAGGCATTGGAGCACTGGCCGCAACCCACGCAGGCCGTACTTATGTGGGCCAGGCGCGTCAGGTGGTAGAAAAGGGTGTCTGTGGGCATCTTGAGCGCGCCCCGGCGGCCGGCCCAGCGCAGGTACTGTATGGGTTCGTGGCAGAACACGTCGGTGGCGAAGACACACTCCCTGCAGTAGCACACCGGACAGGCCACGCGGCAGTTGTGGCAATTGACGCAGCGGGCGAAATAGGCGCTCATCTTCCCAAGGCTTCCGATGGCCTGGGCCGTGCGGGAAAAAACACGGTCGCGCTCGGCCAGGCGCTCCGTCACCAGCTGCGCCACGTCCCGGGCGCCGTCTTCCGGCATGTCCGCCGGCGGCAGCCCCAGGTCCTTCAGCAGCGCCTCGCCTTTCGGCGACAGGGACTGCACCGGCAGAGGGGGCTCTCCGCCGGTGCCGTACAGTCCGATGCGCAGGTCGGCGGCCTCGGGCACCGGCAACTCGCAGATGCGGCAGGCGGGCGCCAGCGGCGCCATGTCGCTGCGGCCTTCTTCTCCGGACAGCCGCTGCCAGCAGAAGTCCAGGCTGCGCTGCCGGGGGTCGTCTCCCGCAAAGCCGGCGTATTCGCGGTTGGTCATGGCGCCCAGGCAGTCCATGCCCACCAGGATGACTTCCCCGGTGCGGGCCTGGTGAAGTTTGACCAGCTCCAGGAAGGCCCGAATCTCACAGGGCCGCAGCAACGCCGCCACGCGGCTTCCCATGGGTTTGCGCAGCAGACGGGTCAGCACGCGGGCGCCGTTTATGGCAAAGCATGGCGCCAGGGGGTCCATGTGCGCCAGCTGCTCCGGCTTCGTCACCAGCGCGGGCATGACCGTTGCCTGCCCGGGCAGTCGGCCGGGCACCAGCACCGCCCCGATCTCCTCCTCTGCCAGCAGTGCTTCGAAGAAGCCGCGTACGGCTTCCTGCATATCCTGCCGGTCGCCACCGGTTTCAACCGTCATGTTCATGACCGTCCTCCCGAATGTTAGATCACCATGGCCGTGCGGCCCTCGGCCGGCCCCAGGGACTTGAGCTGCGCCGCCAGTCGGTGCATGGTTTCGGCGAACCGGATGCCGTCACTGGCGCCGATCCAGGTCAGGCGCAGGCGGCGTTCGTCGATGCCGAAGCGCGGCAGGATCTCGCGCAGCAGCTTGACGCGCCGCCGAGCCTTGTAGTTGCCGTTGATATAGTGACAGTCGCCGGGGTGGCAGCCGCTCACCA
>JAMOVG010000212.1 GCA_027061725.1 Desulfobacteraceae bacterium
ATGATCCGTAGTACGTCAGGTTCACGGTTCTTCCTCTTCGCAGATTCCGGGATTTTCGTCCACCAGCATCTGGGCGATGGTCAGCTTCAGCCGCCGGCGTGGGTCGACGCCGAAGGCGCTGCGGAAATCCCATTCCAGTTCGGCCAGCTCCCGGTAAAGCGGCGTGCGGTCCAGGGGAACGTAATCCATGTGCCCGTATCGTTCGGTGAACAGGGCGCACCCCGGGCCGCGCACCATCTGCCCGTCGGGCCGGATGAAGTGATGGGGCAGCCCGTGCAGCCGGCAGATCATGGTGCGGTGGCCGTACAGCCCGCACGGGCCGTCATCGTTTAGGGGGCACATGTAGCCGGCCTGCCGGCCGCCGGCGGCCTGCGCCCGGCAGGCCTCGGCCGCCCGGCGGCGGAAGGTGCGCCGCCGCTCTTCACCGGCCGTGGCCACCCCCTTGAGCAGATAGTAGTATTCCAGGTGGGTGTGGTGGTGAAAAACCGTCCGGCAGCAGTTGTCCCGGCAGCCCGTGCACTGGAAACCGTAGTCCCCGGCGGCCTGGCGGTAGGCCTGGTCCATCTTCTCGTAGAGCGCCGCCAGCCGGGACAGCAGCGGCGCCAGGGCGGGCGAGGAAAACGGTATGGGATCGGGACGGTACAGTTTTTCCATGGCTCAGATCAGCGGCGAGGGGAAGAACAGGCGCTCGTAGAGGTTCAGGGCGTAGCGGTCGGTCATGCTGGCAACGAAGTCGCAGACCACCCGCCGCGTGTCCCGGTCCTGGCCATTGCAGCGTGCCATGTCAAGGCTGGCCAGTTCCTCGTCCAGCCGGTCGCCGTTCTCCAGGAAGTAGGCGTAGAGTTCCGAGAGGATCTTCTTGGCTTTCAGAAACTCGCTGTGCACCCGCTCGGAGCGATAGACGTTGTCGTAGAGAAAACCGCGCAGCTCCATCATGGCATCGTGGATGCGCGGGCTCAGGTGCAGCTCCAGGCGGCCGTCGCCGTCCCGGCTGCTGGAAATCAGGTCCCGGATCATGGTGGTGGCCCGCGAGGAGTGGTCGTGGCCGATGACGTCCAGGCAGGAGGACGGCACCTGGTTGTAGCGCACCACCCCGCTGCGGATGGCGTCGTCCAGGTCGTGGTTGAGGTAGGCCATGATGTCGGCGATACGCACGATCTGGCCCTCCACCGTGCAGGCCATCTCGGCCGGGTCGTCGGGGATGATCTTGCCGAAGCCCTTGGAGTGCTTCAGGATGCCGTCGCGCACCTCGTAGGTCAGGTTGAGCCCGCGGCCGTTGTTCTCCAGCACGTCCACCACGCGCAGGCTCTGCTCGTTGTGGGAAAAATGCGGGTCGAAAATTTCCTTGAGGGCCGTCTCCCCACTGTGGCCGAAGGGCGTGTGGCCCAGGTCGTGGCCCAGGGCGATAGCCTCGGCCAGGTCCTCGTTCAGGAAGAGGGCCCGGGAGACGGTGCGCGCGATCTGGGCGACTTCCAAGGTGTGGGTCAGCCGCGTGCGGTAGTCGTCGCCCATGGGCGTCAGAAAAACCTGGGTCTTGTGCTTGAGGCGCCGGAAGGCGTTGGAGTAAACGATACGGTCGCGGTCCAGCTGGAAGGCGCTGCGCACCGGGCAGGGCTTCTCGGGGTGCAGCCGCCCCCGCGTGGCAGCGCTGGGGCAGCCGTAGGGAGACATGAAGTTCGACTCGCGCCGCTCGAATTCTTCGCGAATGGACATGATGACCCGGCACCCCGGGAGTTGCGGGTTTATCCTTTACATTATCACCAAAGGATTTATTTTATCGGTAATCGGTATAAATTGCAAAGAATTTCTGGACAGGCCCCCATGACCGGACACCACCTCATCCTGGGCGAACTGCAGGACTACATCACCGGCAAGACGCTGCCCGACACCCACGACGAGCGCTACCGGCAGAAACTGGCGCGCTTCCTGGTGGAACGGCGCGGCTTCGCCCGCAGCGAACTCCGCCCCCGGCGCTTCATCCGGCTGGACATCGACGGACGGCAGGAGCCCGCCGTGGTGGACCTGGCCGTTGACGTCGAGGGTCGCATCGCCATGATCATCAAGTACGGGCCGGGCTCCCTGATTACCCGGCACCGGCCGGCGCTGGCGGCTTCGCGGCTGCTGGCGCCCTACCAGATCCCCTGGGTGGTGGTCACCAACGGCGAGGATGCCGACGTGCTGGACGGCGCTAGCGGCAAGGTGCTGGGCAACGGCCTGGCGGCCATTCCCTCCCGCGACGAGGTGTTGCACCGGCTGGCGGACATGGATTTCAAGACCCTCTCGGAGAAGCGGCGCCGGGGCGAGGCGCGCATCCTGTACTGTTTCGACATCGACGGGCGTTGCCCCTGCGACGGACCGCTATGCGAAATATAGACCACACCGTTTTCATGCGCAGCGCCCTGGAACAGGCCCGCCAGGCCCTCGAAGAGGGCGAGTTCCCGGTGGGCTGCGTGCTGGTTCACCGGGGGACCGTCATTGCCGACGGCCGGCGCGCCGGCAGCGGCCGCCGGCAGCCCGACGAACTGTCGCACGCCGAGATCGTGGCCCTGCGCAACCTCAGCCGCCTGGCGCCCGACATGGCGCGCGAAGAGGTCACGCTCTACAGCACCATGGAACCCTGCATGATGTGCCTGGGCGCCGTCATGCTCAACCGCATCGGCACGGTGGTCTGGGCTTACGAAGACGTCATGGGCGGCGCCACCGGCTTTCCGCGCCGGCACCTGACTCCGCTGTACCGCGACAACCCGCTCAGGATCATCGGCCCCGTGCTGCGCGAGGAGAGCCTGGCGCTATTCCGGACTTTTTTCAGCCGTCCCGACAACGCCTACTGGCGCGGCAGCCTGCTGGCGCGCTACACCCTGCAGCAGCCCTGTCCGGCGGCAGACGGTGCAAATTAGGGGCATCAAAGGAAATTTTTCATTTTTTTATTGCTTTTCGCCGGCGCATTATATATGGCACTTGCCAAGACAGTTGCCGCCCCAAAGCGGCAAATGAGTGTGGTGCGCCCTGAGGGGAGCGTCTTTGCCTTTTCGACAATCAGTAAAACCAGGGAGGTGCAGGCATAGCTTTACCGAGAAGACCCCGCAGAAATGACAGATCGGATCGCACGAGAATCAATCGCAACATTCGGGCGAGGGAAGTCAGGCTGATCGACCCCGACGGCAATCAGGTCGGTGTCATGCCTACGTACAAGGCCTTGGCCATTGCCGGCGATCACGGGCTGGACCTGGTCGAGATTTCACCGACGGCCAATCCGCCGGTGTGCAAAATCATGGACTACGGCCGGTACAAGTACGAACAAACCAAAAAGAAGCAGGAAGCCAAGAAGAAGTCCACGACTTTCCAGCTCAAGGAAATCAAGGTTCGCCCGAAAACCGGGGAACACGACCTGCAGACCAAAATCGGCCATATCAAGAAGTTCATCGGCCGGGGCGACAAGGTCAAGGTCACGGTGATGTTCCGCGGGCGGGAGATTACCCTCACCGACAAGGCGCGGGAAGTTTTGCAGAGAATCGCCGAAGAGACGGCCGAGATCGCTGCCATAGAGCAGATGCCCAAGTTTGAGGGACGCACCATGATCATGGTGCTGGCCCCCCGCTAGCCGACGCGGACAGGATACCTGGGAAGACGCTTTCCAGAGGACGGCTGTGGCACAGCCAGGCCGAAGATATTGCACGGACAGCCCATGGCGTGAGCCGATATTCACTATCGTTCACGCTTTCAATTTTTGACGGATCCGTAAAGAGCCGCCTCCCGTCCCAGGCCGGGAGGCGGACTTTTGACGGGATCGTTCTTTTTTTGCAGAACAGACACTGAAGGAGAGACAAAATGCCGAAAATAAAAACCAATCGTGCTGCGGCCAAGCGCTTCAAGCGCACCGGAAGCGGGAAGGTGGTCTTTTTCAAATCCCACGCCAGCCACATCCTGACCAAAAAGTCCACCAAGCGCAAGCGCTACCTGCGCAAGAGCCAGATTATTGACAAGTCCAACATGAAAGAGATAAAGTTACTACTTCCCAACGGTTGAGCGGCGGCGGGGACACGGGCTTCGCGGTCCATGCCGCCGACCACCGGGAAAACACCTGAATTTCGCAAACGAGAGCGGCCGGGGCACAGGGCGCCTTCGGGCCGTGCATTAGGAGAACGAACATGCGAGTCAAAAGAGGTTTCAAAGCCAGGAGAAGACGAAAGAAGATTCTCAAACTGGCGCGGGGCTACCGCGGCGGTCGCAGCAAGCTGTACCGCACCGCCGCCGACGCGGTGGACAAGGCGCTTATGTACGCCTACCGGGACAGGCGCCAGAAAAAACGCGATTTCCGGCGCCTGTGGATCAGCCGCATCAACGCCGCTGCGCGCATGAACGACCTGTCCTACAGCAAGTTCATCCACGGCCTCAAGCTGGCGGGGGTTGAACTGGACCGCAAGGTGCTGGCCGAACTGGCCGTGTCGGACCCCCAGGGATTTTCGCACATCGCCGCAATGGCCTCCGAAAAGCTCCAGTGACCCCGGGCCGGCGCCCGTAAAGAGACAGAGCGGACAGCACCGTGGAAAAATCCATCGAACAGATCCATGACGACGCCCTGCGGGAAATCGAAGCCGCGACCGACGACGAGACGCTGAAGCAGATCGCCGTGCGCTTCCTGGGCCGCAAGGGCGCCGTGACAGGATACCTGCGCAGCATCTCCCAGCTCCCGCCCGACCAGCGTCCGGCGGCCGGCAAACGCGCCAACGAAGTTAAAAAACTCCTCGAGGCCGCCATCGAGGCGGCACGCGGGCGCATTGCGCAAGCCGCCGCCCGCGCCGGCGGCGACATCGACGTGTCCCTTCCGGGCCGGCCCGCAAGGGCGGGCAGCCTGCACCCTGTGACGCGCGTCAACAACGAGATCTGCACCATTTTCAGCCGACTGGGCTTTGACATCGCCGAGGGCCCGGAAATCGAGAGCGACTACTACAATTTCGAGGCGCTCAACTTTCCGCCCCACCACCCGGCCCGCGACATGCAGGACACCTTTTTCGTGTCCGAGGCCGTAGTGCTGCGCACCCACACCTCGCCACTGCAGGTGCGGGTGATGGAACGAACACAGCCGCCCGTGAAGGTGATCGCGCCGGGCAAGGTCTACCGCTGCGACTCCGACCTGACCCACTCCCCGGTGTTTCACCAGGTCGAGGGCCTGCTGGTGGACAGCAACGTCTCCTTCGGCGACCTCAAAGGCACCTTGACCACCTTCATCCACCAGCTGTTCGACAAGCAGATCAAGCTGCGTTTCCGCCCCAGTTTCTTCCCTTTCACCGAGCCTTCGGCCGAAGTGGACATCATGTGTGTCATCTGCCGGGGACGCGGCTGCCGGGTCTGTTCGCACACCGGCTGGCTCGAGATCCTGGGCTCCGGCATGGTGCACCCGGCGGTGCTCGAAAACGTCTCCTACGACACCTCGCGTTACAGCGGATTCGCTTTCGGTGTGGGGGTCGAACGGCTGGCCATGCTGAAGTACGGCATCGACGACATCCGTCGCTTTTTCGAAAATGACATGCGCTTCTTATCCCAGTTTTAATGCATCCTCAGCAACGGCGGCAAAATGAAAGTTAGTCTCAGCTGGCTCAATGAATACATACCGGTAACCCTGCCGGCGGCGGACCTGGCCGACGCCCTGACCATGGCGGGGCTGGAGGTCGGCGCCGTCGAAGACCGCTACGATTACCTGGAAACGGTGGTCGTGGGCCGGGTGGCGGCCGTGACCGACCACCCCAACGCCGATCACCTCAAGCTGTGCCGGGTGGAAGCCGGGGACCAGGCAGTCTCGGTGGTCTGCGGCGCCCCCAACGTGGCCGAGGGCATGCTCAGCCCCCTGGCGCGGCCAGGCACGGTGCTGCCCAACGGCACGGTCATCCAGGCCAGCGTCATCCGCGGCGAGGCTTCCGAGGGCATGCTGTGCAGCGAGAGCGAGCTCGGCCTGGGCGAAGACGCCTCGGGCATCATGTCCCTGGACCCCGGCCTGACGCCGGGTGAGAGCCTCAAAAGCGCCTTGGGCCTCTCGGACCCGGTGCTGGACCTGGAGCTGACCCCCAACCGGCCCGACTGCCTGAGCATCGTCGGCGTCGCCCGCGAGGTGCGCGTCATCCAGAACGGCGAACTGAGGTTGCCGCCCACCGAGATCCACGATGCGGGCCGCGACATCGAGGGGCTCACGTCGGTGACCATCGAGGCGCCGGACCTGTGCCCGCGCTACACCGCCCGCGTGTGCGTGGACGTGGCCGTAGGGCCGTCGCCCTTCTGGCTGCAGGACCGCCTGATGTCCGTGGGGCTCAAGCCCATCAACAACATCGTGGACATCACCAACTTCGTCATGATGGAAACCGGCCAGCCGCTGCACGCCTTCGACCTGGACCGCCTGGCGGAAAACCGCATCGTGGTGCGCACCGCCGGGGAGGAAAAAACCTTCACCACCCTGGACGGCAAAGAGCGCAAGCTCAAGCCGGAAATGCTGATGATCTGCGACGGCCGCCGCCCCGTGGCCGTGGCCGGCGTCATGGGGGGGCTGGACTCGGAGATCGAAAACGACACCCGGCGCGTGCTGCTGGAAAGCGCCTGCTTCAACCCGGCCAGCATCCGCCGCACGGCCAAGGCCCTGGGGCTGAGCACCGATGCGGCCTACCGCTTCGAACGCGGCGTGGACCCGCTGGGCACGGTGGCCGCGGTGAACCGGGCCGCCCTGCTGATCGCCGAAACCGGCGCCGGGCGCCTGGTCGACGGCCTCATCGACGCCCACCCGCGTCCGATCGAGGCGGCCCGCATCCCGCTGGATCCCCACCGCACCAACCAGCTGCTGGGAACCGGCCTGGCCGCCGACAGGATGGCCGCCCTGCTGACGTCCATCGGGTTTACGGTACGCCCAGACGGCGACGGCGCGCTGGACGTAACGGTGCCTACCTTCCGGGTAGACGTCACGCGGGACATCGACCTGGTGGAGGAAATCGCCCGCCTGGAGGGATACAACAACATCCCGACCACTTTTCCGCGCATCGACACCGCCGAGCGCCGGCCCAACCCGGCGCTGGACCTGCGCGACCGGGTGCGCCAGTTGATGACCGGGTTCGGCTTCACCGAGGCCATCAACTACAGTTTCCACAGCCTGCAGAGCCCGGACCAGCTCAAGATTCCGTCCGGAGACGACCGCCGCCGCATGGTGCGGGTCCTCAACCCCCTGACCGAGGACCAGGCCGCCATGCGCACCTCCCTGGTGCCCGGACTGCTGGAGTCCGTGCGGCGCAACCTGTCCTGGGGAACGCGCGACCTGAAGCTCTTCGAAATCGGCAAGGTCTTCTTCGCCGCTGATACCCCGGCGGAACTGCCCGAGGAAGTCGAAATGCTGGGCGCCCTGTGGACCGGCGTGCGCCGGCCCGCGGCCTGGCTGTGCAAGCCCGTACCCTGTGATTTTTACGACCTCAAGGGCGCCGCCGAGGGCCTGCTGCACGCCCTGGGGTTCGAACACCCCGTTTTTACCCGGCAGCCGGAAGAGGCCTGCGCCTACATGCGCATCGGCCACAGCGCCCGCATTCTCGTCGACGACCGGCAAATCGGCACCGTCGCCGAGGTGGCCGCCGACGTGCTGGACGGCTTCGACATCAACCAGCCCGTCTTCATGCTGGAAATCGACCTCAACCGGCTGCTGCCGCTGGTGCCGACATCCAAGACGCTGCGGCCCATCCCCCGCTTTCCGGCCGTCACCCGCGACGTCACTTTCATCATCGACCGCGACATCGAGACCATGTCCATCCTGGAGAGCCTGCGGCAGATGAAGGAGGAGCTGGTGGAGGACGTCTACCTGTTCGACGTTTTCGAGGGCGACCCCATCGCGGCAGGCAAGAAGAGCATCTCGTTTCGCATCGTGTACCGCTCGGCCAGCCGCACGCTGGAAGACGATGTGGTCAACCGGAAACACAAGGCCCTCACCGACAGGCTCATCGAGAAGTTTCACGCCAGTCTGCCGGGATAAAAAACCGCACAGCGAGGGTTGAACGCATAAGGCACCGAAACCGACTCAAAATGGGACTGCCTCATGGCCGCTGATCAGCACGCAAAACCCGTTGTTCCCGACAAGCTGTATTTCAAGATTGGGGAGGTCAGCCGGATTACGGGACTGCCGGCTTACGTGCTGCGTTTCTGGGAAACCGAGTTCAAGGGGATCCACCCCAAGCGCACCTCCACCGGGCAGCGCATGTACCGCAAGAGCGACGTCGAACTCATCCTGGACATCAAGCACCTGCTGCACGAAAAGAAATTCACCATCCGCGGTGCCAAGCAGTACCTCAGGGACCGTCGCAAAGCATCCCAGGCACCCCCGGAAACGCTGACCCTGAACGAGATCCGCTCCGAGCTTCAGCAGATCCGGGAACTGCTGTCCTGACCCTGCCTTCCGTCCCGCGAGGGGCCCGTGCCGGGGCGCAGGCCCCGATCGGGTTCCCCTGCAGAGGCTTCGCGCACGGCCCGCCGGGACCGCATCGCGCATTTTTCACAAAAGCATGACAAAATATATTGACAGGCGGCCTCTTTTGCTTTAATTAGTAAGATTGGTGAGCGGGCATAGCTCAGCTGGTAGAGTACAAGCTTCCCAAGCTTGGTGTCGCGAGTTCGAATCTCGTTGCCCGCTCCACCACTTCGAAAGTCCGCCCTTTCGTTTTTTGGGTTGTACTGGTGGATTACACGAAAGTTGTGGTTGCGGGTGAGTTTTTCCTTCTGTACTTTAACGGAAAGCGTGTAACGTGAACAGTTAACTTTTTCCGCTTCACGGGACAAAGACCACAAGAATGAGAGGAAACGGGCATTTTGCCCGTTTTTTTGTTATCCGACGGTCGGGAAACGGTGTGAAACGCAGACAGGGCCAAAAAGCCGGCGGCGGCGCGACCGTCACCGAAAAACAGATCGCGGCCTTCGTGGAAACGGCCCGTTCACTGGGAAACGCCCTGTGCGAGGCCGAGGGAGTGGAACTGGTGCACGTGGAGTACCAGCGCGAACCGGTGGGAAGGGTTCTGCGCCTGTATATCGACAAGCCGGGGGGGGTCACCCTGGACGACTGCGTGGCGGTCAGCCGCCAGATGGGCGACCTGCTGGACATCCACCTGGATGTCGAGGTATCCTACCGGCTGGAAGTGTCATCGCCCGGCGAACAGCGGCCCCTGGGCCGGCGGGAGGATTTCACGCGCTTCGCCGGCAGACGGGTTGAGATCAGGGTCCGGCAGCCCGTCGGCAACCGCCGGAAGTTCAAAGGGACTCTGCTCGGCATGGACGGAGAAACCGTCAACATGCTGGTGGACGGCAGCCCGGTCGCCATCCCCTTCGGGGAAATCAAGCGGGCGCGCCTGGGAAAACAAACGGAGAATAATAGGGATGTTCATCACAGACATTAAACGCGTTGTCGACCAGATCAGTCGTGACAAGGGCATCGACCGGGACGTACTTATCAGCGCCCTGGAAGAGGCGGTGAAATCGGCGGCCAAGAAGAAATTCGGCAGCAAGATCGACATCGAGACCCAGTACAACGAGCGCACCGGGGAGATCGAGGTCTTCCAGTTTAAGGAGGTCACCGAAACGGTGACCGATCCGGAGATCGAGATCAGCCTCGAAGAGGGGCGCCGTCTGGACCCGGGATGCGAGATCGGCGACAGCCTGGGCACCAAAATGGACACCACCACCTTCGGTCGCATCGCGGCCCAGTCCGCCAAGCAGGTGATCATCCAGAAGATGAAGGACGCCGAGCGCGACGCGGTCTATGCCAGCTTCATCGACCGCAAGGGCGAAATCATCAACGGCATCGTGCAGCGTTTCGACCGCGGCGACATCATCGTCAACCTGGGCCCCACCGAGGGCATCGTGCCGGTGCGCGAACAGGTTCCCCGGGAAAACTACCGCCGGGGCGACCGCATCAGGGCGCTGATCCTCGACATTCTCTACGAAACCCGCGGGCCGCAGATCGTGCTGTCCCGCACGCACCCCGACTTCATGGTGAACCTCTTCAAGACCGAGGTGCCGGAGATCAGCGAGGGCATCGTAACCATCATGGGCGCCGCCCGCGAACCCGGTGTGCGCGCCAAGATCGCCGTCTCCTCCAACGACTCGGACATCGACCCCGTGGGCGCCTGCGTGGGCATGAAGGGCTCGCGCGTCCAGAACGTGGTCCAGGAACTCAAGGGCGAGAAGATCGACATCATACCCTGGCACGTTGACCCGGCCAAGTTCGTGTGCAACGCCCTGGCCCCGGCCGAGATATCGCGGGTCATCATCGACGAGGAGAACAAGTCCATGGAGGTCATCGTGCCCGATGAGTTCCTGTCCATCGCCATCGGCAAACGTGGACAGAACGTGCGCCTGGCCTCGAAGCTGACCGGCTGGCACCTGGACGTCAAGAGCGAATCGCGCTACAGCGAGGATATGCAGAGCGGCTACGACTCGTTGGTGGCCATGGAGGGCATGACCGTCAGCCTGGCCGACGCCCTTTATGAAAGCGGCCTCTACTCGGCCGAAGAGGTCAGCCGCGCCTCGGTGGACGACCTGATGCAGATCCGCGGCATCGATGAAGAGACTGCGCTGCAGCTCATCGAGGCCGCCGAAAGGCAGCTGGCCGTCCAGGCCGCCGAGGCCGAACGCGAAGCCCTCGAGCTGGCCGCACGGGAAGCCGAAGAGGCCGAAGCCGCGGCAGCCGGGGAATCCGCCGAGGCGGGGTCCGAAGAGGCCCAGGCAGCGGCCGGGGAAGAGACGCCGGACGAAGCCGAAGGGGACCAGGAAGCGGATCCGCCTGCCGCAGAGGACACCGCAGATGAGCCGGCCGGCGAAACGCCGCAGCAAGCGCCGACGGAAGACGCCGAAACCGCTGACGCGGCCGAAGCGCAGGCGACGGACGAGGGGGCCGAACCGGCGCCGGACGAGTCCCAGGAGCCGGCACCGTCACCGGCCGACGAGGAAAACAAGACGGATACCGCCCGGGACGTGGCGTCGTCCGAGTAAGACGGGATGAACGGCCGGGCAGCTTCCGGCGGAAAGACCGTTTCTAAATGCAGAAGCAAGGGGGATGAATGGCAAAGATCAGGATATATGAACTTGCCAGAGATTTTAACATGACCAACAAGGCGCTGCTGGAGAAAATCCGGGATCTCGACCTGCCGGTCAAGAGCCACATGAGCTCTCTGGACGAGGATGCCGTCGCCAAGATCAAGGCCCATATTTTCGGTGCCAAGGGCGAACAGGTCGAGGAAACCCGGGTGAAGCCGACGGTCATCCGTCGGCGCAGGAGGGTGGTCAGCAAGGAACCGGAGGCACCGCCCGCGGACGAGGCGCCGGCCGAGGAAGCCGCGGCCGAAGCCCCCGCGGAAGAAACCGCCGTGGAGACGCAGCCGCCTGCCGCCGAGACGGCCGAAGCGGAGGCCGCGGCCCCGGAAGAATCCCCCGCAACCGAGGAAGCGGCCGCCGAGCCGCCGGCCAAGGTCGTGAGAAAGCGGAAAGAGGCCGCCAGGATCATCAAGAAACCAGAGGCCCCCAAAGCGCCGGATCCGGAAGCGCCGCCCGCACCCGAAACCCCGGCAGAGGAGGCCGCGCCCGAAGCCCCCGTGGAGAAGGCGCCCGAGGCCCCCCAAGCCGAGGCCGCGCCGGCCGAAGAAAAGCCCGCCGGAGAAAAGCCCACCGAGGAGAAAACCGCCGAAAAGCCGGCCGAGGAGGCGCCGAAGGCCGAAAAAGCGCCCGAAGCCGAAAAGCCGGCCGAACCGGTAGTCAAGCCCATGGCCCGCATCAAGAAGCGGCTGGCCAAAAAGGAAACGCCGGCCAAGATCATCAAGCTGGGCCCGCCGCCGGAACTGCGTCGCGAGAGACCCGCCGCCACCGGCGTGCAGGGACCGCCAGCGGGAACCGGGGACCGGGATGCCGGAAAGAAGGGCCGCAAGAAGGACAAGGATCGCAAGTTCTTCAAAAAGAAGATCTCCTTCCGCCGCAAAGCGGTGGTGGAAGGCGCCGACCTTTACAGCGGCGGCGGCCGCGGCCGCCGGGGCCGCAAGGGTGCCAAGGGCAAGGCCGCCTCGGCCACGGCCCAGAAGACCCAGATCACCACGGCCAAGGCCATCAAGCGCCGCATCAAGATTGACGAGACCATCGTGCTCTCAGATCTGGCCAAGCGCATGGGCATCAAGTCCAACGAGCTGATCATGAAGCTCATGGGCATGGGCGTGATGGCCACCGTCAATCAGACCATCGATTTTGACACCGCCGCACTGGTGGCAGCCGAGTTCAACTACGAGCTCGAAAAGGCCGTCTTCGAGGAAGAGGCCGTGCTCAAGGTCCAGGAAGACGAACCCGGCAAGCTGGTGGCCCGCCCGCCGGTGGTGACCGTCATGGGCCACGTCGACCACGGCAAGACCTCCCTGCTGGACGTCATCCGCAAGACCCGCGTCACCCAGAGCGAGGCCGGCGGCATCACCCAACACATCGGCGCCTACAAGGTCGAAACCGACAAGGGCCAAATCGTGTTCCTGGACACCCCGGGCCACGAGGCCTTCACCTCCATGCGTGCCCGGGGCGCCAGCGTGACGGACATCGTGGTGCTGGTGGTGGCCGCCGACGACGGCGTGATGCCCCAGACCGTGGAGGCCATCAACCACGCCCGGGCCGCCGAGGTGCCCATCATTGTGGCCATCAACAAGATCGACAAGGCCAACGCCGACCCCGAGCGCGTGCAGCGTGAGCTGGCCGAAAACGGGCTGACGCCCGAAGACTGGGGCGGCGACACCATTTTCGTCAAGGTGTCCGCCAAGCAGAACCAGGGCATCGACGAACTGCTGGAGATGATCATGCTGCAGGCCGAAATCCTGGAGCTCAAGGCCAACCCCGACAAACTGGCCTTCGGCCACGTGGTGGAGGCCAAGCTGGACTCCGGGCGCGGCCCGGTGGCCACCGTGCTCATCCAGGAGGGCACCCTGCACACCGGTGAACCCGTGGTGTGCGGCGTACACTACGGCAAGGTGCGCTCACTGATCAACGACCGCGGCGAGCGCATCGATTCGGCCGGCCCGGCAACCCCGGTGGAGATCCTGGGCCTGTCGGGCGTACCCCAGGCCGGCGACGAACTCGTCGCCCTCAAGGACGAGAAGGACGCCAAGCAGGTCTCCGAGCACCGCCTGCAGAAGCAGCGCGCCAAGGAGCTGGCCAAGACCAGCCGCATGAGCTTGGACAAGCTCTTTGAGAAGATGAGCGAGGGCGACGTCAAGGATCTCAACATCATCCTCAAGGCCGACGTGCACGGCTCCATTGAGGCGCTGCGCGACTCGCTGACCAAGCTGTCCAACGAGGAGGTGCGCATTAACATCGTGCATGCCGCCACGGGCACCATCACCGAGTCAGACGTCGCGCTGGCCGCGGTGTCGGACGCCATCATCATCGGCTTCAACGTGCGGCCCTCGCCCAAGGTGCAGGCCCTGGCCAATGACGAGCAGATCGACATGCGCTACTACAACGTCATCTACAACGTCATCAAGGACGTCAAGGACGCCATCGTGGGCATGATGTCCTCCACGTTCGAGGAGCAGGTGCTGGGGCAGGCCGAGGTGCGCGAGGTTTTCCACGTGCCCAAGGTGGGCGCCATCGCCGGATGCTACGTGACCGACGGCAAGATCGAACGTGGCCGCCAGGTGCGCCTGCTGCGCGACGGCGTGGTCAGCTACGAGGGCAAGATCGCCTCGCTGCGCCGCTTCAAGGACGATGTCAAGGAGGTCCAGAGCGGCTACGAGTGCGGCATCGGCATCGAGAATTACAACGACATCAAGGTAGGCGACATCATCGAGTGCTTCTACCTGGAAGAAATCAAGCCGGAACTCAGGGAGTGAGGCGCCTGTTCACCGGTCAGCGGTGAACGGGGCCGGCCCCGACAACGGGAGTGGAACACGACATGGTGGTAGGCATCGGCATTTTGACCTTCAGGCTGCACGACTGCCGCTCGCTCAAGGGAAAGCGCCGCGTGGTCAAGGCCCTGATCGCCCTGATCCGCAACCACTTCAACGCCTCGGTGGCCGAAGTGGGCGACAACGACGTTCACCAGCGTATCCAGGTGGGATTCTCGCTGGTGGGCAACGACGGCGGCGTGGTGAACTCCAAGATGGACAAGCTGCTGAACCTGGCCGACGACTTCGCCGAGGCGGAGATCATCGACAGTGAAATGGAACTGATGCATTTATGAAACCTTTTGCCCGATCAGATCGGGTCGGCGGACAGATCCAGAAACTCATCTCGGAGCTGCTGCAGAAGACCCTCAACGACCCGCGGCTGGAAATGGCCACCATCACCACCGTGCGCCTGACATCCGACCTGCGGATGGCCCGGGTCTATTTCACGGTGACCGGCGGCCTGGAAAACCGCGACGAGGCCGCCCGCGGGTTCCGCTGCGCCACGGGCTACATCAAGCGCAGCCTTGCCCCCCGGCTGGGACTGCGGTATATGCCGGATCTTAAATTTTTCTACGACGAGACCTTCGAATACGGAACGCACATCAACCAGGTACTGAAATCGCTGAACATAGACGATGAAATCGACCCTGATGCACCTGAAGTCGTGTAGGCGCGCACTGGTGGCCTCGCATGTCAACCCCGACGGAGACGCCATCGGCTCTCTGATCGCCATGGGCTTGGCCCTGAAGTCTTTGGGCAAAGAGGTCACCATGTACAACGAAAGCGCGATCCCGGCGGTCTACCAGTTCCTGCCGGCCATCGACCGCATCGTCAGCCGGGTGGCGGATTTTTCGGCCTACGACACGGCCGTGATCCTCGACTGCGGCAACCTGGATCGCGTCGGCGAGGCCGGCTCCGCCATCGGGGCCATCGGGACAGTGGTCAACATCGACCACCACGTTACCAACAACGGTTTCGGAGACCTGCAGTACGTCGACACCGAGGCCTGCGCCAGCGCCGAACTCGTCTATCGGCTGATCCATGAGCTGGGCGTGACCATCAGCGAGGCCATGGCCTGGTCCCTGTATACCGGCATCCTGACGGATACCGGTTCGTTTCGCTTCTCCAACACCAACCGGGCCGCCTTCGCCATCAGCGAAGAGATGCTGACCATCGGGGTGGATCCCTGGATGGTGGCCCAGTACGTCTACGGCACCTATTCGCTGGGACGCATCAAGCTGCTCAACCTGGCGCTGGACACTATCGAGCTGGCCCACGACGGCAAGGTGTCGCTGATGACCGTGACCCGCAAAATGCTGGAGAAAACCGGAACCCGCCCGGAAGACGCCGACGGCATGATCAACTACGCCCGCGGCATCGAGGACGTACGCCTGGCGGTGCTCATCCAGCAGAACGGAAACGGTGGGCCCGCCGCCAACGGCAACGGCCCCTATCATGTCAGCCTGCGCTCCGACGGCTCGGTGGACGCCGCGGCTATCGCCGCGGCCTTCGGCGGCGGCGGCCACGCCAGCGCCGCCGGTTTCAACGTGGAGGCCGTGAGCCTGGCCGAACTCAAGGCCAGGATTCTGGAGCTGGCCACGGATCTTTGATATTTTGATGTATGGGTGACAACAGGCCAGACGGTTTCCTGATCGTCGACAAACCCGCCGGTATCAGTTCGGCCGGCGTGGTGGCGGCCGTCAAGCGCACGACAGGCGTCCGCAAGGCCGGTCACACCGGCACACTGGACCCTTTCGCCACCGGGGTCCTGGTGTGCTGCCTGAACCGGGCCGCGCGGCTGTCGCGCTTCTTCTTGGACGGCAGCAAACGCTACGACGCCGAAATCCGCCTGGGAACCGAAACCGACACCCAGGACCTCACCGGCCGGGTTACGGCCGAGATGCCCTGGGACGGCGTGAACGAAGCGCAGATCCGGGCCTGTGCGGCGCGCTTCGAGGGCTGGATCGAGCAACTGCCGCCGGTCTACTCGGCACTCAAGCACCGCGGAAAACCGCTTTACCGGCTGGCCCGCGAGGGCGTTGCTGTGCAGAAGCCGCCGCGGCGCATCCGGATCTACGCCATCCGCATCGTACAGATCGACCTGCCGCGCATCCGCATGCAGGTGCACTGCTCGGCAGGCACCTACATCCGGACCCTGGCCGCCGACATGGCCCGTGCCCTGGGCACCTGCGGGCACCTGTCCGCGCTGCGGCGCACGGCCAGCAGCCACTTCGATCTGTCCATGGCGGTGGCGCTGGACGACCTGCCGGAGCTGGTGCGCGAGGGTGCGCTGGAGCGGCACGTGATTTCCATGGCCGAGGCCCTGCGGGATTTTCCGTCGGCCGGGGCCGACGCGCCGCTGGCGGAAAAAATCCGCCACGGCCGGCCTGTTTACGAAAAAGACCTGGCAATCGCTGGTATCGACACCGGCCGCCGGTCCCACCCTTACATCAAGGTTGTCGATCGCAGCAGCGGTGACCTGCTGGCGGTGCTGGAAACGCCGGCAAGGGGCAAACCCTACGGTTATTGTTGCGTTTTCGCCGGTTAAGCCATAGACTCGACCGGAAACGCCGCCGCCGCGGCTGCGGAAACGGTTCCAGCAAGAGGACGCATCACACCGAATACAGGAGGCTTAGAGAAATTGGTTTTTTCAACGGAAGACAAAAAGAAACTGATCGAAAAGTTCAGGCTGCACGAGAGCGATACGGGATCACCGGAAGTCCAGGTGGCCCTGCTGAGCCACCGGATCGCCTACCTGACCGAGCATCTCAAGGTGCACAAGAAGGACCACCACTCCCGCCGGGGGCTGCTGATCCTGGTCGGCCGTCGCCGACGCCTGCTGAACTACGTAAAAAACAAGGACGTAAAACGTTATCGTGCCATCATCGAGGCACTGGGATTGAGAAGGTAAGGACCTTTTCTCCCGCACTAACCGGATGGGCGCCGCCACGGGTGCGCGCTGCAGCCCGGTCGTTATTCATTACCTCAGGAAGTTGATATTATTATGGAACACACATTCAAGACCCAAATTGGCACAAAAGAGCTTTCCAT
The DNA here is from genome assembly GCA_027061725.1 of Desulfobacteraceae bacterium. Classification (GTDB taxonomy): domain Bacteria; phylum Desulfobacterota; class Desulfobacteria; order Desulfobacterales; family JALSRD01; genus JALSRD01. Next base: position 16,968 of record JAMOVG010000212.1, read on the forward strand.
CCAGACCGGCAAGGTCGCCAAGCAGGCCTCCGGCTCGGTGGTCGTGCAGTACGGCGAAACCGTTGTGCTCGTATCGGTGGTTTCCACCCACGACGAGCGCAACGTCGATTTTCTGCCTCTTACGGTGGAATACCAGGAAAAGATCTACGCGGCCGGGCGCATTCCCGGCAACTATTTCCGGCGTGAGATCGGGCGCCCCAGCGAAAAGGAAACCCTCACGGCGCGCCTCATCGACCGGCCCATCCGGCCGCTTTTTCCCAAGGGCTACCGTTTCGAGACTCAGGTGATCGCCACCGTGCTGTCGATGGACCAGGAAAACGACCCCGACACCCTGGCCATGCTGGGGGCCTCGGCGGCCCTGGAAATTTCGGACGTACCCTTCGCCGGCCCCATCGCCAGCGTGCGTGTGGGCCGCATCGACGGGGAGCTGATCGTCAACCCCACCCTGGCCCAGCAGGAAGAGAGCGACATTAACATTATTGTGGCCGGCTCCAAAACGGGCGTGGTGATGGTGGAAGGCGGCGCCGATGTGGTGGGCGAAAAAGACATGCTGGAGGCCATTTTCTTCGGTCACCGCGAACTGCAGCCGCTCATCGAGCTGCAGGAAAAGCTCAGGGAAGCCGCCGGAAAGCCCAAGCGCGAATTCCTGCCGCCGGAAAAGGATCCCGCGCTGGTGGAAAAGCTGTCCGCCGAAGCCACTGACGCCATCCGCGAGGCTGTGCTGACGCCGGCCAAGGTGGAGCGCAACGCCAAGCTGCGCGAGGTCAAGGCCCAGATTTTCGAAAACCTGGGCGAGGACTACGCCGAGCGCAAGGGGGAAGTCTACGAGATCCTCGGCGATATCCAGAAAGACGTCTGCCGCCGGTTGATCCTGGAGGAGGAGCGTCGCATCGACGGCCGCCGCTTCGACGAAATCCGGCCCATCAGCTGCGAGGTCGGCGTGCTGCCGCGGCCCCACGGCAGCGGCCTGTTCACCCGCGGCGAGACCCAGGTGCTGGGCGTGCTGACCCTGGGATCCGGTCAGGATGAGCAGCGCGTCGAGACCCTCAGCGGTGAGGAGTTCCGGCCTTTCATGCTGCACTACAACTTCCCGCCCTTCTCGGTGGGTGAGGCGCGCCGCATCGGCGGCCCCAGCCGCCGCGACATCGGCCACGGCGGTCTGTCCACGCGCGCCATCGAAAAGGTGCTGCCGGACAAGGAGGTCTTCGATTACACCATCCGCATCGTCTCCGAGGTGCTGGAGTCCAACGGTTCGTCCTCCATGGGCACGGTCTGCTCCGGAATCCTGGCCCTCATGGACGGCGGTGTCCCCATTAAGGCGCCGGTAGCCGGCATTGCCATGGGGCTGGTGCAGGAAGGCGACAAGGTGGTGGTGCTTTCTGACATCCTGGGTGACGAGGACCACACCGGTGACATGGACTTTAAGGTGGCCGGCACGGCGGAGGGCATCACCGCCCTGCAGATGGACATCAAGATCCACGAGCTGCCGCGCGACATCCTGGAAAAGGCCCTGGCGCAGGCCCGCGAGGGGCGCCTCTTCATCCTGGACCGCATGCTCGAGGCCATCGGCAAGCCCCGCAGGGAAGTATCGCCCTATGCGCCGTCCATCGTGACGGTCAACATCAAGCCGGACAAGATCGGCGACGTCATCGGCACCGGCGGCAAGGTGGTGCGCGCCATTCAGAGCGAGACCAACACGCGCATCGAGATCGACGACAGCGGCCTGGTCAAGATCGCGGCCTTTTCCAAGGAAGAGGGCGAGAAGGCCAAGAAGATGGTGGAAGACATCACCCAGGAGCCGGAAATCGGCGCGGTTTACGAGGGCAAGGTGGTCAAGATTACCGACTTCGGCGCCTTTGTCGAGATCCTGCCCGGCACCGACGGACTGGTGCACATTTCGCAGCTGGCCCCCCAGCGGGTTACCAAGGTGTCGGACATCGTCAAAGAAGGCGACCGCATCAAGGTCAAGGTGCTGGAGATCTCGCGTGACGGCAAGATCCGCCTGAGCCGCAAGGCCCTGATGGAAAAAGGCCATGGCTCCCGCCGTAAATAAAACGGTACTTGACAACGGCGTCCGCATTCTCACCGAGGCCATGCCCCACAGCCGGTCGGTTTCCATGGGGGTCTGGGTGAATGTGGGTGCCCGCGATGAAAGCGAGGCCGAACAGGGGCTCTCGCATTTCATCGAGCACATGATTTTCAAGGGCACGCGCAAGCGCAGCGCCTTTGACATCGCCAAGGAGTTCGACGCCATCGGGGGCTACACCAACGCCTTCACCGGCATGGAGAACACCTGCTACCACGCCAAGGTCCTGGACAGCCACCTGGAAACCATGGTGGACATCCTGTCGGACATCTTTCTCAACTCGGTGTTCGACGAGGAGGAGGTGGAACGCGAGCGGGCGGTCATCTGCCAGGAGATCGGCATGCTGGAAGACAGCCCCGACGAGTACCTGCACCTGCTGGCCGGCCGCACCTGGTGGGGCGATCACCCCCTCGGCCGCCCGGTGATGGGAACGCGCGAAAACATCCTGGGTTTCAGCGCCGGGCAGATCCGGGCCTTCTTCCGGCGCCTTTACCAGCCCGGGCGCATCATCGTCTCGGCCGCCGGCCACCTGGACCACGACCGTTTCGTGGACCTAGTGGCCCCGCTTTTTGGAACCATCGAAAACGGCGGGCACTTTCCGCGGCGGCAGCCGGCCCGGGGCCGGGCGCGGGTGGAGCTGTGCCCCCGCGACCTGGAGCAGACCCACCTGTGCGTGGCCACGCGGGGGCTGCCCATTGCCGACCCGCAGCGCTACGCCTTCTCGCTGATGAGCGCCATCCTTGGCGGCAACATGAGTTCGCGCCTGTTCCAGGAGATCCGCGAACGCCGCGGCCTGGCCTACTCGGTTTACTCCTTCGCGCACGCTTACGTGGACAGCGGCATGAGCGGCGCCTGCGCCGGGGTCGAACCGCGCAACGCGCAGGAATCCGTGCAACTGATCATCGAGGCCCTGCGCGCCCTGTGCGAAGCACCGGTGGGCGATGACGAGCTGCGCGACGCCAAGGAGTACACCAAGGGCAGCCTGCTGTTGGCCGCCGAGAGCAACGACAACCAGATGGTGCGCCTGGCCCAGAACGAATTTCACTTCGGCCGGCAGGTTCCGCTGGATGAGGTGGTGGCCGAAATCGAATCCGTCACCGCCAGGGATATCCAGCATCTGGCCGGCCACCTGTTCCAGCCAGGCGAAACCGCCCTGACCGTGATCGGTCCGGTTCCCGACGCCCACCGGTTCGAGAGCCTTGTCTGATCGGCCCGTCATAAGGATTCGCCGCCTGAACCCGGCGACCGACGCCGACATCCCCCTGCCGCGCTACATGACGGCCCATGCGGCCGGCATGGACCTGCACGCCGCGCTTGAAACCGACCTGACCCTGCCCCCCGGGGAAATTGCACTGATCCCCACCGGTTTTGCCGTGGCCATTCCCGAGGGTTTCGAGGGGCAGATCCGCCCCCGCAGCGGACTGGCGGTCCGGCACGGCATCGGGCTGATCAACGCACCGGGCACCATCGACGCCGACTACCGCGGCGAAATTCGCGTGGCCGTCATCAACCTGGGGAGAAAACCCTACACTTTCAGACGCGGTCAGCGCATCGCCCAGATGGTCATCCAGCAGGTCTGCCGGGCGACTTTCGCGGAGGTGGAGCAGCTGCCGCCAACCGACCGCGGTGACGGCGGTTTCGGCCACACCGGGGATACATGAAAAGCGGAGAATCGGGCGGCGCCGCCGGCAGCCGGACGCCCGGCGGGCACCTGGCGGTGTGCATGCTGGCCTCGGGCAGCCGGGGCAACGCCATCTATGTCTCCGACGGCACCACGGCCGTCCTGTTCGACGCCGGCCTGTCGGGTATTGAGATCCAGCGGCGTATGGCTTCCCGCGGCCTGTCTCCCGACAACCTGGACGCCATCGTGGTCTCCCACGAGCACAACGATCACGTCAACGCCGTGGGGGTACTGGCGCGCCGTTTCGGCCTGCCGGTCTATATCAACGCGGGTACCCTGCGGGCCGCCGAGCGGCTGGGCGTCCTGCCACAGGCCGTGGATTTCGCCTGCGGCACGGCCTTTCGCATCAACACCTTGGATATCCGACCCTTTTCAACCTCCCATGACGCCGCCGACCCGGTGGGTTTCACCGTGGAAGGAGACGGCCGCAAGGTGGCCATCGCCACGGACCTGGGCATCGTCACCGCCATGGTGCGCGAACACCTGCGCGGGGCCCACATCCTGGTGCTGGAAGCCAACCACGACCCCGACATGCTGATCAACGGCCCCTACTCCTGGCCCCTGAAACAGCGCATCCGCAGCCGCCTGGGGCACCTGTCCAACCAGGACACGCGGGAGCTGCTCAAATCCGTGGCACACCCAGCGCTGCAGCACGTCATCTTGGCGCACCTGAGTGAAACCAACAACACCCCCCACAGGGCCCGCTCCGAGGTAGGCCTGGCGCTGGACGATGTCCGCGTACGGCTGACCGTTTCCAGCCAAGACCGCAGCAGCAAACTGATCTTCACCCGCTAAGGAAACTTTTGAAACGCTCAGCTTTGGGTGATTTTTTCGGCCACGGCCTTGCCGTACTCCTGGCAGGCCTTGATTCCATCAGGCGTGTCGATGATCTGCTCCTTGAGGTTGAGTGCGCCCAGGTTGACCATGTCCATTTTGTAGACGTACTGCATGGTGTCGAAAATCATGGGTCCTGATTCGCCGCTGTGGGTGTAGGAACAGAAGGCGCCGCCCGCCTTTCCGGCCAGGTCCTGTTTCTCCGCCAGGAACAGAAAAGTCTTCATGGCGTTGGTCATGTCGCGGTGATAGGTGGGACAGCCAAAGAGATACCCGTCATAGCCATCCAGATCCTTGGCGCTGCGAATGTCGGTGACCTTTTTGACCTCAACCTCCTGGCCGCTGATGCGCAGGCCCTCGGCGATGAACTCGGCCATCTTCTGGGTGTTTCCCGTTCGACTGATGTAGGCTACCAGCGCTTTTCCCATGACGCATCCTCCTTTTTCCGATGGGGTGTGCGTGTCCGCAGTTTTTACAACCCGACGGCGATCGTCGTTCACGATTCCGCGATGCCGCTGGCGTCAGATTCCTCTTTCAGCCTATCACCGCCCCCGGCGATTTGCAACGGACAACTGGCGCGTCCATCCCCAGTTTGTGCTTGCCTTTTGGCCGACGCTGGGGTAATTATTCCTGATTGATTTTTGCAACACATTGGAATGTGGCTGAAAAAGCAGGGAGGCGTTCATGGAGACGCGCCAACTGGGCAAATCCGAGATCCGGATTTGCCCCATCGTCATGGGAACCTGGCAGGCCGGCAAAAAGATGTGGGCCGGCATCGAAGACGCCGAGACCATCGCCGCCATCCGAGCGGCCTTCGACGAGGGCGTGACCACCGTGGACACGGCCGAGGTATACGGGGACGGGCATTCGGAGCGCATCGTGCACAAGGCCCTGGGCGACGTACGCAAGGAGGCGGTTTACGCCACCAAGGTCTTCGCCAATCACCTGGCCTACGACCAGGTGTTCGAGGCCTGCCACCGCAGCCTGCGCAACCTGCACACGGACTATATCGACCTGTACCAAATCCACTGGCCGGCGGGCTCCTTCGGAACCCCCGAGGTTCCCGTGGAGGAAACCATGCGGGCCCTGAACGAACTCAAGAAACAGGGCAAGATCCGCGCCATCGGGGTCTCCAACTTTTCCCGCCGGCAACTGGAGGAGGCCGCCCAATACGGACAGATCGACAGCCTGCAGCCGCCCTATTCGCTGTTCTGGCGTCACGTGGAAAAGGACGCCATGCCCTACTGTGTAGACAACGGCATCACCATCCTGGCCTACTCCTCGCTGGCGCAAGGTCTGCTGACCGGCAAATTCGGCCCCGATCACCGGTTTGCCAAGGGGGACCATCGCTTCAAGAACCGGCTCTTCCAGGGGGAGGCTTTCGAGCGCGTGCAGCAGGCCCTGGCGGAGCTGCGCGACATCTGCGGCCGGCTGGGCCTGCCCATGAACCAGGTGGCCCTGGCCTGGCTGATCCGCCAGCCCATGACCTGCGCCATCGCGGGGGCCCGCAATGCCGAACAGGCCCGCCAAAACGCCCGGGCCGCCGAAGTGAACCTCACCGACAGCGATCTGGAAATGATCGACGCCGCCGGCCGGCTGGTCACGGACCACCTGGACGACGACCCGGTAATGTGGAAATGGTAGGAGGGGACGCCCATGTCTTTCTGCACCGTACCCGGACTTGAGGGGAAGCTCTTCACCCCGTCGCCGGCGCCCGCAGCAAGCCACAAACACGCCTGCCCGGACTGCTTCGCCTGCCAGGCCTGCAGCCAGGCCCGCTGCCGACTGTGCCGGTCGGAGGGTACGGTATCCGGCGACCGTTCCGCCGTTCCGCCGGAGGAGAACACCTGCTGATGCCGACCGCTGAAGCCATCCGCAACGGCCTGGAGGCCCTGGGCCGGCACGCCATAACGCCCGTCGAGGAGATGGGGCGCATCGCCATTTTCTTCTTCAAGGCCCTGAGCCAGATCTTCACCCTGCCCCTGCAGGTGCGCAAGATCATCCAGCAGGTGTATTTCATCGGCGCCAAATCGGTGTTCGTCATCTGCCTGACCGGCGCCTTCACCGGTATGGTGCTGGGCATCCAGGGCTACTACACCTTGGTCAAGTTCGGGTCCGAGGGCCTGCTGGGAGCGGCCGTGGCGCTCTCTCTAATCCGCGAAATGGGGCCCGTGCTGGCCGCCATCATGGTCATCGCACGGGCCGGCTCGGCCATGTCGGCCGAAATCGGCATCATGCGCATTTCGGAACAGATCGATGCCCTGACCACCATGGACATCGACCCCATCCGCTTCCTGGTGAGCCCGCGCATTGCCGCCGGCCTGATCAGTTTCCCGCTTCTGACGGCGCTTTTCGACGTCATCGGCATCATTGGCGGCTACCTGACGGGATCGCTGCTGCTGGGCATCAACCCGGGCATCTATTTTGCCCGCGTGCAGAGCAGCGTGGTCATGCAGGACGTCAGCGGGGGATTCATCAAGTCCATCGTTTTCGCCATCATCGTAACCCTGATCTGCTGTTATGAGGGCTTTTACACCGACCGCCGCCGGGAGGGTTTTGGCGCCAAGGGGGTCAGCCTGTCGACCACCGCGGCCGTGGTCACCTCCTGTGTCCTCGTGCTGATCTCCGACTACGTGCTGACGTCGATCCTGTTGTAAAGAGATGCCATGGAAACGCCGCTCATCCAATTCCAAAACGTATTCAAGAGCTTCGGTGAAAACCGGGTGCTGCGTGGCGTAGACCTGGACATCTACCGGGGACAGGTAACCACCATCATCGGCAAGAGCGGCGTGGGCAAGAGCGTCATGCTCAAGCTGATCATCGGGCTGATGCAGCCCGACAGCGGCACCATCCTGTTCGACGGCCGTCCCCTGACGGATTTCAGCAAGAAGGAGAAAAAGGCCCTCAAGCAGCGTCTGAGCTACATGTTCCAGGGTACGGCGCTGTTCGACTCCATGACTGTATTCGAAAACATCGCCCTGCCGCTGGCCGAACGCCGGGGCCACTCCACTGCCGAAATCCGCAAGCGGGTGCGCGAGAAAATGCGCCAACTGGACCTGCACCAGATCGAGGACAAGTACCCCTCACAGCTGTCCGGTGGCATGAAGAAGCGCGTGGCCCTGGCGCGGGCCCTGGTGACGGATCCCGAGATCGTACTGTTCGACGAACCCACCACGGGACTGGACCCCATCCGCAAGAACGCCGTGCACAGTATGATCTCCAACTACCAGAAGCGTTACGGGTTCACCGGCGTCATCGTCAGCCACGAGATACCGGACGTCTTTTACATTTCCCAGCAGGTGGCCATGCTCGACGAGGGCCGTATCCTTGTGCAGGGAAAGCCCGACGACATCCTGGAATCCACCGACCCGGCCGTCCAGGAATTCATCAACGGCCTCGAGACCCGTCACGACGACCTGACCGGCCTGATGCCCCAGCCCCAGGGCACCAAAAAATTCTGGGAGCACATGGCCCACCTGCGGAATCACCACATCCACTTTTCGCTGGTGCTGCTGACGGTGGAAAATATCGACGAAATCAACGACACCATCGGCCACGTGGCCGGCCAGATCGTGCTGCGCAATCTGGCCACGCAAGTGCAGCAGTTCCTGTCCATAACGGACACCTGCTCGCGCCTGGGGCTCAACAAGATTCTGGTGTCCCTGTCCGGCAGCAACCGAAAACGGGCTGAGGATTTCTGCGAGCGGCTCTCCGGAAAACTCAAGCCGGACAAAATGCTCGAGGGCCGCCCCGGGGCCAACTTCTGCGTGTCCATCAGCGCCGGCTTCGTGGAGGTGCACGAAAACAGCCAGCTCGAGGAACTGCTGGCCGGAGCGGAGCAGAACCAGAAGACCTTTTTCGAGTTTCGGGTCTGTACCATAGCGGAGGAAACATGAAAAAATCGTCTGCGGAAATGGTTGTCGGCATTTTCGTATTGATCGGCATTGTGTGTGTCGGTTACCTGACCATCCAGTTGGGAAAAATGGAGCTGATCGGGGGAAACTATTATCACCTGCAGGCCAAATTCGAGTCGGTTTCCGGACTCAAGACCGGCGCCCAGGTGGAAATCGCGGGCGTGCAGGTGGGGCAGGTAGACGCCATCAACCTCGACGTGGACCAGATGGTGGCCCTGGTGGACCTGAAAATCCGCAAGGGCATCGAACTCACCGACGACACCATCGCGTCGGTGAAAACGGCCGGCCTGATCGGCGATAAATACATCAAAATTTCCCCCGGGGGCTCCGATGAAGTCCTCAAGCCGGGCGGTATGATCATGGAAACCGAATCGGCCATCGACCTTGAGGAACTGATCAGCAAGTATGTCTTCGGCGGCATCAAGTAGGCCGCCTTTCCACAGAAACGAGGGGAAGTGCACACATGAAAACCATTGTCACCTTCTGCCTGGGCCTGCTGCTGGTGGTCACCGCACCGGCTGTCGCCGGGGCGCCGGGACCCATGGAGACTCTGAGGGTCCCCGTAAACAAGGTCCTGGCCCTGCTCAAGGACCCGCAGTACAACACGCCCGAGAAGCGCAAGATCCAGCGTGAAAAGCTCTTCGAGTACACCGGCGACATCTTCGACAGCGTTGAGATTTCCCGGCGTGCCCTAGGGCGCAACTGGCGGCGCTTCACCCCCGAGCAGCGCAAGAAATTCACCGAACTGTTCGCCAAGATCCTCAAGAAAACCTATTCGCGGAAAATCCAGAGCACCCAGGAGGACTACAAGGTGGTCTGGCTGGGCGAGAAAAAGACCTCGCCCACCCGGGCCGTCGTGATGACCAAAGTGGTGCGCCCCAGCGGCGATTTTCCGGTGGACTACAGGATGCACCTCAAGAACAACCGGTGGAAGGTCTACGACGTAATGGTCGAGGGTATCAGCCTCGTCAAGAACTACCGCTCCCAGTTCAACAGGTACCTGGTCAACAAGAAACCCGCCCAACTGATAGCCCTGCTGCAGAAAAAAGTCGATCGCATGGAAAATGAATAAAAAAACCGATCGTCATGCTCTCATTGGGTCCAGGAGTCTCGCGGCCCTGATGGTGGTTCTGCTGGCGCTGACGGGCTGCGCCCACAAGCGAACCGCTGGTGGGCCGGCCGATATGCGGACTCCGGAAAGCGGCGCACCGTCGCCTGCGGCACAGGTGGTCCGGGTGTCCTCTTCTTCGGCCACGCCGGCCGAAACCGCCGGCGGCAAAGCCGACTCCGGCGCCGCCCAGGCCACTGATGATTCCGAATTTTCCGACGATGCCTACACGGACGACGAGGATTTCCTGGACGAAGACGAGGACACCGAGCCGGCCATGGATGTCCCCGACCCGCTGGCGCCCTTCAACCGCGCCATGTACGTCTTCAACGACCGCGCCTATTTCTGGGTGCTCAAGCCCGTGGCCTTGGCTTACCGCAAGGTGGCCCCGAAGCAGTTTCGCCTGTGCGTCAAGAATTTTTTCTACAACATCGCGGCCCCCATCCGTTTCGCCAACTGCCTGCTGCAAGGCAAGTTTACCTCGGCGGCTCGGGAACTGACCCGCTTCTTCATCAACTCCACGGTGGGCTGCGGCGGCCTCAACGACTTGACGCCCCTGTACCCGGACCTGCAGACCCACCCCGAGGACCTGGGCCAGACCTTCGGGCGCTACGGCATCGGCGAGGGGTTTTACATCGTCTGGCCCCTGCTGGGCCCGTCCTCACTGCGGGACACCATCGGCATGGTGGGCGACATTTTCATCGACCCGGTGACCTACTTCAACACGACCACCATCGGCATCGGAACGCGCGCCCTGGACATGATCAACCTGACCTCTTTCCGCATCGGCGACTACGAGGCCATCAAGGATGCCGCCATCGACCCGTACGAAGCCCTGCGCAACGGCTACCTGCAGTACCGCCGCCAACAGGTCAGCGAGTGAACCGCCCTGGAACCAACCCGGTGCACGGGGGGCCCCGGCTGGCGGCCCTGGAAGCCGTCTACAGACTCTACGACCGCTTCGTCAAGGGGTTGAACTTGTTCTGCCGGCGGGGCTGCGCCCACTGCTGCACGGCCAATGTAACACTCACCAGCCTGGAAGCCCGCTACCTGCTCGACACGCTTCCGCGATCGGTTCGGGCGGACCTGCTGCAGCGCCTGGCGACGCAAGCCGGCAGCCGTCCCCCGGCGGCGCCGCTGACCACCAACAAACTCGCCCGCCTGTACGCCGAGGGCCGCACACCACCGGAAGCGACGGAGGTGGCCAATGCGGGCCGCTGCCCCCTGCTGACACGGGAAACCTGCCCGGTGTATGCCGCCAGGCCCTTCGCCTGCCGGTGCCTGGTGTCGACATCGGACTGCGGTGTCTCCGGTTACGCCAGCATGGATGAATTCACCCTGTCCCTGAATACTGTGTTCCTGCAGTGCATCGAACACCTGGACGCCAACGGGGTTTCCGGCAGCCTGGCGGTGCTGCCCGTCTGGCTCGGCCGTTTTCCGGGACGGATTCCGCCGCCAGCCACTGACCTGCCGTCGGGCCTGGCGGCCAACAGCCCCCTGACGGTCCTGATGGTGCCGCCCGAACACCGTGCGGCCATGGCCCCCTGGCTGGAGAGGCTGCGGCAGGCCATGACCCCGGGACAACCCGCGGGACGGGACAAAACCCAAAATCGGATCGCTGCAAAGGAGGAAACCTATGGCAAAAAGCCAGCACGCTGATGTGGCCATCGTCGGCGGCGGTGTGATGGGCGCCTCGGTAGCCTACCACCTCATGGCCGCCGACGGTGCACTCAACGTCACCGTGGTGGAGCGCGATCCGGCTTACGAACACGCTTCCAGCTCCCTGTCCCTGGCCAACGTGCGCATTCAGTTCAGCCTGCGCGAAAACATTGAGATCTCGCGCTACACGCTCTCGGTGTTCGAGACATTCGAAGAGGACATGGCCGTGGACGGACAAGGGCCCAGGGTGATGTTCCGCCCCGAGGGCAACCTTTTCCTGGTGGACGCGGCCGGCCGGGAGATCTTCCGCCGGGCCTTTGAGCTCCAGCAGGGGATGGGCTGCCGGGTCGAGTGGTGGGACCCGGAAACCGTGAAGCAGCGCTACCCCCTCTATCGGCCGGAAGGCATCGTGGGGGCCACCTTCGGCCCCGGTGACGGCCACTTCGATGCCCAGGCCGTGCTCATGGGCTACCGCGCCAAGGCGCGCGCCCTGGGCGCTGATTTCGTCAAGGACGAAGTCGTCGCTGTGACGCACCGCGACGGCCGGGCCACGGGGGTACGCCTGGCCTCGGGGGAACAGCTGGCCGCCGGCTGTGTGGTCAACTGTGCCGGGGCCTGGGCCGCGGACCTGGCCGCCACGGCGGGCGTGGACATACCGGTGGTGCCGGTCAAGCGCCAGGTCTTTGTGGTGGACACGGCCGTCAAGCCCGGAGGCCCCCTGCCGCTGACCATCCTGCCCTCGGGACTCTACTTCCGCACCGAGACCGGCGGGCTGATCCTGGTGGGAAAATCCATGGAAGAAGACCCCACGGGCTACAGCTTCAGCTACGACCAGCGGCGCTTTTTCGATGTCCTGTGGCTGGAGCTGGCCGCCTTCGTACCGGACTTCGAGCGTCTCAAACTGGTGCGCGGCTGGGCCGGACTGTACGCCGTCAACACCCTGGACCGAAACGCCATCCTGGGACAGTGGCCTGAACTGACGGGTTTTTACCTGGTCAACGGCTTCTCCGGACATGGTCTGCAGCAGGCCCCGGCCGTGGGCCGCTACATCTCGGAGCTGATCCTGGGGAAACCGCCGGTGCTGGACCTGTCCATCTTCAGTCCCCGGCGCATCCTGGAAAACCGCCCCATCCAAGAAGTGGGCATCGTCTAAGGAGAACCGGTCATGACCGCGAGTTTCATGGAAGGCAACGAGGCCATCGCCCACGGGGCGATGGCGGCCGGCTGCCGCTTTTTCGCCGGCTATCCCATCACGCCGGCTACCACCATCTTCCAGTCCATGTTAACCCTGCTACCGCCCGCGGGGGGCATCTGCCTGCAGGGCGAGGACGAAATCGCCTCCATCGGTTTCTGCCTGGGGGCCTCCATGGCCGGCCTCAAGGCCATGACGGCCACTTCGGGCCCCGGCATCAGCCTCTACAGCGAACAGATCTCCTTCGCCATCGGCAGCGAGATCCCCATTGTTATCGTGGACGTCCAGCGCCTAGGGCCCTCCACCGGCTCGGCCACCCGTGGTGCCGACGGCGACATCCAGTTCCTGCGCTGGGGAAACTCTGGCGGTCTGCCCGTCATCGCGCTGGCGCCGGTGAATCCAGCCGACTGCTTCGTGCTCACCATGGCGGCTTTCAACCTGGCCGAAACCTACCGCTGCCCGGTCTTTATCGCCTCGAACAAGGAAATCGGCATGACCCGCGAAAGCGTCGACCTGCGGTCTCTGCCGCAGCCGGAAATCGTCGAACGGCGCGGGTTTGCCGGGCCGCCGCCCTACCGGCCCTTTGCCGTTGCAGACGGCCGCGACGTGCCCGATTTTCTGCCCATCGGAGCGGATATCCTGGTGCGGCAAACCTCGTCGACCCACGGGCCGGATGGATACATCACCACCGATGCCGTCCAGATCGCCGCCGCCCAGCAGCGCCTGGACCGCAAGCTGCGCTCGGCGGTGGACACCTTCACCTACTGGGAGTTTTACGGACCGCCGGATGCCGACACCCTGGTCATCACTTACGGCGTCAGCGCCCGCGCCGCCCGCAGTGCGGTGGACGCCGCCCGCGCCGCCGGGACCACGGCTTCGTTGCTGGTTCTGAAAACGCTCTGGCCGGTTCCGGAAGCCCTCATCCGGGAAAAGGCGGCCGGCGCCGGCCGCATCGTGGTCGTCGAGATGAACCTGGGACAGTACGTGCGGGAGATACGGCGAGTGCTGGGGAATCAACACATCGACTTCATCGGGCAGATGGACGGCCGTCTGATCCATCCCGAGACCATCGAGGAGGTGATCTGCCATGGATAGCCTGATCAACGACAGCCGGCCGCCGGTGTTCTGCCCCGGCTGTACGCACGAGCGCGTGGTACACGGCCTGGACAAGGCTTTCGCCCTGCTGGGACTGCCCGCCAACCGCATCGCCCTCGTCAGCGACATCGGCTGCTCGGGCCTGTTTGACACCTTCTTCAACACCCATGCCATGCACGGCCTGCACGGCCGCGCCCTGACCTACGCCACGGGCCTGAAGATGGCACGACCGGAACTGACCGTGGTGGTGACCATGGGAGACGGCGGCCTGGGCATCGGCGGTGCGCACCTGCTGGCAGCCTGTCGGCGCAACCTGGACCTGACCCTGCTGGTGCTCAACAACTTTAACTTCGGCATGACCGGCGGCCAGTGCTCGGTCACCACGCCGCCAGAGGCTCAGGCCGGATCGTCCTTTCTCAACCGGCTGGAAAAGCCCATGGACCTTTGCCGCCTGGTGGAGGCCGCCGGCGCGCCCTATGCGGCGCGCTGCTCGGGCCTGTCCAAGGGCCTGGCTGAGAACATCCGCGCCGCCATCGCCTTCGAGGGCTTTTCGGTGCTGGACATCTGGGGCATCTGTCCCGGCCGATACACACGTAAAAACCGCCTGACACCGAAGATGATCGATGAGAACCTGGCGGACATGCCCGGCGGACAGGGCGTCATCGCCGAAAACCGGCGCCCCGAGTACGGACGAAGCTACGCCCGGCAGCAGGCCGAATTGCCGCCAACCAAGCCGCCCCTGGAGGTCCCGCCCGAATTCACGCCACTTGCCGGAAAACGGCAGGAATTGGTCATCCTGGGCAGCGCCGGCCAGCGCATCATCACAGCCGGTGAAATCGTCGGGCTGGCGGCCATGACCGCCGGGCTGCAGGTCACCCAGAAAAACGAGTACAACATCACCGTGCTGCGGGGGCCCTCTATCAGCGAAGTAATCGTATCGGACGAAGCAATCGGCTACACCGGCATCGAGACGCCGGACGTGGTGCTGGCCCTGGCCCAGGAAGGCGTGGACCGCCGCCGGGCGGCTTTCGCGCACTTCGGCGAAAACACCCTGGTGCTGGCAGCTGCCGACGTGACCCTGCCCGAAAGCCCGGCCCGCGTGCACACTATCGACTTCAAGGCACTGGGCGTGCGCCCGCCGGACCGCGCACTGGCGGCGGTGGCGGCGGTGGCGGCCCGCGAGCGGATCATCTCCCCGCCCATGCTGGACCGGGCGCTGGAATATCGTTTCGCGGGCAAGGTGCTGGAGTCGGCCCGGGCGACAGTGAAGAAAGGCCTCGAGGAGGGGCGCAAAGACGCAAAGCCGTGAAGCTGCCGAGCGGCGGCACGGTGGCCATTGCGGATCTGCCGCGAATCGGCCGTCCGATGCCGGGCATGCCGCCTCCTGCGAAGCACAACGGGCCGCTCGTATTTCATGAGGCGGCATCTTTTAGACCGGGGTAGGCAGGTATGGGTTGCGCACCACTCGCGTACGGATGGATTCGAATAACGGAGGGGTGCCCGCAACGGGCAGACCAACGGCTTTGAATGGCCCTGCCGCTTTCGGGCCGCAACCTTGACGGTTCGCCGATACGGTGCTACATTTTGGTAAAACGACCAAAAAGGAGGCTCTCCAAACCGTGCCCAGGCCCAAAAAGCCTCGTCTTGTTTCCCAGTATCCTTTTCTGACACGCTTTGGACCGCTGCAGGGTGCGCCCAGCGGCGAGGTGCGGTTGAGCGTCGAGGAAATGGAGGCCATCCGCCTCAGCGATTTCGAGGGGCTGGACCAGGAGACCGCCGCCGGCCTAATGCAGGTATCGCGGCAGACCTACGGACGCATCCTGTCCCAGGCCCGCCGCACCGTGGCCCAGGCGCTGGTGACCGGCAAGGTGATTTCCGTCGGGGGCGGTGACTATCGCTTCCGGGGACACGGCCCCGGGCGGCGGCGCAGGAGAAGGGGCTTGGGGTAGCGGCGCCGAGAGAGGGGGGGACCTATGTTCTTATCCTGCACCTCCGGCGTCACGCTGCTTTGGAAATCGGCCGGCTGGGAACCATTGCTTTTCCCGCCGGATACTATGCCTACGTCGGCAGCGCTCACGGCCCGGGGGGATTGGCTGCCCGCCTGAAACACCACTTCGGCCAAAGCCCCCGTCCCCACTGGCACATCGACTACCTGAAGACGCGGGCCGCCATCGTGGATGTCTGGATGGCTGCTCACCGGGACCGGCTGGAGTGCCGCTGGGCCGGGGTGCTGGCGCACACGGACGACAGCCGTACGCCGGCGCCGGGCTTCGGAGCCTCAGACTGCACCTGTACCAGCCACCTCTTCCACTTCAACGGAAATCCGCGGCGGGCCGACTTCAACCGGCGGCTCACCGAAATCGGTGTCAGGGGGCCGGCCTAGTGCTTTTTTCCGGCCCCCAAACAAAACGGGGCGGCATCGGCAATTCCGCCGATACCGCCCCGTGAGCCGGGTACGGCACGTCTGCGCTTTCGTTCAGATTACCACAGGCGGCCGAAGAACGCGCGCTCGAAATTCACGAAAGGATCATAGAACCCGTCGCCGAAGAAGGCTTCGTCTTCTAGTTTCCCGAACTCTTCGTGCAGCTTGCGCACATGGTGCGCCGCGTACAGCACGCCAATGCCGATGGTGATCAGCGTGGCGGCCACCAGCGCCACCAGCAGTTCAGGAACCGCAACAATCAGAATTCCCAGTAGAATCAGTACACTTCCCGGAACATAGTAACCCAGTTTACGCAGCATGACCATCACCTCCCCGCTTCACTGTGGTGCATCGGGGCGGACGGCCCCCCGGCAGGGGAGCCGCCGCCGCATGTGCGTTAGTGAATGGCGATCTGCTTGGGTTTCTGCTCTTCGGGTTTGGGAACCACGATCTTCAGAACACCATCCTTGTACTCGGCCGCGATCTTCTCGGGATCGATCTCGCCGGGCAGGGTGAAGGAACGTTCAAAGCGGCCGAAGGTTCTCTCGCGACGGTAGTAGCTGTCCTCCTTGACTTCCTTGTCAGCAGAGCGTTCCCCGCTCAGGGTGAGGACACGATCCTTGACGTCCACTTTGATGTCCTTCTTGTCGACGCCCGGCATTTCGGCCTTGATTACGATGTTGTCCTTGTCATCGTAAATGTCCACGCGCGGTTCCCAGCTCGACAGACCCCAGTCGCCCTCGCTCCTGGTGGTCGGATAGAAGAAATCATCGAACATGGCGTTGATACGGTTGCGCAGACTGAACATATCTTTCATGGGATTCCACTTGACGAGTTCCATAATGACACCTCCTGATCCTTTTTATTTAGGCTACCTCACTGGTGCCGTTGCATGTCCTTTTTTGGCCTATAAAATAAAAACAATTTTTTGCTTGTCAAGTTTTGGCATGCAATTTTTTTGTTCATTACTTTAAATGATTTTATTCTTTAATAATGCGCCATACCCGGGCAGTTTGTCGAAGAAAAAGGGTGGGGAAGCAGTTTCTCAGTGGTCCGGTTCGCAAAACCGGTGACGCACCAAAGTCGCCGAGGCGCCCGTCCGGCGAGGGGCGAAAAATTCGGAACATCCGGCAAATGTTGGAATTTTCACAACGCCACCGCACGGGGCGCATTGCCGGACAAATGCCACCGTCTGGATGAATCAGGCCACTCAGACCGTGTCCCGGACTGAAAAAATGCGCAGGTCCGCGATGCGGTTTTCCTGGCAGGGGCCGCTGATCTTGACGCTTTCGTGGCTGAACAGCCAGATTTCCGGAATGATCTCGGCGATCAAGCGGCCTTCGTTGAACAGCCGCACCACCGAGCTTTCCGAGACCACCACGGCCACGGCATGGGTGTCGCGGGTGATGGAAGCCGCGGCCACGTGCCGGCTGCCCAGGCCCAGGGGCAGTTCAATGCCGTCGGCCGAGGCGTTGATATAGCGCGCCGCAGAGATGACCACACCGTCGCCGCCCACAATGAAAGCGCCGTCGAGCTGGGCCAGTTCCTTGATGGTCTCGCGCATGTTGGGGTCGGAGATGCGCTTGGCCTCCGGAGGGTGGCCGAACAGGGGGTCCAGGATGAGATTGCGCGAACGCCGCATGGTCTCCCGCTCGTCGGATACCACGAAGAGGGTTCCGATCTTGTGGCCCTCACGCCCCTCCCGGGCTATCTCCACGGCCAGTTGGATCGTGTGCTCCAGCGTGTCGACATCACAGTCGACCTTGGATCCGCAAAGTTGTTTGAGGGTCGGCACCATGGGCTTCTCGGTTCCGGGGGATAGGGTCCGCCTGTGCATACTCTAATGATAAAATGCTGCGCCGAAAAATACAAGGGGGGCGTCCTTAAAAAATTCAGTAACCCGCCTTGTCCCCCACGGCGCAAACAGCCTACCAAAGGCGAATTGTTTCGTTATTTAAAGACGTCCCCCCTGAGATTGCAGTACCTGCTCCATGGCGGTGATGAGGTCTTCGGCGCTTTGAAGCCCGACGAAACGCTTCATTTCGCGGCCGTTCTTGAAGATGATCATGGTCGGGATGCTGGTGATCCCCAGTTTGAGGGCCTGGCGCTGATTCTCATCCACATTGACCTCCACGACGGCGGCGCGGCCCTTGTATTTGCGTGACAGTTTGGAAATAATCGGGCTCTGAATCCGGCAGGGGGCACACCACGGGGCGTTGAAATCTACCAGTGTCACTCCTTCTGCGATCAACTGCTCGAAACGAACTCCGTCTACTGCAATTGCCTGTTCCATCGTTGCTGAATCCCCTACACCGTTTCGATGGAGAGGCCCGGATCCAGGGGGCTGTCCGGCCTCGGCACGAATTGTCAAAAAAAACTGCGCCCCTGCATCCCGGGGGAGCCCCCCGGAAGGGATCCGCTCCCGCAAGGGCAACCGACGGGCTGCCCCTGCGTCGAAGCAGGTGGCGGTCATGGGACGCGGCCTGCCGTTAGCCCCCGAAGTTACCGGCCCCCAGCCCCCTCATGGCTTCGTCGACGCTCACCCGCAGAGTGGCCAAGTGCCTGTCGAACTCCTCTTTCTCGGTGCGGATGTCGTCGATGCCGGTTTCCGGTGTGCAGTTGTCGCGGATCTCCTCGATGCGCTCATCCATGTCGGAGATCATCATGTGGATATCCTCGATGTTGGGCAGAACCTTCTCCTTGGTTTCATGGGGAAGCGCCTCCATCTTGCGGACAATGTCGTAGACGATGGCTTTCCAGGCCGTCAGCTCCATCTCCATGGTTTTGCAACAATTTCTGGCTTTCATGGCGGTCTCCTTTCCTGGGTGGTTTTTCTTTCCGGGAATCACCCGGTTTTGTGTCTCTTTTTCCCTTCACCCTTCAACACTACAAATACCGTGCCACCCTGGAGTGAAAACGGTCAGTCCACCGCCACTGAAAAAATAACCACACATATTCAATGCGTTAAATGGCTCGCCCCATAGCGTTCCTGTTTTGAATAATTAGGTACGTATCCTTTTTCCACACGGCCCGCCCTGAGAATGTAACGTTACCTAACGTTATTTTTCCGGGCTGATCGCTGCCGTTCGTCACGCGCCAACGCCGGCAGTTCTTTCGGACCTTCTATTTGCCAAGGCATTTTTCAGGAAAACTAGGGCAACCACCTGAAGGGTTGCCGCATTCCGCTCTTGACAGCGCCCCCAACGTTACCTAATGTAACAGGTACGGGACCCGTAACGTTACACCATCCTCTCCAACCCTCCAAAAAAAGGTATCTGGACCATGCCGCCAGAAACACACGACTTGTGGGACAGCCGCTTCCTCAACCAGATCATCCACTTCATGGCCGACGGTGTCTTCACTTTGGACACCCGCGGCCGCATTTCCTCCTGGAACGCCGCCATGGAGCGCATCACCGGCTACTCGCCGGCCGAGGCCCTGGGAAAGACCTGCAACATCCTGGAGTGCAGCCAGTGTTTTGACAAGGAGTGCCCTTCGGGTCTGAAGGCCTGCGGGCTTCTTGAACACGGTGAATCCAAGGACTACGAGTGCATGGTGCGCCACAAGGACGGCCACGAGGTACCGGTGATCAAAAACGCCCGGGTGGTGCGGGACGACGAGGGCGCCATCATCGGCATCGTGGAAACGCTGACGGACCTGACCGAACTGAAAAAAGCCCGCTTGAAGGCCGAGCAGGCCCAGCGCTGCCTGGAGGAACGGCACCGCCTGGGAAACATCATCGGCAAGAGCCGGGAGATGCAGCAGGTCTTCACCGCCATCCAGGCAGCGGCGTCCAGCAGCGCCACCATCCTGATCCAGGGCGAAAGCGGCACGGGCAAGGAACTGGTGGCCGGCGCCATTCACTACAACGGTCCTTTCCGGGACAAGCCGCTGGTCACGGTCAACTGTTCGGCGTTGTCCGAGTCCCTGCTGGAAAGCGAACTGTTCGGACACGTCCGGGGCGCCTTCACCGGCGCCATGCGCGACCGTATGGGCCGCTTCGAGGAGGCCGACGGCGGCACCGTTTTTTTGGACGAAATCGGTGAGATCAGCCCCTACATCCAGGTAAAGCTGCTGCGGGTGCTGCAGGAGCGGGAAATTGAGCGTGTGGGAGAATCGCGCAAGCGCAAGGTCAACATCCGTGTCATCGCCGCCACCAACCGCGACCTGTTCGGCCTGGTGCAGGAAGGCAAGTTCCGGCAGGATCTCTATTACCGCCTGAAGGTGTTTCCCATCCTGCTGCCGCCCCTGAGAAACCGGCGCGACGACATTCCGCTGCTGGTCAACCACTTCATCGAAAAGCAGAACCAGAAAACCGGCAAACACATCACCGGCGTGCGCCACGCGGCCATGCAGCTCATCCTGGACTACTCCTGGCCGGGCAACGTGCGCGAACTGGAAAATGCCATCGAGCACGCCTTCGTGCTCTGTAACAGCGACCGCATCGACGTCTTCGACCTGCCCATCGAGATCCGCCAGATGAAATACCATCCGGAAATCGTGACCGTGCCCCCCTTTGCGGCACCGCCCCGGCCGCGGGCCCGCGCAAAGCTCACCCGCGAGAAGCTTCTCGAGGTGCTCAACGCCTGTAACTGGAACAAGGCCGAGGTGGGAAGGCAGGTGGGCCTGAGCCGCACGGCCATCTGGAAGTACATGAAAAAGTGGGATATTCCCCTCAAGCCGCCGGCAAGCAGCACCTAACCACGCGCCCTTTTTCCCCTTCCGTAACGCCCCCTGGGGGCCTTCAATCCTCCCGGCGGCGGCGCACGGCTTCCAGCAGGCCGGCGGTGCCGGTCATCATATTGTCCCCCATGGGCGCGCCCCACAGCACCGCCAGCGAGGCGCCTTCCAGCATCCGCCGCTTGGGGCCCGTGGCGATGACGGTCTCCAACGCCGAAGGGCCCACGGCGCGGCGCACCCAGGCACCGTGTCCGCCCTCGGCCAGCAGCTGCTGGTGCGCCAACCGGCCATCAGCCAGGTCGCGCAGCAGCGCTTCCAGCCGCCAGGGGGTGATGTCGTGGGTGTGGTACTCGAAAAAGCCGGCCAGACGCCCGTTTTCCACCGTGGCCGCCACGGTATGCGAGGTGGCGATATCCAGCACCGCGAAGACTTCACGCCCGCGGGCCTGGCGGTCCAGCCCGGCGCCCAGAATGGCGGCCATGCCGCTGTCCATGAGATAGAGCTCCCCGGCCGGCAGGGCCGCAGCGCTGCGGGCGATGCACTGCAGGCGGGTCATGGTCTGCGGCAGGGTCCTGGGGTCGTAGAGCAGCCGGTGCACCATGGGCGACTCGCTGAGCACCTGCCGGAACATCAGGTGCCGGTAGTCCAGGGCCGATACCCCGGCCGGTGGGCGGCCGTGATCCTGGGCGCACACCGCCACCACGTCGAACGCGAAGGGCACGCCGAACCCCTGCACGATAGTCTCGATGCGGGCGGGATCCAGATCGGCCAGTTCCAGGTGCGCGAACCCCTTGCGCGACGTGAGCTCCTCGGCTCGGCTGTCTTCGACTACCTCTATGCCCATGGCCTGCACCTTCTGCGGGTCGCGGTGCACCGTGGCGGACGCCGAGCGGCTCATAATCACGGCAAAACGGCCGGCCCGCTCCCGCAGCGCCTGGGTCAGGGCGCCGCCGCCCATTTCGCCGCCGGTGACCAGCAGGTCTCCCCGCCCCTGTCGCACGCGGCCGGCCAGCATCCGCACGGGCGAGGCCACCACCGCCTTGTAGACCACGTCCGTCTCCTCGTCCAGGTAGAGCACATCCATGGTGCCGGCCCCGATATCGATCATCAGGTATCTGCTCATGTGTTCTCTCCCGTAGCGCCCCTTCCCCGCGGCCGACGGGATTTTCGGCCTGCGGGCGTGAGGCGGCACTTCCTACAGGGCTGAAAAACCCTCTTTCAAGCCCTTCGCAAATCGGCTATACAATCTGGCCATGCTGCGCTATCCTGACATCAGCCCGGACATCGTGCGCATCGGCCCCTTTCACCTGCGCTGGTACGGCATGATGTACGTCCTGGGGTTCATCGCCGGCTACCTGCTGGTGCAGCGCCAGCGGCGCGCCAGAGAAATCGGCCTGGTGGGCCCCAAGGCCCAGGACCTGATCCTGTACCTGGCCATCGGTCTGGTGGTGGGTGCCCGCTTGGGTTACATCCTCTTTTACCAGTATGCCGACCTGGCGGCCTATCTGAAAAACCCCATCGAGATCATCGCTGTGTGGCACGGCGGCATGTCCTTTCACGGCGGCCTGCTGGGCGCCGTCGCCGCCGGCTGGTGGTTCGCCCGCCGCAACGCCATGCCTTTTGCGGTCATCGCCGACAGCGTCATCGTCACCGCGCCGGTGGGCCTCTTCTTCGGGCGCATCGGCAACTTCCTGAACGCCGAACTCTACGGCCGCGTCACCGACGTGCCCTGGGCGATGGTGTTCCCCAATGCCGGCCCGCTGCCCCGCCATCCCTCGCAGCTCTACGAGGCCCTGGGCGAGGGCCTGCTGCTGTTTGCCGTCCTGTGGACCCTGCGCAAACGCCGCTTCGCCGACGGCATGATGGTGGCCTTTTTCCTGTGCTTCTACGGTGCTATTCGCTTCGTGCTGGAATTCTTCCGGCAGCCCGACCCGCAGCTGGGCTTTATCTGGGGGCCCTTCACCATGGGCCAGCTGCTGTGCGCCCTGATGATCGCCGCCGGGCTGGTGCTGGCGCTCGTACTGCGCCGCACGGGTTCCCGCCCGGCGGAATGACTCAACCGCCCTCCAGAGGCGGAAAAACGGTCAACTCGTCGCCTTCGTTCAGCGCCTGCCGCACCGTTGCCACGCGCCCGTTGACCATGATGACCTTGGGCGTTGCCGCCGATATGCCAACGGCCTTCAGGGCATCGGCCACCGTGCCGCCCGGAGCCAGCTCCAGGGTGAAGGGGTTCCGCCCGCCGGGAGCCCGGCGCGCGAAAGTGAGCTGCAGCTTCACGCGCACCCGCATGGCTACGCCAGGCCCAGCTCGGCCAGCTTTTCGGGTGTCGGGATACCGTCGGCGTCCCAGCCCCGCAGGTGGTAGTAGTCGGTCAGCATCTCCTCCAGGTGGCACACCATACCCTCGGCCGGCCCGTCGGGAAGGGGCTCCGCCACAATGCGCGGCGGCAGGCTGTCATCACGGCGCGAAAACCCGGCCCGTACCAGGAACAGGCGCTCGGCGTTGAAGATGCGCTCGCCGGCCGTGCACAGCTCGTCCAC
>JAMOVG010000213.1 GCA_027061725.1 Desulfobacteraceae bacterium
GGCGCTGTAGACCCGCTGCACATGCATCTCCTCCACGCGGCCTTCTTCGGGCACCACCCGGGCCCGTCCCCCGTCGGTGACGCCGGACACGCGCATGCGCTGCAGGTGCAGACACAGGCCCCCGCCGTCCGCCAGGGCCTCGATGGCGACGGGCGCCATGAGTTCGCGCAGCACAACGCCCTCGTCTTCCGCCATGTCCACCTCGTCGGCAAAAGCCGGCATGTCCTGCCGCCGACGGCGGTAGACGATGACGGGATCGGCCCCCAGGCGCACCAGGCTGCGGGCCACGTCCAGCGCGGTGTTGCCGCCGCCCACCACGGCCACGCGGCCTGCAGGCGACGCCACCTCGCCGCCCGCCCGCACCTGCTCGAGAAACGCCAACCCGTCCTCGGCCAGGGCTTCTCCGGGGATTCCTACCGCCACCGGCCGCGAACAACCGGCGGCAACGACGAGGGCGTCGTATTCGGACCGCAGGCGGTCCATTGCCGCGGCGTCCACGAATTGGCTGCAGCACAGGCGGATGCCCTCCTGCCCGGTGATGCGACCGATCTCGGCGGCCGCCACCGCCTCGGGCAGGCGGTAGGCGGGGATCCCGCAGCGCAGCAGGCCGCCGGGACGCGGCCGGGACTCGAAAAGCGTGCAGCGGTGTCCCAGCAGGGCCAGGAACCAGGCCGCCGCCAGGCCGGCCGGTCCGGCGCCCACCACGGCCACCCGGCGTCCGCCGCCCGCCCGGGAGTCGTCCCGGGTGCCGGCCTCGTTCAAAAAGCGGTCTCCCAGGAAACGCTCCAACGCGTGCACCGCCACTGCCTGGTCAAAACCGCTGCGGTTGCAGGCTCCCTCGCAGGGGTGGGGACATACCCGGCCGCACACGGCCGGAAACGGGTTTTCCAGCAAAAGAGCCTGCCATGCCTCGCGGTAGAGCCCCCAGGCGCCCAGCATCTCGATGCGCGCGATGTCCTGGCCCGTGGGGCAGGCAGCGCTGCATGGGGAGGTCCGCTCCCGGTACAGGGGCCGGAAGTATCGCCAGCTGCCGGTGGGATTGACGGTCGTCACGGTGGTAGAGCAGGGAATGTAAAGCGGCGGCCGCCCGGCCGCGTCTTCAGGGAGCCGCATCAATGACCTCGCTGCCTGCCGCCACATGCACGGCTTCGTAAGCGGCCTGCGCCGCCCGGATGTTGTCCCGGGGTTTGATCCCGATCTCTTCGGCAATGGTCTCGCACAGCAGTTCCAGGGGCGGCATCTGCAGCACGCGTGCCACGGCGCCGCACATGGCCGTGTTGATGATGGGGTGGGTGGCGGTTCCCAGGCCGTTTTGCATGGCGATGGCAGTGGCGTCCACCCGGGCGGTTCGAAAACCGTCCAGGGATCCGGCTTTATGGGGGACAGAAGCGGCATTTACGACCACCCACCCACCCGGGCGCAGTCCGCGGGTGACATCCACGGTCTGCAGCAAGCGGCCATCCTGGACCACCACGTGGTGCGGGCGGTAGACGTTGCTGCGCACCCGGATCTTCTCGCGGCTCATCCGCAGGTAGGCCTCCACCGGCGCGCCGCGGCGCTCGACGCCGAAAAGAGGAAAGGTCTGCACGTGCCATCCGGCCCGGAACAGCGCCTTGGCCAGCATGATGGCGGCCACTACGGTGCCTTGGCCGCCGCGGCCGTGGAATCGAATCTCCTGCACCGGCGCCGTTTTCACGTCATCCCCCCGGACCCCATTCTCCGTGCGAAACGCAAAGGCCTTTACTTTTTCCCAGGATATGGTAGGCTGTAATTAATTCTTGGTGGAAAGCCATAGTATAAATTCTGCAGCGTGTCAAAAACCCGCCGGTGAAAAACCGCCTGATACGCGCCGGAACCGCCCGCACCGCTTGATTCTCCCCGCGGCAGGGGGGCCACCGCTGTCGAACCCTGCCCCTTCCCCGCCGACACAACGAACGGACAACAGGCACTGGACAGACAGCGTCGCCTTCCGGGCAACGAGGGCCCGGGATTGCAAAGGAGTGAACCATGAAAGAAGCCACTACCGACTGCCGGCCCCTGTGGCCGGAACTGGAGCCGGGCGAAACCCTGCGATGCTCCATGTGCAACCGTGAACTGAAAAGCTTCCAGGAATGCATCCAGAGCGACCGGCGTGCCCTCTGTGAAGACTGTTACCGCTCCCTGGTCTATCCCAACAGGGAATCCGGAATGGAATGAATGCCCCGACCGCTTCCCGGCTCCCACAACATCTTCCTCCCATATTGAACTGGCCTCGACCAGACCCGGCACTTCCGGGGGCGCCCTGTCAACAGGCTTTCCGTCCAGGCGCCA
>JAMOVG010000214.1 GCA_027061725.1 Desulfobacteraceae bacterium
TCGAGATTATCCACCAGCTGGCCGATGATGTACAGGCCGAAACCGCCGCTACGGGAACCGTCGAAATCCGGCGGCGGTACCTGCGTGGGATCGAAGGGGCCGCCCCAGTCGTACACCGTCAGCACCAGCCGCGGGCCGTCTTCCAGGCGCAGCCGGATGTGGATGTCCCGCTGCCCCTCGCCCCGGTAGGCGTGCCGCATGATGTTGGTCAGCACTTCGGTGGCCGCCAGCTCGACGTCGCTGATCCGGTCACTGCCGGGGATACCGGCTCCCGCGCGCCGGCAGAAGTCCCGGATGAAGCGCCTCACCCGCTCCAGCTGATCGAAATCGCTGGAGATGATCAGCTCTGCTTCACGGGGGTCCCGGCGGCCGCCCCCTGCCTGGTCGTTTTGGGTGTTCATGGGTATCCCGGCGGCTTTCCGTCCTCCGGTGGTACAGGGGCGACCTTCCAGATCTCCCGCGCGTACTGGCCGATGGTGCGGTCGCTGGAGAATTTCCCCATGCGCGCCACGTTTAGCACGGCTTTTTCGATCCACCCGTTCCGCTCCCCGTAACAGCCGTCGATCTCCGCCTGGACCGCCAGGTAAGCCGCGAAATCGGCCAGGTGGAAATACGGGTCTCCGCCGTCGAGCAGGGCATCACAGAGGGGCTGGAAGAGCCCCGGCTCCCCGGGGCAGAAACGGTCTGAGGCCATGGCGTCCACCACGCTGCGCAGCCGCTCGTCGCGGTCATAGATCGCCCTTGGGTCATAGCCCTGACGGCGCATCTCCTGCACCTGGTCGACATGCAGCCCGAAAATAAAAATGTTGTCGCGGCCCACCTCCTCCAGTATCTCGATGTTGGCGCCGTCCATGGTTCCCACCGTCAGGGCGCCGTTGAGCGCAAACTTCATGTTTCCCGTGCCCGAGGCCTCCTTGCCGGCCGTGGAGATCTGCTCGCTCAGGTCGGCGGCCGGGATCATCTTCTCGGCCAGGGACACCCGGTAGTCGGGGACGAAGGCCACTTTCAGCCAATCGCGGGCCCGCGCATCACCGTTGACCACCTCGGCCACGCTGTTGATCAGCTTGATGATCTGCTTGGCCGCGACGTAACCGGGGGCCGCCTTGCCGGCAAAAATACAGGCGCGCGGGCTCTGCGGAAAGTCGCCCCGCTCAACGATGCCCAGGTAGCGGTCGATGATGCCCATCACCATGAGCAGCTGGCGCTTGTACTCGTGAATGCGCTTGGCCTGGATGTCAAACAGCGACCGCGGGTCCACCCGCACCCGCGTGGTATCGAAGATGATGCGGGCCAGTTTTTCCTTGTTGCGCAACTTGATGCGGTCGAACTGTTCCCGGAAAGCGGCGTCGGCAGCCAACGGCTCGAGTTCCCGCAGCCGGTCCAGGTCGGTGATCCAGCCCCTGCCGATATGGCCCGAGATCAGTTCTGCCAGCTCCGGATTGGCGTTCAACAGCCAACGGCGAGGGGTGATGCCGTTGGTTTTGTTGGAAAACATCCCGGGCCACAGTTCGTAAAAGTCAGGGAAGAGGGCGGTTTTGACCAGTTCGCTGTGCAGTGCCGCCACCCCGTTGACGGCGTGGCTGCCCGCCAGCGCCAGGTGCGCCATACGGACCTGCTTGACAGGGCTTTCCTCGATGAGCGACATGCGCGCCAGGCGGTCGCCGTCGCCGGGACGCAGTTCGGCCACCCGGTCCAGGAAGCGGCGGTTGATTTCAAAGATGATCTGCATGTGCCGCGGCAGGACATGCTCGATCAGCTCCACCGGCCAGCGTTCCAGGGCCTCGGACAGCAGGGTGTGGTTGGTGTAGGCCGTGGTTTCGCGGGTGATCCGCCAGGCCTTTTCCCACGGCAGGCCGTTTTCGTCCACCAGCATGCGCATCAGCTCGGCCACCGCCAGGGCCGGGTGGGTGTCGTTGAGCTGGATGGCCACCTTGCGGCCAAAATCCTGCAGGTCGTCGTGGTCCCGGCGGAAGCGGCGCATGATGTCGCGCAGCGCACAGGCCACGAAAAAATACTCCTGGATCAGGCGCAGCTCGCGGCCGGCCTCGATGTCGTCGGCCGGATAGAGGACCTTGGACACGGTTTCGGAAGCCACCTTGCGCTGCACCGCCCGGACATAGTCGCCGCGGTTGAAAATCTGCATGTCGAACTCGTCCGAGGCGCGTGCCGAGTACAGCCGCAAGGTGTTGACCGTCTGCCCGCCGTATCCCGCGATGAGCATGTCGTAGGGGACGCCGATGAGAATTTCCCAGTCCAGCCACATGGGGTTGTATTCACCCTGGCGGTCGCGGCTGTGCTCGATGCGGCCG
>JAMOVG010000215.1 GCA_027061725.1 Desulfobacteraceae bacterium
CCACAGGCCGGGGTTGTCCCTTGCCGTCGGATCAGGAATGGATAAAGATGCGACGGGTTGTGGAAAACGATCGTCAAGGGACTGCCCGGGGGTACGCTGTCGGCGATTTCCTGCAGGCGCCGATCCCCAAAGACCCGGCGCGCTTCATCGTCCAGGAAGCTACCGTCCCACCAGCGGTGCCAGATGCTTTGACGGACGGCCAGCAAGGCTTCCCGCCGGAAGGACGGCATGTCGCCGGTAAGCAGGGACCCGGCGGCCCGTTGGAGGGGCCCCGGGGCCAGCACCGGCTTGGTGCTGTTGAAAAGGGCGGTGTAGCCCAGCAGTCCCAGGTTCAGTTCGTCGGTGCCGGAAAAGGTGTCCGGCGCCCGGTAGAGGGCGTGGAAGATGACCAGCGTGGCCCCGTAGTGGCTGCTCAGGGCGGCGGCGAAATCGACCAGTTGGGCGGTGGTCGGCGACATGTCGACAGCGCACAGGGTTTCTCTCAGTACCAGCTTCATGGCGGCCTCTTCTGCCTGCGGCTGCGCAGCGGCCAGCGGGTTCCCCCGCCGGGCGCAGGCCTATCACTTTTGCACGGCACAGCGGGGGCCGGACAGGTAGTCCGGTGCCATGGGCTTCATGACCAGCGGCCGGCTGCCCAGAGGCGGCGGCCGGAATCCGAGCACCAACTCGAGAAAGGTGACTACAATATGGTAGGTGGCGCCCCATAGCAGCTGTGCACCCTCTCCGTCGTCGAAGCGAAAACAAGGCAGGTCTTCGGCGCGGTGGTTCAATTTTGCCTGCACCTGCCCGGGGTAGATCAGCCGACAGCGCAGGTAGCCGCCGGGGCGGAGTAGGTGTTCGATGGGCAGCGGCACGATCTTCTCCACTTCCCAGTTGGGGAAGTAGTGCTTCTGACGCGGCACCCAGGCGGCCACGGGGTAGATGGTGCGCTGGAACATCCTGAGGCGCTGGGGCGGCAGGGGGCCCACCAGGTCCACACCCAGCGGGTTGAGGCGCATTTCCTCAAAACTCTCCCGCAACCCGATGGCGAAAAAAAGGGCCACCAGTTCGGCCCGCGAGCGGTCGTTGCGGCGCCAATGCGCCCAGTAGGGCCAGCGCGCCAGCGGCATGCCGGGCAGGCGCAACAGGCGCGCGAGCAGGGAGTCGCGGCGGGGGGCGATGCCGCCGCCGGGAAAACACAGGTCCCCGGCCTGGCGTACGAAGCGGGAGCGCTTGTTCAGGATCAGGCAGGGGCCCCGGCGGCAGCCGTGCACGCCGTTGGCCCGGCCGATGAGCAGCAGCACCGACGAGATGGGGTCGTCCCTGCGGTGGCGGTCGACGGAGAGATCCAGGCGGCGACCGTTGTCGTTGAGTACCCGGGCGGCGTGGTCGACGAAACGGTGCGTATGACGGACCACGTGCTTCATTCCGTCCCTATACCATATCCCCTGCAAAAGGTGTAGGGAGGATCTAACGGAGCGCGCTATGGGGTGGGCCGCCGGTTTCGGGCGCGGTGCGAATGGCAAAGCGATCCGCCCGGCGCGGGCTCATCGCTGGGGCACGCCAATGGATGTGCACGATTGCGTAAAGGGGGTCACGCGTCTCCGCGGGCGCGGATGAGCAGCAGCGGGCGGTCAATGCGCTGCAGGATGCCGGCCGCCACGCTGCCGTAAAAGACCCGCGAGAGGCCGCTGCGGCCGTGGCTGGCCATGGCGATAAGGTCCACGGCGTGTTCCTGGGCCAGGCTGAGGATGGTTTCCACCACCGGCCCCTGCTCGACGATGACGCGGCAGTGGATCCCCTCGTGTCCCAGTTCGTGCTGCAGCCCTTCCAGGTAGCTTCGCGTCCTTGCGATGATCTGCGCCATCTCTTTGGCGCTGTACTCCTGCAGAAAGGCGTGTGGGTCCATTACGGGCACGTAGGGGTTGACCACCTGGAGCAGGAGCACTTCGTTATCCTGCGGGTGCGCCAGCCGCCGCACGTGGGGCAAAATTCGCTCGGCCCGTTTGGAGCCGTCCAGCGGCACCAGGATGCGTTTGTACATCGGCCCTGTCCTTTTTTCCGGGATCGCCCCGGTTGTCTTTTTCGCCGGCGGCGCCGGGCTGGCCGCCGCCGGTTATCAAAAAGCAGGGTGGCAGAAGCTCTGCGGACTGTGGCCCTTCGATTCAGCGGCCGTCAATGCATGTACTTGCCGGTGCTGGTGTAATTGCGGATGAAATGGCTCAGGGCCGTTTCCTGTTCCGGCGTCAGGCCGTGGAACCGCACGCCCATACGCCGCGTGGTGAAAGGCCCCAGACCCAGGTCACCGGCGACCGGAACATCGGAAACCA
>JAMOVG010000216.1 GCA_027061725.1 Desulfobacteraceae bacterium
GCAACGCTTTCGCCGCTGAACCCCTTTCCGGCCTGGCGCGTGGTGTGGCCCAGCAGAATGAGCGACAGGATATCGGCGTCGGGCAGGGTCGGGTCCGAACGCAGTTTCAGGTCCAACTCGTCTACGCTGCCCTGAAGGGTCAGGAACACGCGGTAATCGCCAATTTTCCCCTCCCCGGTGATGTCCAGGTGCGGTTCGATGCGCTCCGGGTTGACGAAATCGATAACCCCCTTGGTAACCTCGAAGACGCGCCCCTGAAAGGTGATGGTGCCGGAATCCACCGAGGCCCTTCCGCTGACGACCGGCCGCACAGGGGTCCCCCGCAGCTGCAGGTCCGCCGAGATCTCCATGTAGGCCATGTCGTTGTCCACCTCGAAGGGACGGCGGGTGATGAAGGCCACATCCAACTGCATGTTTCGAAGCGGCGGCAGGTCGATGTCGGCGGTAATTTTGCGCGGCGCCTGGTAGGCGCGTTTGCGGCGCCCCAGGGAGGTAATCTCCTGGCCGGCGATTTTGACCAGGCTCAGGTCCACATCGCGCTCGTAGTACCCCTCCACCAGGGCCACACGTCCCGCCAGCAGGCTTTTCTGAAGGTTGCCTTCGAGAGTCAGATCCGCGTTGAGCACGGCTTCGACGTCCTCCATCGGCGACAGCGCCACCTGGCGCGCGACGAGCTTCAGCGAGGCCGTCTCGAGATCCAGTCCCCGGATGTCCAGTCTGCCGGAAAGGTTCAGGCTTCCCTCTTCCAACCGTGCCGTGATTTTCTCCAGATCGATGCGCCGCGGGCGCAGAAGGACATGTCCGTTGAGGTCGTGCAGGCGCTGGTCCAAGCCCGGAACGATAAAGGCGATGTTCACGAAGTCCAGGCGTCCGTTGACGGCCGGATTGCGAAACCTGCCGCCGATGTCGGCCGCCAGCGCCAGGCGCCCGGAGGGATTGCCCAGCTCCGGGGCAAAGATCTGCAGGGCCTTGACCGGCACGTCTCCGGACAGGTGAATCGCCAGGGGACCTTCCAGCGCCGCCTGTCCGCTGACGTCCAGCCGCCCGCCCTGAAGCAGGTCGAGCCGCAGCCGGTCCACGCCGATGCGACCGCGTTCCAGGTGCACGGCGATGTCCCGGCCGGCCACCATTTGCCGGCCCTGCTGGGACAGCTCTATATAATCCATCGAAACCATGGCCGATGCCGCCGCCAGCGCCCCCAGGCGTCCGCGCGCGGAGACGCGCCCGTCGAGCCGGCCGGTCCACCCCTTCAGATCGGCCAGGCGCAGATAGGGCTTCAGGTCGGTCTGGTCGAAAACGGCGGCCGCGTCGAAGTCACGGCTTTTCAGATCACAGCGGGCCTGCAGATCGAATCCCGGATGCCCCTCCAGTCGCAGGTCGGTGTCCCGCAGGGCAGCTTTTAGTGTCACGTCCTCCAGCGGCCGGGCGTTGACCCGCAGCGCCGAGACCCGCACGTCAGCCTCCAGGCGCGGGTGGTCCAGGGTGCCCTCCCCGGAAAGCGTCAGGTCCAGGCGGCCGCGGATGTTCTTCTGGCGGCGCACCCAGTCGATGGCGTCCAGGGGCATTCCGGCGCCGGCCAGCTGCAGCGCGTAGGCGCCCCCTCGCGAGATCTGCCCCTGTCCCGCAAGCTGCGCTCCCGGCGCCAGGGAAAGCACGAAGTCCTGCAGCTTCAGCACATCATCGCCCAAATGGGCCCGGAGGCGCAGGGCGGCAATGCGCTGGGCCCCGGTGCGCAGGTCGCTGGCCTCTAGTTGCAGGTTCCCCACAGGCCTGCGCAGGGTGCCCTCGAGGGCGGCCGTAAGGCTCAGCCGCCCGCCCAGGGAGTCGATGAAATCGCCGATTTCCACCTCAGGTGCGTCCACGCGCAGCACGAAAGCGGGGTCCGGCGCCAGCGAAAAACGCTCGTCGCGCAGCAGACGAACATGCCCTGCGGCCTCGATGTGCGAGGGGCCGTTGTCCAGCCGCAGCCGGTCCACTAAAAGCGCTGGGCCCACCAGGCGCAGGTCCAAGCCCAGGTCGCCGCCGCGCACGCCGGCACTTTCCAGTCCGCGGCCCGTCAGCGACGCCCGGGCGCGCAGGTGCGGCAGGCGCCCGTCGGCCGTCAGCCGCCCGTTGAAACGCCCGGACAGTGGAAAGTCCGGCATGAAATCCCGGGGCGACACGCTCTCGAGCCGTGCCGCAAAGCGCAGGTCGGCGTGCACCGGGCCGCCGGCCAGGAAATCCCTGAGCGGCAGGCGTCCATCGGCCGTGATGCGCGAGGCCCGGTTGGCGATGCGCAGCCGCCTGATGCGCAGCATGCCGTCCCCGTTCACACGGCCCGCCAGGTCCACGTCGCCAATCCGCACCCCGGCAGCCGACAGGCCGCCGCCCTGCAGCGTTACATCCAGGCGCGGATCGGCCAGGCTGCCGGAAGCCCGCAGGCGGCCTGTCAGGCGGCCGGCAACGTCCCGGATGCCCAAAAGCGCCAGGTCACGCCCCAGATCGGCGGCCGTGACGTCGAGGGCGGCCCGGCCGGCGTCCCGCGCCAGGTCCCACTGCCCGCCGCCGGACAGCCTTGTTCCACCGACACGCAGGCGGAGGCCGGAAACCGTCAGGCGGTTGTCCTGCATCTGCACACGCAGCGCCAGGCGCGCGTCGACCGGCGCCGTCAGCCGCTTCTGCTTCACCTGCGCCAGGCGGGCCTGCACCTCCAGGCGGCCCTGCATGGCCGGCAGCAGCAGGCCGCTCCCCTGTCCCTTCACGACGGCCGTCAGGCGCCCGCCGAGGTCGGGCAGCTGCGGCAGCAGGCCGGTGAGATCAATGTTCGTCGAGCGCAGGCTGCAGCGATAGGCGAGACGGGCCAGGTCCGGTGCCGCAGACAGCCGTCCATGACCGAACGCCGGCCCCAGGTCGGCGTCGGCCTCAAAATCCACCCGTCCCCCGGCCGCATCCTGCAGCCAGGCGGCCATGACCAGCTTCAGATCCTGCAGCTTCAGGCGCAGATCGCCGGCGGCGACCGGCCGGCCCCACAGGCGTCCACCGCCGTACCGCGCCTGCAGATCGACGCGCGGGTTGTCCAGCGCTCCCGAAAAATCCAGCGAAGCCGTCACGGGGCCGCGGCCGCGCAAGTCGGACCATAGCATTTCACCGATGTCCGCCAGCCGTGTCTCCAACTGCGCGTGCAACGCGAAGCGCGGCGCGCGGTAAAGATCGTCCAGCCCGCCGGAAACCGACAGCCGCGAATCACCGCTGCGAAATTCTAACCGCCGCACATCCAGTTCCGCTCCGGCCAGCGAGGCGGCCAGGGACAGGCCGGACAGCTCGCGGTCAATTCCCTGTCCGCGGTAGTGCAACGTCTGTGCCGATAGATCCAGTCGCGCACTATAGGTCGAAAAATCGGCCTCTCCGGCCAGCGAAAGCCCCTGCGCCGAAACCACCATGCCGATATCAGGCAGCCGCACCGTCGCCTGTCCGCGGGTCAGCCGCAGCCCGCGCAGCACGACCGAAAGGTCCGT
Source organism: Desulfobacteraceae bacterium (assembly GCA_027061725.1). Lineage (GTDB taxonomy): Bacteria > Desulfobacterota > Desulfobacteria > Desulfobacterales > JALSRD01 > JALSRD01. Next base: position 3,495 of record JAMOVG010000216.1, read on the forward strand.
GCCGTCTGCGGACGGCGGAGACGGGTAGGGGCTTTGGAAAGCCCGGGCAATGTTGACGGCACCGTCGGGTCGAATTTCGATGTCGGCCCGCACATCATCCAGCAGCACCGGCTCCAGCTGCAGCACCCCGTGCAACAGCCGACGCCAGGAAACAGCAGCCTCCAGACGGGCGGCACGCACGATGGGCACGCCGTCTTCACCGGCCACCTCCACTCCGCGGGCGTGGATCTTTCCGGCGGCCAGCGACACCTGCAGCCTGTCCACCGACAGCTTCCCGCTGATGACGGCGTTCACCCGCCGCAGCGCCCATTGCTGCACCGTCCGGCTGTTGACCGCCAGGGGGGTGATGGCGACCAGCGACGCCAGCGCGACCAGCAAAGCGCACAGCGGCCACAGGGTCCATTTCAAGAAAGGTTTCATGATTCCTGCCCCCCAATAGCAGATCACCGATGGCCAGTCAAAAGAACACCCCCACAACAGGGCAATTTCAAGTAAAGTCGGCATAGTTGGTGCCAAGGTCTTTCACGCTCTGCCTGCACCAGGGAACAGATGACTTGAGAATGCCCTGCCCTTCACGGAGGTTGCCGGCGCGCCAAAGGCTTGGAAAGCATAGTCGATTTTGCTTGACTAATCGGGGGGCGTCGTCTATTTTTCGTCAGATGATGTAGCTGCAATGTAGCTTTATTGCGGTGGCCACCGGGCGGCATGCGGAAAATCGCCCGCCGGGGCCGCCGGCCGAACGCAAACCCGCGAGAATCGTTCATTCAGGAGGAAAGCGATGGATTTTGCCCTGTCCAAGGAACTCGAGATGCTGCGAAAGGCAGTGCGTGAATTCGCGACCAAGAAAATCGCCCCCAACGCCGACCAGTGGGACCAGGATCACTACTTCCCCTACAAGGAGGCCGTGCGCCCCATGGGGGAACTCGGTTTTTTCGGTACGGTGATCCCCGAGGAGTACGACGGCGAGGAGATGGGCTGGCTGGCGGCCATGATCGTCACCGAGGAAATCGCCCGGGCTTCGAGTTCCCTGCGGGTGCAGATTAACATGCAGACACTGGGCTGCGCTTACACCATTTTCCGCTACGGCAGCGAAGAGCTCAAGCGCAAGTACATCCCCAAGCTGGTGTCGGCCGAGTACATCGGCGGCTTCGGCATCACCGAACCGGATGCCGGATCGGACGTCATGGCCATGGCGTCCACGGCCGAAGACAAGGGCGACCACTGGCTGCTCAACGGCTCCAAAACCTGGATCTCCAACGCCGATGTGGCCGATGTCATCATCTACTATGCTTACACCGACCGTTCCAAGGGCAGCAAGGGCCTGTCAGCCTTTGTGCTCGAACCCAAGAACTTCAACGGCGTCAAAACTTCGCGTCTGGACAAGATGGGGTCGCACTCGGCGCCCACAGGGGAAATCTTCCTGTCCGATACCCGCGTACCCAAGGACAACATCCTGGGCCAGCCCGGCGACGGCACCAGGATCGTCTTCAGTTCTCTGAACCAAACCCGCCTGTCGGCCGCCGCGGGCGCCGTGGGCGTGGCACAGGCCTGCCTGGACACAGTCCTGAAATACTGCAATCAACGCAAGCAGTTCGGCAAGCCCATCGGCCACTTCCAGATGAACCAGGACATGATCGCCCAGATGTCCACCGAGATCGAGGCCGCCCGCCTGCTGGTTTACCGGGCGGCCTGGGCCAAGGACCAGGGCCGGCTGAACAACGGGCTGGATGTCGCCCAGGCCAAGTACTTTGCCGGAGAAGTGGTCGACAAGTGCGCCAATTACGCCATGCGCATCCTGGGGGCTTACGGCTACTCCACGGAGTATCCTGTTGCGCGCTTCTTTCGTGACACCCCCACTTACTACATGGTGGAGGGGTCGGCCAACATCTGCAAATGGATCATCGCCCAGGACCAGTTGGGCATGCGCAAGGCCAATCGGGACTAGACGGCGCGCCAACCCTTTTGAGCATGCGGAAGCGAGGTGTCAGTGGACGAGCGGATCATCGAGAAAACGAAACAGACGGCAGAACTGTACTTCCGGGACGTCGAGGGAGAACGTCCCTACGAGCTGTGGCGGGCCTTCGACAAGGACATGGCCCGCGACCTCTCACTGTTCATCACCGGCCGCATGTACGCCAGGGAAAAAATCCCCCACCCGACCCGGCAGTTGGTCACGGTAGCGGCCCTGACGGTGCTGTCGCGTCCGGAGGAACTGCGCCTGCACATCGCGGCGGCCCTCAACGTGGGCTGCACGCCGCGCGAAATTGCCGAGGTCATTTTCCAGACCATGATCTACGGCGGCGTCCCGGCGGGCAACAGCGCCCTCAAGATCCTGCGCGAGGTGCTGCAGGAGCGCGGACTGTGGCCTCCGTCGGAATGAAGCGGCCGGCAGGCACGTGCCGCGCCGCCGGCAACCTAGCAATTGACGCCGGCAACCGGAAACGGCAGGATATTCGGAGATGACATCCGGCCGGCGCCACCACACACTGCGGGAGACAAGACCATGAGACCCTATTTCGAGAAAATGCCGGAGTTCGGCCGGCAGCTCAGCCCCGGACAAATCAAGAGCACCGAAGAAAATGTCAAGCAGATCCGGGAAGTGGAAGCCGAAATCAAGAAGGAAGTCGAGAAAGTCAAGAAGGCCGGCTTTCCCGAAGAGAAAATCAACGCCCGCGGGCAGATGACCATCTGGCAGCGGCTCAACTACCTGGTGGATCCCGGCACCTGGTGCCCGCTGCACACCCTGTTCAACCCCGAGGACAACGAGATCGGCCACACCAATGTGTTCGACGGACTGGGCAAGATCTCCGGCAAATGGGCGGTTGTCATCGGCTTCGACAACAAGTACATGGCCGGCGCCTGGATCCCCGGGCAGGCCGAAAACGTTCTTCGGGCCACGGACCTCTCCAAGCGCCTCAACATCCCGCTGGTGTGGCTGGTCAACTGCAGCGGCGTCAAGCTCACCGAGCAGGAGAAATTTTACGCCGGCCGGCGTGGATCGGGGACGACCTTCTTCCGCCACGCGGAACTCGAGCAGATGGGCATTCCCATCCTGGCGGGCATTTACGGCACCAACCCGGCTGGCGGCGGCTACCAGGGCATCAGTCCCACCATCCTCTTCGCCCACAAGAACTGCAACATCGCGGTGGGCGGCGGCGGCATCCTGTCGGGCATGTCCCCCAAGGGCTACTTCGACGAGGAGGGCGCCGAGGCGCTCATCACGGCCGCCAAGCAGTTCAAGGCCAAGCCGCCCGGGTCCGTTGACATCCACTACAAGGAGACCGGCTTCTTCCGCTATGTCTACGAGGAGGAAACCGGAGTGCTCGACGGCCTCAAGGACTACATGCGCGACATGCCGGCTTACAATCCCAAGTTCTTCCGAGTGGCCGAGCCCAAAGACCCGCGCTTCGACGCCCAGGACCTCTACCGCCTGGTTCCCTTCAACCAGAAGCAGATGTACAGCTTCGACGAGGTGCTGGCGCGCCTGGTGGACGGGTCCGAGCACATGGAATTCAAGCCGGACTATGGACCCGAGGTCTACACGGGACTGGTCAAGATCAACGGTTTCCTGGTAGGCGCCATCGGCAACCGGCAGGGATTCCTGGGCGAAGATTACCCCGAGTACGCCGACTACCCCGGTATCGGCGGCAAGCTCTACCGTCAGGGACTGATCAAGATGAACGAGTTCGTGACCCTTTGCGGCCGCGACCGGGTCCCCATCGTGTGGTTCCAGGACACCAGCGGCATCGACGTGGGCGACCTTGCTGAAAAAGCCGAACTGCTGGGCCTGGGCCAAAGCCTGATCTATTCCATCCAGCAGACCGACGTTCCCATGATGCTGGTGGTGCTGCGCAAGGGCAGCGCCGCTGCGCATTACATCATGGGAGGCCCCACCGCCAACCGGCACAATGCCTTCACCATCGGCACGGCCACCACCGAAATTTACGTCATGCACGGCGAGACCGCGGCGGCGGCCAGCTTCTCGCGCCGCCTGGTGAAGGAAAAAGACGCCGGACGCCCCCTGGCGCCGGTCATCGAGGCCATGAACAAAATGGCCCAGGAGTACCACGATAACTCGCGCCCGCTCTACTGCGCGCGCAAAGGCCTGGTCGACGAGGTGGTCAACATGACCGAGATCCGCCGCTACATGGCGGCATTCGCCGGCGCGGCCTACCAGAACCCGCGCTCCATCTGCCCGCAACACCAGTTCCTTCTGCCGCGGGTCATCAAGGGCTGACCCCGTGACGGGCGGAGGCTCGACGCTCCGCCCGTCTCAGCCTTGCCCCTCCCCCTTTCCCGCCGACGGTTTCGCGTTTCGCCAGCACCTTCGTTCTTCGCGAATTCTCAACGGACGTCGCTTTTAAGGCCCCTTTTTTTCCTGTTTTGCCGATCGCCTTATTCCTAATCTAAAAGGCATTTCAGCCGATATTGCCGGATGAGGTCTATCGGATTTGCAGGCTGTCTTGTTTGCAGGCAACGGCCACCCAGATCAATGCAGCCCTCCCATTAGCAAAGGCTTTCAATGCATTCTTTCACCATACTTATCGTCGACGACGAACCCCGAAACCTGAAACTGCTCAGTGCCATGCTGACGCCCCAGGATTATCGGCTTATTACGGCCCAAGGCGGCAAACGGGCACTGGAAATCGCCTCACGCATGAGGCCGGATCTCGTTCTGCTGGATGTCATGATGCCGGATATCGACGGCCTCGAGGTCTGCCGCCGATTGAAAAAGATGCCACGCATGCAGATGGTTCCCATCATCATGGTGACCGCCTTGCGGGAAAAAGAGCATCGTATCCGTGCCATGCAGGCCGGGGCCGATGATTTCTTGAGCAAACCCGTCGACCGCATTGAGCTGCTGGTCCGTATTAAATCGCTTTTGCGCATCAAGGAATACGCCGACCGGCTGATCAGCAGCCATCTGCGTCTGCGGGATAAAAACAGACAGCTCCGTGATTTGGAAAAAACCAAGGAGGGGCTGACCCACATGATCATTCATGACCTGCGCAGCCCGCTGGCGGCCATTTCCGGCTATATCGACCTGTCGCTGATGATGCTTCCCGATGATGATCGGCAACTGAAAAAGAACCTTTCAAACTGTCGCCAGCACTGCGATTACCTGAACCAGATCATTCAAAGCATACTGGATGTCTACCGAATGGAGCAGGGGAATCAACGCCTGAACATCAAATCGCTCGACCCCTGTAAACTCGCCGGGGAAGTTCGGAACCAGTTCGGCGTACAGGCCGCCTCTAAACAAGTTCCGGTGGAACTGAGCTGCGCAGAGCTGCTGCCCACGGTTGAAATGGACCCTCTGCTGATCAAACGCGTGTTGGGCAACCTACTGGACAACGCCATCCGTCATACACCCAAGTCGGAGTGCGTCCGCATTGTTCTGGACGCCGACACCCAAACGCAGCAGCTAGTGATGCGGGTGTCGGACGGCGGCCCCGGATTACCACCAAAATACCATGGTAAAATTTTCAATAAATTCGAACAACTGCGGCTCAGAAAATCTGGAGAGCACCTGGGCAGCAGCGGCCTCGG
>JAMOVG010000217.1 GCA_027061725.1 Desulfobacteraceae bacterium
GCGCCGAACATGGCGCTGACCACATGCTCGTTGTTCTTGCACAGCAGGGCGATGCGGTCTCCCCTGCGGATGCCGCTTTGCTCGAGAAGCCCGGAAAAACGGTTGGCCCGGCTGTTGACCTCGGCATACGTGAGCCGGTAGCCGTCACCTGTACAGGCTTCCAGATCGGGTGAAAGAAAAGCACGATTCCAAAGGATTGAGCCGATGTTGACCGTCATTTGCGTATCTCCTTATCTTGGCAAAGAGAGAAGGTAACCAATGGTTACTAAAATTACCAGTGGTAATATTTTGCGTCAAGTCTTTTGTGCCGCCACGTGTCCATTCGGCTGCCGAAGGGTTGTTGCGGGAACACGACGTTGCCCCTTTTTTAATTGACGGTTCATGCCGGCTCGGGTAGGGTGGCGTCTGTTGCCCGGGGCCGGGGGCTGCGTTGCCGGAACACCAGGCCCGGGAAAGCGGAAAGAAAATTCACAGGCGGGTAGGGGGTTATGGATGTAGAAGGCTCGGGGCGGGCAACGAAATTGTCCGCCGGGCTGCGCCGCAACGATCTTATTTACACGGCCATGCGCCTGTTTGCCGGGCTGGTGCTCCGGCCTTTTTTCCGGCTTCGGGTGCAGGGAGCCGGGGGCCTGCCGCCCAATGGCGGCTACGTACTGCTGCCCAAGCACCAGCGCTGGGAAGACATTCCGCTGCTGGGGCTTGCCTGCCCCCACCGGCTGTACTATGTTGCCAAGCACGAACTGTTCGCAGCGGAACCCGGCAGCTGGTTTCTCAAATCGCTGGGCGGCGTTCCGCTGCACCGGCGGAACCCGCTCAAGACCAAACGCTACCTGCGCGACCTGATTGCCCTGATAACCGAGGGGCACCCCGTGGCCGTGTTTCCCGAGGGAACCTATTTCCCGGGCCGCGTGGGCCCGGGACAGACGGGGTTGGTGCGCTTCATTCTGAAAAGATATTCCCCGCTTTTCGTGCCTGTGGGAATCGCCTATCACGGCGCCGGGCCGGTGAGAGAAGTCCACGTGTGTTTCGGACGTGGGTGCAGGGTCGGCGCCGCCGAGCGCGTCGATGTGTTCATGGACCGTGTGATGCGGCAGATCGCCGATCTTTCGGGGCTGTCCTGAAAGCTTCCCGGCAACCTGCCAAAATACCACAAGAGAGGAAATGATGACCGTAAAATCCGACTACAAAGAGGACGTGGACCGGCTGACCGCCGTCTTTGACACCAGCATGGGAACCTTCGAGGCCGAACTCTACGCCCGGGAGTGCCCCGAAACCGTATGGAATTTCGTCAACCTGGCCGAGGGGCGCCAGGATACCGATCGCGGCGGCCGTTTTTTCGACGGCCTCGCTTTTCACCGCGTGATCGAGGGCTTTGTCATCCAGGGGGGGTGCCCCCTGGGAAACGGCACCGGCGGTCCCGGCTACCAGTTTGCCGACGAGTTTGACCCGTCCCTGCGCCACGACGGTGAAGGCGTGCTGTCCATGGCCAACGCCGGCCCCGGCACCAACGGCAGCCAATTTTTCATCACCCTGGCCGCCACGCCGCATCTGGACGACCGCCACACGGTCTTTGGCAAGGTGGTCAAGGGGATGGACGTGGTGCGCAAGATCGGCGCCGTGCCCACCGGCCCCATGGACCGCCCCGTGGAGCCCGTGGTGATCCGCTCGGTGACCATCAAACGGTAGCACCGTTCGTCAACCGGCCGGCGGCATTCCGCGCCGGCCGGGGGCATGAGGATGCGAATTCATGTGGGTATTCACGCGGGATGGTTTTTTCTCGACGGTCTGGGACCAGTACTGCGCCGCCGACGAGGTTATGGTCAGGGCCCGCTGCCGTGAGGATCTGTGCCGGCTGTCCAAGAAGCTCAGGGGCTTCTGCGACCCGGAAAAGATCCTGGAAATTCCCTACGCCGACTATCGCTTCCGACTGAAAATCTCCCGTCACGAGTGGTCGGAGTATCTCGCCCGCTGCGCCCTGGAAATCGACTACGCCAACGTCAAGCAGGGGATCGTCGACGAAGCCGACAGACAGCGCAAGAGGGCCTACCACGGCGTCTGGCAGACCCTCTACCGCTGGCAGTCCCAGCAGGAAGGGGACGTCTTCAAGTGAACGCCGCCGCTACTCCTCTACAGCGTAGTAGCAGCGCTTGGGAGAGGTCACCTTCCCGCTTTTCTTCAGCTTGCTGATCACCTTGGACACTTCCTTGCTGTCGGCCCCGATCATCTTGGCCACCTCTCCGGGCCGCACCGGTTTGCCGGCTTTTTTCATGGCATCCAGAACTTTGTCTTCCATCAGACTTCCT
>JAMOVG010000218.1 GCA_027061725.1 Desulfobacteraceae bacterium
AGCAGGAACTAGACCAGATTGCGGACGCCAAAAAGAAAGGCATCGAGTTTATCAAATTGCCGGCGGCCGATTTGGCCACGCTGAAGAAAGAGGGCAACAAGACCCACCAGGCCTTTGCCCCGGAGATCAACAAGCTCTATCCCGGCGACAAGTACCGTCCCAAGAATTTCCTCAAGGAAGTTCAGGAATACATGGGATACAAGCCTTAAGATCGTTTCATTTCATCCGACAGAGAGGATTCGGCGCGCCGGACCCTCTCTGTCTGCGTATGGCTGTGCAGGAGTCCGGCATGTTTGCAAAAACATTGAATGTTCTGGACAGGATACTGACCTTTTTCGAAGAATGGACGCTGTTCATCACGGTGATGGTGGCCCTGCTGGCGCTGTTTGTCAACGTGGTGTTGCGGTACGGGTTCAACTACTCGCTGGCCTGGTCCGAGGAGTTGGTGCGCGAGGTGATCATCTACACCACCCTGATCGGGTGCAGTGCCGCCATCAAGAACCGCTCCATGATCAAGATCGACGCCCTGGTGCAGTTGGTGCCGCGCCTGAAGATGCCCCTGAGCTATTTCAGCAACTTCGTGACGCTCATCTTTTCCGGCATGATGGTCTACTACGGCTGGCTGATGGCGGCCCTGCAGGTCACCACCCAGCAGAAGACCATTATCCTGCGCATTCCGCTGGTGTACCTGTACGCCCTGTTGCCGCTCATGGGCGTCATGATGTTTATCCGCACCATCCAGGTGATCTACCAGGACTACCAGGAACAGCGGGCGTCTGAAACGGCGAAATAGCCGCCGCAGGTCGCAGCATGCCGGCTGGGTGTGCCACAGGGGCCCGAATACCCCCGCAAAAGGCGCGCGCCCCGTCGATGAATACTGATACACGCAATCTGCCGCAAGGAGATCTGCCGTAATGGAAATGAGCAACCTGATTGTGCTGCTGCTGCTGCTGGGAAGCATGGCGGCGTATGTCCCCGTGTTCATGTGCCTGTTTTTCACCGCGGTGCTCAGTTTCATCTTTTTCACCGACCTGCCGCTGCTGCTGCTGACGCAGTCGCTGTTTCGTAGCCTCGACAAGTTCGCTCTGGTGGTGGTGCTTTTTTTCATCCTGTGCGGCAACATCATGACGGCCGGGACCATTGTCGAGAAACTCATCAAGGTGGCCAATACCCTGGTGAGCTGGCTGCCCGGCGGTCTGGGCATGGCCGGCGTCATCGCCTGCGGCCTCTTCGGCGCCATCTCCGGCTCCACGGTGGCCACCGTGGTGGCCCTGGGGGGCTTCATGATTCCGGCCCTGCTGGAAAACGGCTACCAGGAAAAGTACACCCTGGGGCTGATGACTACTTCCCCCAACCTGGGAGTCATCATCCCGCCCAGTATCGGCATGATCCTTTACAGCATGATCAGCAACGTGTCGCTGGAGGGCCTTTTCCTGACGGGTTTTATCCCGGGGATGTTGATTATCCTGGGGACCTGTCTCTACACGTATTTTTTCTACCGCAAGAGCACGGAAATTGTACGCAAACCGGTTCCCAGCCCGCGTGAGGTGATCGCCACGCTAAAGGAAGGCTTCTGGTCCCTGATGCTGCCCGTGATCATCTTCGGCGGCATCTTTTCGGGCGCCTTTACGGCCAACGAAGCCGCCGTGGTGGCCTGCGTGTTTGCCTTTTTCGTCGAAATCGTAATCCACCGGTCCATGAAGCTCTCGGACGTCAAGAAGGTCACCGTGAGCTCGGCGGTGACATCGGCCACGCTGCTGATCATCGTCTCCGGCGCCACCTGCTTCGGCCGCTACCTGACCCTGGCCGACATCCCGGGACAGATTACCGAGGCGGTGCTGTCCAGCATTCACTCGCCGATGATGTTCCTGTTGGCCATGAACCTTTTGCTGCTGGTGGTGGGCATGTTCATGGACATCATCTCGGCCACCCTGATCCTGGGGCCGGTCTTTCTGCCCATGCTCAACGCCTTTGGCATCGACTGGATGCATTTCGGTTTGATCCTGACGGTCAACCTGGCCATCGGCTACTGCACGCCGCCCATGGGTGTCAGCCTCTACATCACGGGGGCCATCGCCGACCGGGATCTGATCTACGTCTCCAAATCCGTGATTCCATTCCTGGCCATTCAGCTCGTCGTGCTGATGATCATGACCTACATGCCCGGCCTCGTCCTGTGGCTGCCCCGGCTGTTCGGATTCGCCCAGTAATCGTACGGCCTAAGCGGTGCCCGTGGTCCACCGGCCGCCTGAAGCGGTGTGCGGCCGGCGGACCATTTGTCGCCTGCGGTTCCCCTGCCTGACGGCGGCGCCTGCACTTTTTGCTTGACATCAACAGGACGTCTCTATAGTTAAAATGTAGTTAAAATGTATCCAAAAAGCGGGTCCGGCCCCTTTGGACACCGTTTTGAAAATCCGGTGCGGGACCGGCAGAGGCCGCCTGGCGCACCGGGGCGCAGGAGGTTCCCATGAAGCTCAAACAGATCACCGTTGCCATCGAAAACTCACCGGCCAGGCTCTACGATGTGACCCGCGCCCTGGGGAACGCGGGCATCAACCTGCGGGCCCTCAACCTGGTGGACACCGGGCTGTTCGGGCAGCTGCGGCTGCTGGTTTCCAACGTCCAGGCCGCCCGCCAGATCCTCATGCAGCTTCAGATGCCGGCACGCGTCGACGAGGTGGTGGCTGCCGAACTGGAAGACCGCCCCGGCGCACTGGCCGATGTTCTCAAGCACCTGCTGGAGGCGGACATCAAGGTCATCTACACGTACGCCTTCATCGGAGCCTCTTCCGGGGCGGTCATGATCTTTCGTTTCGACGACAACGACAAGGCCATCAAGGTGTTGCAGGATCACGGTGTGCGGTTGCTGGATGCCATGACCTTCGGCATCCTGGAAGGTGGGGCCAAGTAGCTCCAACACACCGGCGGAGGCGCACAGCCACAGCGCCAGGGAGGTGGACATGGATCAGAATGCGGAATTCAAGCCTCAAACCTTTGCCGTGGTCGGCGCAGGCCCGGTGGGCTGCATCGTGGCGGCCTTTCTGGCCGCCAAGGGCTACGAAGTCACCCTTTGCGACATCGTGCCCGAACTGATAGAGCCGGCCCTCAAACGCGGCATCATCATCGAAGGGGCCGAAACCCTGCAGCACAAGGTTTCACGGATCTGCACCCAGATCGACGAACTGGCCGACATCCGGCCGGACGCCATCTTCATCACCGTAAAAGCCAACGCCCTTGCGCTGATCGCATCGGCCATCGAGAGCTTTCATCGCGAGGGCATGTACGTGGTCAGCTGGCAGAACGGCATCGACACCGAACTGGTGATCGCCGAGCACCTGGGGCGCGCGTCGGTCCTGCGTGCGGTGGTCAACTGGGGTTGCGGGCTGGCGGGACCGGCCCACGTGAACATGCCTTTTCACCACCCGCCCCATTACATCCAGGAACTCGACCCCGCCGGCGGTCCGGCCGCCGATGGGATCGCCGCTGCGCTGAGCAGCGCCGGCCTGCTCACCGAACGCACCGACCAGATCGTCTCCATGGTGTGGCGCAAGACCGTCATGAACGCCAGCATGAACCCGGTGTGCGCCGTCACCGGCCTGACCATGGCGCGGGCCATGAACGACCCCATCATCTTCCAGATCGTGGACGCCCTCATCAAGGAGTGCATCCAGGTGGCGCGGGCAAACGAGATCAGCCTGGGGTGGGACTATTACCCTTACGCGGTGCAGTACATGAGCACGGCGGGCAATCACAAGCCCTCCATGCTGATGGACATTGAGAACAACCGCCGAACCGAGATCGACTTCATCAACGGCAAGTTCGTCGAGTACGGCGAGCGCGCCGGTATCGAAACGCCGTACAACCGTACCATGCGTGCGCTGGTCAAGGGATTGGAGTCTAAATAAGATGGGTGCTGCCAAACCTGTTTACGTGGGGGTGGACGTCGGTTCGTCGCGGACCAAGCTGGCCGTCATGGACGATCGGCGCAACCTGCTGGGGTTCGCCGTGCGCAAATCAGGGACCGATTTTTATGCCACCGCCGAGCGTTGCCTGGAGACCGGCCTGCAGATGGCAGGGGTACCGGCCGATGCGATCCGCTATTGCGTGTCCACCGGTTACGGGCGCAAGAATGTCGCCTTTTCCCAGGATACGCGCACCGAGATCAGCTGCCACGCCAAGGGATGCTATTACTACTTCCCCATGGCGGTGAGCATCATTGACATCGGCGGACAGGACAACAAAATTATCAAGATCGACGACAACGGCAACCGCATCAGCTTCAAGATGAACCGCAAGTGCGCCGCCGGTACGGGGGCATTTCTGGAGGAAATGTCGGCCCGCCTGGACATCCCGCTGGAAGACATGGACGGCCTGGCCCGCCGGTCCACCGAGATGGTCAAACTGGGCAGTTTCTGCACCGTCTTTTCGGGAACCGAGGTACTGGAGAACATCCGCAGCGGCAAAAAGGTTACCGACATCGTCAAGGGCCTCTTTTTCTCGGTGATCAAGCGGGTGATGGAAATGGATTCGCTGACCGAAAAAGTGGTTATGACTGGGGGCGTGGTGGCCAACAACCCGTACATCGTGGAGATGGCCGCGGAGATCATCGGACACGAAATCCTGGTCCCCGAGTACCCGCAGCTGACCGGCGCCATCGGGGCGGCTCTGTACGCCATGGACATCCGTGCAAAATTGGCGGACACCCAGAGCACAGAGGCATAGAGGCACAAAGTGAAGCAGGGGGAGTCGAATCCGGCCTCCCCTCTACGGAAAAGACGAAAAAGCGGAGGACAATCAATGGCAGAAGAGAAAAAATCCTGGCGCAAACCGATCAAGGCCACCAAGGAAATGGGACGCATCATGGCAGAGTACTTTTACGAACTCCACGATGCCGACCAGACCCGAAAACAGAAAATCGCCTGGTGCACCAGCGTTGGGCCGGCTGAAATCCTCCGGGCCATGGGGTTCCTGGTGCACTTCCCGGAAAACCACGGCGCCATGCTGGGCGCATCGCGCATGGCCACCGACCTGATTCCCGTGGCCAACGCCCAGGGATATTCACCGGACATCTGCTCCTATCTGACCGCCGACATCGGGTCCTACCTCAAGGGCGAAACGCCGCTTGCCAAGGCTTACAAGGGCATCGACTCGGTGCCCAAGCCCGATGTGCTGGTGTACAACACCAACCAGTGCCGCGACGTGCAGGACTGGTTCGCCTGGTATGCCGAAGAGTTCAAGGTGCCGCTGCTGGGTATCCACACGCACCGCAATATCGTGGATGTCACCGAGGTGTACATCCCGTCCATCGCCAAACAGATGGAGGAACTGATCCCGCCGCTGGAGGAGATTTCCGGCAAAAAGTTCGACATGGACGAACTCAAGCACGTGGTGGCGCTGTCGCGAAAGTGTTCGGACCTCTGGCAGGAGGTGCTCTTTACGGCCGCCAACGTGCCGTCGCCGATTACCTTTTTCGACGGCACCATTCACATGGGGCCGGCCGTGGTGCTGCGCGGCACCCAGGCGGCCGTGGACTACTACGAGCTGCTGCTGGCCGAACTCAAGGAGCGCATCCAAAACGGTGTGGCCGCCGTGGAGGGTGAGCGCTTCCGGCTGTACTGGGAGGGCATGCCGGTGTGGGGACGGCTGAGCAGCCATGCCAAGCTCTTCGCGGGGCTCAAGACCAACGTGTTGGCCTCCACCTACTGCAACAGCTGGATTTTTGCCGACTTCGATCCCGAAGACCCCTTCATGAGCATGGCCAAAGCCTACACCGAGCTGTTCATTGTGCGCTCTGACCACGCTAAGGAGAAGTACATCGAGGAGATGCTTGACTTCTTCAAGGTCGACGGCATCATCTATCATGACGCCAAGACCTGTCCATACAACACCAACTGCCGCTACGGCATGCCCCAGCGGCTGGAGAAGAAGACCGGTATACCGAGCCTGATCATCAACGGCGACCTCAACGACCTGCGGATGATCTCCGACGAACAGACCAAGACAAACGTCGAGGCCTTTATCGAACAGCTGGAGGAGAGAAAGTAATCATGCTGGATTCTCTGTTCAAACCCAGATCGGTGGCGGTCATCGGCGCCTCCACCAAGGAGCTTTCCATCGGCAATCGGGTCCTGAAGAACCTGATCGACTTCGGTTTCAAGGGATCCATCTACCCCATCAACCCCAAGGCCGACGAGGTGCGCGGCATCAAGGCCTACAAGTCGATCCTGGACGTGCCCGAAGACGGCATCGACGTGGTGCACATGGTCATCCCGGCCAGGTTCGTGCCCCAGGCCTTCGAGGACTGCGGCAAGAAGGGCGTCAAGAACGTCATCATCAACTCGGGTGGCTTTTCCGAGATCGGACCTGAGGGCGAGGCCATTGAAAAGGCCTTCATGGAGGTGGCCCGCAAGTACGGCATCCGCGTGCTGGGGCCCAACTGCCAGGGCATCATCAACTCCGATCCCGAGTACCGGGCCTACTGCAACTTCACCTTCACCATGCCCGAGCCGGGCTTCATTTCCATTGTGGCGCTCTCGGGCGGGGTGGCCGAGGTCATTCACCAGGGCTTTTCGGCCATGGGCGTGGGCACGCGCATCTACGCTTCCAACGGCAACGCCTGCGACATCACCATCCCCGAGATCATCCGCTATCTGGGAGACGACGAGCAGACCCGCGTGCTGGTGACCTATGTCGAGGGGCTGCGGGACCCGGAAGGCTTCATGCAGGCCGTTACCGAAGTGGCCGCCAAGAAGCCCGTACTGGCCATGAAGGCCGGCCGCACCAGGGAGGGCGCCAAGGCCGCGGCTTCGCATACCGGCGGCCTTGCCAAGGAGGACCTGGCCACTGACCTGATTTTCAAGAAGGCCGGTGTGCTGACCTTCACCGACGAGGGCCAGCTCATCCGCGCGGCCGCGGCCTTTGCCACCCAGCCGATTCCCAAGGGCAACCGCGTGGGCATCATCACCAACACCGGCGGCCCGGCGGTGATCGCCACCGACGTGCTGGTGGCGGCCGGTCTGGAGATCCCGCCGCTGTCGGAAAAGACCGAAGCTTTCCTCAAGGAGCGGCTCTATCCCGAGGCATCGGTGCACAACCCCGTGGACGTGCTGGCCACCGGTACCGCCGAACACTACCGGGCCTGTATGGACGCCATGATGGAGGACGACAACTTCGACTGCCTGTTCATCAACTTCGTGACGCCATTTTTCGTGGACACCGACAGCATCGCCCGGGAAATCGTGGAAGTCAACCGTCAGCGCAAAAAGCCCATCATCTGCAACCTGATGACCGACACCCGCCAGTGGACCGAGACGGTGCGGATCCTGAAGGAGGGCGAGGTGCCGTTCTTCGCGCTGCCCAGTGACGCGGCGCGCGCGCTGACGGCGCTGGTGCGCTACCGCAACATCCTGAACCGCGCGCCCGGCGAGGTGAAGGACTTCACGGACATCGACCGCAAGGCGGCTGCGACCATCGTGGCCGGCGTGCGTGGAGCCGGCCGCAAGACCCTGCTGGCCGGCGAGGTTTACCGCATTCTGGAAGCTTACGGCATCCCGGTGCCGGCCTGGAAGGTGGTCGGCGATGCCGCCATGGTGGAGCAGGCCGCCAACGAGATGGGCGGACCGGTGGTGGTCAAGGCGGATGCCGAGCACATCGTGCACAAGAGCGACATGGGCGCCGTGGCCGTCAATCTTCCCGATGGCGCCGCTGCGCGCAAGGCGGCCGAGGAGATGACCGCGAAGCTGGGCGGCGAGGGGCTCAAGTTCCTGGTGCAGCAGTACCTACCCGGCGGTAAGGAAGTCATCCTGGGCGCAAAGGCCGAGCCGGGACTGGGACACCTGATCATGTTCGGCATCGGCGGCATCTACGTGGAAGTGCTCAAGGACGTGGTCTTCAACCTGACGCCGGTGACTTCCACCGAGGCCGAGGAGATGATCGATTCGCTGAAGTTGTCGCCGCTCCTCAAGGGTGTACGCGGCGAAAAGGGCGTCGACCGGGCGGCCCTGGTGGAGCTGATCCAGCGCCTGTCGCGGCTGGTGTCCGATCTCACCGACATCGCGGAGATGGACCTCAACCCGACGCTGGCCTTCGAAGACGGCCTGTCCGTCGTGGACGCCCGCATCAGCCTTTAGTGCGGCGCCGCAACTGTGCACGCAGGGACTGCGGCCTGCCTGCAGGCCGCGCTTCCCTGCAGGACAAGGGGGAAACAGCGTTCAGCCCCCCGGGGAGGAAAGCCATGGCTTGCTGGATGAACCTGGGTCAGCAGCTCAAAGTCAACGCCGTCAAGTATCCCGAAACTGTCGCCCTCAAGGACTGCCGGCGCAGTTACACCTACCCGCAGCTTAACCGCCGGGTCAACCGGCTGGCCCACAGCCTGCTGGACCTCGGGCTGCGCAAGGGCGACAAGGTGGCCGTACTGCTGGAAAACAGCATCGAAATCGTGGAACTCTTTCTGGCCACCGCCAAGACGGGCCTGGTGATCGTGCCCATCAACTTTCGCCTGGTGGGACACGAGGTGCAGTATATCGTGGACAACTCCGACGCCAGGGCCTTCGTGGTGCATGATCAGTTCGCGGAGACGGTCAACGGCATCCGCGATGAGCTGCACCACATCGCCCCGGACCACTACGTGATGGTCGGCGAGGCCGCCCCCGGCTACCGGCCCTACGAGGAATTCATGGCCGGCGGGTCCGACGAGGAACCCGACGCACGGGTGGACGCCGAGGACACCTGGATCCTGATCTATACCTCGGGCACCACCGGAAAACCCAAGGGCGTGGTGCGCTCGCACCGCTCGCACATCGCCTTCTACCTGATCAACGCCATCGACTTCGGCTTCAGCGAACACGACGTCTGCATGAACGTCATGCCGCTGTGCCACATCAACTCCACCTTTTTCACCTTCACCTTCACCTACATCGGCGCGTCGGTCTACATCCATCCGGCCCAGTCCTTCCGCGCCGACGAGATCCTGGAGATCATCGAGCGTGAAAAGATCACCTTCATCTCGCTGATCCCCACCCACTA
>JAMOVG010000219.1 GCA_027061725.1 Desulfobacteraceae bacterium
CGACCTTGTGGGGCTGGACATCATGCTGCACGTGGCCCAGAACACCTATCAGCTGGTTAAACACGACGAGCAGCGCGACGCTTTCCGCCTGCCTGCCTTCATCGAAAAAATGGTCGCCGCCGGCCTGCTGGGCAAGAAAAGCGGCAGCGGCTTCTACAAGACCGTCAGGGACGCAAGCGGCAAGCGCCAGCGCCTGGTAATCAACCCCGAGACGCTGGAATACGAGCCCTGGCAGCCGCCCCAGCTGCCCTGTCTGGAAGCAGCCAAGCAGGCCAAGGGCCTGGCCGCGCGCATCAAGGCGATCATCGACGGCGACGACAAGGGGGCCGCCTTCGCCTGGCGGGCCCTGGCCGACAACCTGGTGTACGCCGCCAACCGCATCCCGGAAATCGCTGACAGCCTGGTGGAGATTGACAACGGCATCCGCTGGGGCTTCAACTTCGAGATGGGCCCCTTCGAGACCTGGGACGCCATCGGCGTGCGCGAATCGGTGGCCCGCATGGAAAAAGACGGCATCGCGGTTCCCGACAAGGTCAAGGCCATGCTGGCCGCCGGCTGCGAGACCTTCTACCGGCTGGAAAACGGCCAGCGCCAGTACTACGATTTTCAAAGCGGCCAGTACCGCCCGGTGCCGATGTCCGAGGGTGTGGTCTCGCTGGCGCTGCTCAAAACCGCCGGCAAAGAGGTCAAATCCAACCCCTCGGTTTCCCTGGTGGACCTGGGCGACGGCGTCTTCTGCTGCGAGTTTCACACCAAGATGAATGCCCTGAACGGCGACATCATCGATTTTCTCAACGAGAGCATCGACTTCGTGGAAGCCGAGGGCAGCGCACTGGTGATCGGCAACCAGGGGGGCGGCATCCCCGGGGCTTTTTCGGCCGGCGCCGACCTGGTAATGATGCTGGGCCTGGCACGGCAGGGGCAATACGACCTGCTGCAGGCCGCCGCCAAGGCCCTGCAGCAGGTGCTCCAGCGGGCCCACTACGCCCCCTTCCCGGTAGTGGCGGCCCCCTATGGCCTGGCCCTGGGCGGCGGCTGCGAGATCTGCCTGGCGGCCGACCGCATCGTGGCCCACGCCGAGCTATACATGGGCCTGGTGGAGGTGGGCGTAGGGCTGCTGCCGGCCGGCGGCGGCTGCCTGAACCTGTGGAAAAAAGTCACCGGCGGGATCCCCGAAGCCGTGGGCGAAATCGACCTGGGCCCCTTCTTCGTGCACGTCTTCAAATCCATCGCCACTGCCCGGGTATCCTCTTCGGCGGCCGACGCCCGTGCCGCCGGCTATCTGGGGCCCGCTGACCGCATCGTCTTCAACCGTGATTATCTCATCGGCGAAGCCAAGAGGGAAGCCCTCAAGATGGCCCGCGAGGGGTACGCGCCGCCGATCCGCAAACCGGTGCGCGTATTCGGCGAAGCCGGCCGGGGCATGGCCAATGCCGAGCTTTTCAACATGATGCAGGGCGCATTCGCCAGCCCCCACGACGTGCTGATCGCCAAGAAGATCGCCTACGTGCTGGGCGGCGGAGACTTCCGCACCCACGGCGAGATCGACGAGGAGGTCATCCTCAGGCTGGAGCGCCGCGCCTTCGCCGACCTGTGGCGGGAGGAGAAGACCCTCGCGCGCGTAGAGCACATGCTCAAGACCGGAAAGCCGCTGCGCAACTGATGCAGCCGGCCGGTTGGCGGTCGACGCCGCCGGAGAGAGGCACCAGGTGGAGGAACGCGTTTTCCATTTGCTTTCTTTCCACAAAAACCACGAAACACACGAAAAGAGGAACCAGCCATGAGAGAAGCCTATATCGTTACATCCATCCGCACGCCGGGCTGCCGGCGTAAAAAGGGCGCTTTCAAAGACACGCGGCCGGACGACCTGCTGGCCCACGTGCTGGGGGCCGTGGTGGAACAGACCCCCAACCTGGAGAAGAAAGACGTCGACGACATCATGATCGGCTGCTCTTTCCCCGAAGCCGAACAGGGCCTCAACATCGGCCGCATCGCCTCCCAGATGGCCGGTTTCCCGGAGGCCGTGTCGGGGGCCACCGTGAACCGCTTCTGCGCCTCGGGGCTGGAGGCCATTGCCCAGGCGGCCATGCGCGTGATGGCCGGCTGGTCTGACATCGTCATCGGCGGCGGGGTCGAGTCCATGACCTACGTGCCCCTGGGCGGCTACATGTTTCGCCCCAACCCGGCCTTCACCGACGAGGAAGTGCGTCTCTACACCGCCATGGGCATCACCGCAGAGATCGTATCGCGCAAGTACGGCGTCAGCCGCGAAGAGCAGGACGCGTTCGCCTACGAGTCC
>JAMOVG010000220.1 GCA_027061725.1 Desulfobacteraceae bacterium
TCTCCTCTTCACTGAGGGGTCTTCCCCTGGCGATGCAGTGCCATTTTCCGAGACAGCCCCGGCAGCAGGTGGCCGTAGCATGCTGGGCGATGAACACCGGATGGTTCTTCATGGGTGTCTGGCGGCCGTCGTTTTTCGGATGCGCCGGCGCCAGCCGTGCCCTGATGAAGTCCACGGCGTGGGCCCGAATGGTGGGCAATCCCTTCTGTTCGATGTACCGCAGTTCCTTTTCCCGCAGCTTGAAGCGAGACCGGAAAGAAGAACGCGAAAGCGCCTGGAAGATTTCCGCGTGGGATCGCTGTTTCATAGGTACCGTTTCCTTGACACCGCTACGCCCTTTGCCTATTCTCTCGTCAGTATCTATACAACAGACGGCTGATATCGAATACCTGAGATCTGAGACCTGCAAAAAAAGGAGCGCACCGACATGAAAAAGCTTCGCCTACTGATCGAGTCCCGGCCTTTCTGCGTCTTCGACAATACTCCCATGGAAAAACTCCAGGCCGCTGATGCGCTGGAGATCACCGACATGCGCGGCTCCGGCATCGACAACCCCGACTTCGTCGACGCGCTCAAAAACGCCGACGCCGTGCTGTGCGGCAACGACCTGGTGGTCGACGAGGCCCTGCTGGAGATGGCGCCTGGCCTGAAGGTCATCGCCAAGCAGGGTGCCGGCCTGGACACGGTGGACATTGAGGCCGCCACGCGCCACGGCGCCCTGGTGTTTCACACCCCCGGCGTCAACAACCAGGCCGTGGCCGACCACACATTTGCCATGATTCTGGCCCTGGCGCGCAAAATCACCTACTGCGACACGAGCCTGCGGGAAAAGCGCTGGGAGCACACCAAAATTCTGGGCCTCGAAATCTGGCAGAAAACCCTGGGCCTCATCGGGCTGGGGGCCATCGGGCGCTGCGTGGCGCTGCGCGCCGCCGGTTTCCAGATGAAGGTGGTGGCCTACGATCCTTTCTGGCCGGAAGATTTCGCCGCCGAGCACCACATCGAACGCATGCAGGTCGAGGACCTGCTGCGTGCCGCGGACATCGTCAGCATCCACGCCCCGCTGACTCCCGAAAACCGCGGCCTGATCAATTCCGAGACCCTGGCCCTGATGAAACCCAACGCCCTGCTGATCAACGCCGCGCGCGGCGGCATCGTGCGCGAGGCCGATCTCTACCAGGCGCTTAAAAACGGTGTCATCGCCGGCGCCGGGCTGGATGTCTTTGAAAAGGAGCCGCCCACGGACTCGCCCCTGCTGGAACTCGACAACGTGGTGCTGACCCCCCACACGGCGGCCTTCACCCACGAGGCCATGAACCTGATGAACGTGGTCATCGTCGACGAACTGCTGGACTACGTGGCGGGCCGCAAACCCGCCCATTGCGTCAACCCCCAGGTGTGGGAGCAACACCGGCGGTAGCCGCCGGCCCAACGGTGGCTGCCGGATCGCCTGTCTGCCTTCCGTTACAGTCTTTTCACCGGTCCCGCAGCCACCAGGTACAGCAGCGCCGACCGTTCGCCGAGGCCCAGCAGGGCCCCGGCCTCGTCGTCGTAAAATGCACCGATACCACAGGCGCCCAGCCCCAGGGCCGTGGCGCCCAGGTAGACCACCTGGCCCAGCCCCCCGGCCGAGAGCATGGCGTAGCGGTATCCGCGGGCCCCGAAACGGCGATCGAGAAATGCCAGCTCGGCCATGAACAGGAAGTGTACGGCCGCCTGCGCCAGCCACTGCTGGTCCAGGCAGACGGCGGCCATTTTCGCCACCAGCCTTCCCGCCCGCAGCAACCCGTAGCGCCGCCTGGCGTGATCCAGCACGTAAAAACCCGCTTCAAGGCCCTGCACCCCGCCGGCCAGGAATCCCACTGCACCCAGGGCCGAGGAAGGTCTTCCAGTCATGTCGCGCTGCTGCGCCCGCCACACCAGCTCCAGCAGGCTGTGAAAACGCGGCCGCGGCAATGCCTGGCGCACGTAGTTGCGCTTTGAGCGCCGCTTCAGGAAAACCGCGGTCAGGTCGGCTTCGCTCCCGACGACCTCACCCGGCCCGAAAGCCTGCCAGGCCGCCGGCTGCAAGCCCATGGCGGTGCGCATGTCTTCCGAAGGCGCGCTTGCCGGCAAAACCGCCTCTCCGGCCGCGTGCACGGCCTCGATTTCCGCGTAGGCAGTTTCCCTCTGTGACACTTGGCTGGCGGCCAGATACGCATCCGGCAGCGGGGCGATCCGTTCCGGCCGATCCGTTGGCGCAGCGCTGTTTTCCCCCGGCAGCGCCACGGCCGCCAGGGTGGCCTCTCGTCTTCCATC
>JAMOVG010000221.1 GCA_027061725.1 Desulfobacteraceae bacterium
GAAAACCAGGTGATGGTGGACGAGGGCACCCGCCAGCTGTGCGAAAGCGTCGATCAGCACATCCTGGCCCTTGCCGGGGTCCAGCAGCGACACGCAGCCGATGAAACGGGCGTCCGGCGCCAGCCCGAGCTCGGCGGCCAGCCGCCGCCGGGCATCTTCAGGGGCCGGGAGATGGTCGGGCACGGCGATTCCCGAGGTAATCGTGATCACCCGCCTGCGGCCGGCATCCAGGTCGGCTACCAGCTGCCGGGTGATGACGTCGCCGGTGGTAAAGACCACGTCGCACAGCCGGCGGTAGAGCAGTCGGTTGTACCACGAGGGCCGAACGGGCGGACTGTGGTGGCGGGAACGGATGACGCAGGGAATGCCCAACCCCCAGGCCGCCGCCAGGCCTGCCTTGCTGTCGATGTTGCCGTGGGTGTTGAGTACGTGCGGCCGGATTTTTTTCAGCAGCCCGCGCAGCCGCAGCATGTCAAACGGCAGGCCCAGGTCCCGGAAGGCCACGGCGTGGGTCTGCCAGCCTTGCTCCCGTGCGCGGCGATAGAGACACGAGGCGCGGGGCGCGATGACCACGACGCGGTGCCCCCGGCGGTGCATCCAGGCGCACTCGTTGAAAATGCGGATCTCCTGCCCGCCCCACTGGCGGTGGCTCTCGGTGTGTACGATGGTCAGCGGATGCATAGGTGACGCCCTTTTCCGGAACCAAACCGAACGGTTTCACAGAACATTTTTCCCGGTACGCCACGAATCTCCCCTACCCTGGCGGACGCTTCCGGTTGTTCATTGTGACCAATCAACCCGGGAGAAAGCTTACGTCTTCCAGTAATGCCCGGATTTGCCGATCGGCTCCTCGGTGTTCGATTCAGGGGAAAAAGAAGAAGCCTGTTTGGGTATGGGGTAAATAACAGCTGACAGAAGCGCAAATCTTTCCCATAGGACCACGGGCGACAAACAACGGGCCCTCCGCTCGGTTTCTTCTCCTGGCCGCCCGCCGTTGTTTGAGTTTACTGCGAAACTGCCGAAAATACAATGCATGGACAGCCAAGCCCAAAAAGAAACCCTGCTGTTCGTGGACGACGAGCAGAGCATCCTGGAAATCGCCCGCGAATTTTTCGAAATGAAGGGCTACCGCGTCCACACGGCGTCCAATGGCCAGGAAGCGCTGCAGATCCTGGAGCAGGAGTCCATCGACTGCTGTTTCACCGATATCAACATGCCGGAAATGGACGGGCTGCAGCTGGCCGAACACATCAACCGCAGCGATACCACCATCCCGGTCATCATCATGACCGGCTATCCGTCCCTGGACAACGCTATTCGCACGATCCACAACGGGGTGGTCGACTTCCTGATCAAGCCGGTCAACCTCAACCAGATGGAACTCTGCCTGCGGCGCGTGTTCATGCAGCGGCGCCTGTTCGTGCAAAACCTGCTGCTGCAGCGCGAGGTGGAGGGCAAGAAGCGCCTCGAGCAGCTCAACCGGCAGTTGGGAGAAAAAGTCAGCGAGCTCAACACCCTCAACCGCATCATGCGCGACATCACGGCCATCCGCACCAGTGCGGACATTTTTTCCCATATGGCGGACATGGCGGTGGAGATCACCCCGGCAGATATTGCCGTGTTCTACCTGTTCGGCGAATCCATGCAGCGCCCCTTTGCCGTGGCGCTGTCGCAGAACGGGCAGCGCCGCTGCACACAGGGCTTCGCCCCCGAGGACGAGCCGCTCATCGAAAAGCTGATCGTTGATACGGTGGCCGACCAGACGCCTCTGCTGGCGCCGGCAGGCCCCGGCACCAACGGGGTGCCGCCGGGGCTTCGATCGCTGGTGGTGGTGCCGCTCAAGATCCGTGAAAAGGGGTTCGGCGCCCTGGTAGCCGCCGTATCGGAGGGGGCTGTCTCTCTGGGGGAGAAGGATCTGTACTACCTCTCCTTCATGACCCACAATGCCGGTTACGCCGTCGAAAACCTGGCGCTCTACGAAAACATCTACGAGAACCTGTTTTCCACCCTCTACGCCTTCGTCACGGCCATCGAGGCGCGCGACGCATACACCCGGCAGCACTCCCAGCGCGTCACCCGCATCGCAGTCGAGATCGGCAAGGCCATGGGATGCTCCCGGGAAGAGTTGGAGATCCTCTCCACGGCCGGCCACCTGCACGACATCGGCAAGATTGGCATTCGCGATGAAATCCTGCTGAAGCCGGGCCCCCTGACCGACGAGGAGTACGCTATCATCAAGAAACACCCACGCATCGGCGCCGACATCGTGGGGCACCTCGGGCTCTGGGCCCGCGAACAGGAGATCATCCGCTGCCACCACGAACGCTTCGATGGCAAGGGCTACCCCGACGGCCTCAAGGGCGAGGAGATTCCCCCGCTGGCCCGCATCCTGGCGGTGGCCGACGTCTACGACTCCCTGGCTTCGGACCGCGCCTACCGCAAACGCATGCAGGAGTCGCGCATCGTCTCCATCCTGAAAGAGAGCAGCGGCACGCACTTCGATCCCCGGGTGATGGCGGCGTTCTGGCGCGTCTACGAAAACGGGCGGATATTCGAAGTGTTGAAAGAGGATTCTAAATAATCCGGCCGGTGCCCGCGGGCATCGGCCGGATTCCCTTCAGAAACTACATTTCCTGAATCTTTTCGGTGAGTTCGGGAACGAACTCGAGGATGTCATCCACCACCCCCACGTCGGCCACCTGGAAGATGGGCGCCTTGGGGTTCTTGTTGACGGCAATGATGAAGGGCGATCCCTTCAGCCCGCCAAGGTGCTGGAAGGACCCGCTGATGCCCAGCGCCATGTAAACCTTGGGCTTGACGGTCTGGCCCGAAGTGCCCACCTGCCGGGATTTTTCCATCCACTTGGCGTCCACAATGGGGCGCGAACAGGACACCACAGCGCCAATGGCCTCGGCCAGTTCTTCAGCGATTTCGATGTTCTCCTCGTCCTCGATCCCGCGGCCGATGGACACCAGCACGTCGGCCTTGGTGATGTCCACATCGCCCACCTCGGCCTCGACCACCTCCAGAAAACGCCGGCCGCAGGACAGGTCCCCGGCCTCGGCGGATTTGTCGACCACCTCGCCGGCGGCGCCGGCCGCGTCCTCGGCCTTGAAAGCCCCCGGACGCACGTTAATCACCACGCCGTCACCAATGTCGCAGGAGACCCGTGTACTGACCGCCCCGCCGTACTCCTGGCGCACGATTTTCAGGCTGCTGCCCTCCAGGGCCTCGATGTCCACCACGTCGGAGAGAAAGGGCACGTCCAGCTTTATGGACAACCCCGGCGACAGGTCCATGCCGAAGGTGTCGTGGGCCACCAGTACGACGGCCTTGTCCGGCAGGATGTTCACCAGCATTTTGCGGATTACCTCGGCGTTGGGATACGCGAAAGCCTCGCCGGAAACTTTCCAGACCTTGGCGCAGGCGGCCGCCGCCTGTTCGCACACCTTATCCAGATCCGCTCCGTCTCCGACCACCAGCGCCGTCAGGGGCGCCTCGGCGTCGATCTTGCGGGCAGCGGCAACCATTTCCAGGGCCGCGTCATCGGCCACACCATCCTTGTGGGGAATGTATACAAAGATTTCAGCCATTATTTGATCCCTCCCTGGGCTTTCAGGATTTCAATCAGCTTCTCAATGACCTCCTCGGTGCTGCCTTCCAGAATCTCGGCGCCCTCACCCAGATCCGGCACGAAGTATTCCAGTCGTCTGACCTTGGCGCCGGCCTCACCCACGGTGGACGGGTCGATGCCCAGGTCCCCGGCCCCCTGCACCGGTATCTCCAGCGAAGCCACCTTGCGGATGCCGCGGATGCCCACGTAACGCGGCTCGTTGATGCCGGTCTGGATGGAGAGCACGCAGGGAAGGTCGATCTCGTTCATTTCCTGGTTGCCGCCCTCGATCTCGCGGCCCACCTTGAGCTTCTTGTCGTCGACGACCTCGATGTGGTTGACCAGCGAGGCGAAGGGACGATCCAGCATAGCGGCCAGCATGCCGCCCACCTGTGCCGCGCCGTCGTCGGCCATGGCGCCGGTCAGGATCAGGTCGTAATTGCCTTTTTCGACGGCGGCTTTCAGGATGGCGGCCACACCACGGCCGTCGGACCCCTCGAAAGCGTCATCGCTGAGCAGGATGCCGCCGTCGGCGCCCATGGCCATCTCGCGCCGCAGGACCTCCTCGGACTCCTCGTCGCCCACGCTGATCACAGTGACGGAGCCGCCCACCTTGTCTCGGATCTGCAGGGCTTCTTCTACGGCATAGTTGTCCCACTCGTTGACCGAGTATACCAGATCGTCCCGTTCGATGTCCGTGCCGTCGCTGTTGACCTCGATCTCGTTCTCAGCGGTGTCCGGCACCCGCTTGACACATACCAGAATGTCCATGATCACCCTCCTGTTTCGTCTGTCTCGTCTGTTGCGCCTATGGCATCTGTTTCGTAAATGGAAACCCCTCCTTCAACTGCACCCCTCAAGCTTCGAACTTCAAACCTCCATCTGCCGGGCAACCAGTTCGGCCAGGTCGATGGCTTCCATCTTGCCCTCCAATCCGGCCACCTTGATGGCGTCCTCGATGTTTACCAGGCAGAAGGGGCAGGCCGTGACGATTACGCTGGCCCCGGCCTTGCGGGCCATCTCCACCCGCAGTACGCCCATGCGCTGTTCCTCTTCGGGTTCGTAAAACAGCATCAGCCCGCCACCGCCGCAGCAGAACGAACGGTCGCGGCTCTCGAGCATGTCCACCCGACGCAGGCCCGGGACGGCGTCCAGCACCTGGCGCGGGTCATCGTAGACGTCGTTGTGGCGCCCCAGGTAGCAGGGGTCGTGGTACGTGTACACCCGCTCGTCCGCTTCCAGCGGCTTGAGCTTCAGTTCACCGCAGCGGATTTTCCGGGCCAGGAACTGGCTGATGTGCTGCACCGGCGGAAGGCTGTCGGGATACTCGTTCTTCAGGGTATTGAAGGCGTGCGGGTCGGCCGTGACGATGCGATGCACGCCGCTGGCCGCAATGGCCTCGCTGTTTTGCGCCTTGAGTTCCTGGAAAAGCATCTCCTCGCCAAAACGGCGCACCTCGTTGCCGCTGTCCTTTTCGGCCCGCCCCAGGATGCCGAAATCCACCCCCAGGGCGGTCAGAATGCGCGCCGTGCACTGGGCGATGGACTGCATGCGGTCATCGTAGGAAGTGATAGAATCCACGAAATAGAGTGTCTCGGCCGCAGTCTTCTTGTCCAGCACCTTGACCGGACACTCAGCGGCGAATTCCTTGTCCGTGCTCCAGGCCAGGCGCTTCTTCTCCAGCTTGCCCCAGGGGTTTCCCCTTTTCTCGAGGGCGCGCAACGGCTTCTGCAGCGACTGGGGCACCATGCCGTCTTCGACCATACCACGGCGCAGGTCCACGATCTTGTCGATATACTCGATAAAAACCGGGCACTCGGCCTCACAGGCGCCGCAGGTGGTGCAGGACCAGATCTCGTCTTCACTCAAGATGGACCCGATCAGCGGCTCATCGCTGGGGTGAATATCGCCCCACAACGGATAGTGCTCGAAAGCGTAATCCCGGCACTTGATGGAAATGAAACGCGGCGCAAGGGGACGTTTAACGGCGTAGGCCGGGCATTGGTCCGCGCACCGGCCGCAGTCCACGCAGCTGTAAAAATCGAGCATGTGCTTCCAGGTGAAGTCCTCGAACTTTTTGACCCCGAATGAGTCCAGTTCGTCCAACTGGTCGTCGGACACCCCCCAGCGGACCGGTTTGATGACACCCTTTTTGAGCTTCATCAGGAACACGTTGGGCAGGGAGGTGATGACGTGGAAATGCTTGCCCATGGGCAGGAAGTTGAGAAAAAAGAAAAACACCACGTTGTGCACGAAGAAGCTGCCCAGATGCCAGGCCTGCAGCGTCGAGCGGGGGGCCCCCGCGAAGAGGTTGCCGAACAGCCAGCGGCCGGTTCCGGGCACCACCAGTTCGGGGTGCTGGCCGGCCTGGCGCAAAGCGGCGTCCATGCTGCCTTCGAAAAGCATGTCGCAGGTGACCAGGGTGCAGATCAATGCCAGCACCAGTACGGCTTCCCAGGAGTGGTCCTTGATGCCGGCCTCGGGCGGCACGTCGTAACGTTCGGGTTTAAAAATGCCGCGCCGGATCATGGCCAGGCCCGCGGCGATCAGCACCACGGTAGCGGCCACGTCCTTGAGCACACTGTAAACCTCACCGGCCGTTCCGCCCAGCCCCGGCAGGGTGTACCCATCGACGAAGCCGGTCATGATGAGCGTGATGGATCGCAGGGAGAGCACCATGAAGCCAGCGAACAGTGCGATGTGCAGCAGCCCGGGCAGCAGATAGCGCGGGTGGCGGTACTGGCCCACGGCATACTTGAGCATGAGCCGGAAGCGTTGCCCAAGGTGGTCAAGCCGGGGATCCGGTGCCGCCCGCACCAGCGGAGCCATTCGCCTGGCCATGATGTAGACGAAGAGCGCCACCCCCGCAACGGGCAGCAGAAAGTAGAAGACAGCCATGGGAAAACCCAGGAAAGTGGCCTCGGCCGGCGCAGTGAGAACAGGATTCATGGTTTACTTCCCCTCTTGTTTCCAATATAATGAGACCGCTTTTAAACGGTCCTGCCCAAGTTCGCGGTCGATTATTTCCGAAAACAGCCCGAAAAATCTAAAGTCTGAATCTATTCCATATTTTCCATTCGAACTCAAGAAAAAGTTCACCGCTTCACGGCCTCAATCGGCAAAAGGGAAAGGGGGCAACATGAGTCCATCGAGCGTCACCTACCAGCAGAAACCGTGGTTGCAGCACTACGACGACGGCGTCCCGCCGGAAATCGAATTCGAACCCGTCTGCCTGCCCGGCATGCTGGACAGAACCGCCGCCCGTATCCCCGACAAGATGGCCATGCTGTTCCAGGGCTACCAGGTCTCGTACCGGCAGTTCAAGGAGATGGTGGACCGCTTCGCGGCCTGCCTGCAGGATTTCGGCATCCGCAAGGGCGACGCCGTGGCCATCCTGCTGCCCAACACCATCCCCTGCGTGGCGAGTTTCTTCGCCATCCTCAAGATCGGCGCCGTGGCCGTCATGAACAACCCGCTGTACACCGACCGTGAACTGGCGCACCAGTTCAACGATTCCGGTGCCAAAGCCTTGATCACCCTGGATCTTCTGGCCAACCGCATGATCGACCTGCGGCCCCGGACGGACATCCGGCAGATCGTGGTAACCTCCCTGGGGGACTACCTGCCCTTTCCCAAGAGCCTGCTGTTTCCGCTGGTGGCCCGCAGGAAAAAGTTGGCCGCGCCCGTCAAGTCCGCACCGGACGTCTTTCGCTGGAAGGCACTGCTGGCATCGTCGTCGGCCGCGCCGCCCGAAGTACCCCTGACGTTCGAGGACATCGCCCTGTACCAGTACACCGGCGGCACCACCGGGGTTTCCAAGGGCGCCATCCTGACCCACGGGAACCTCAGTTGCCAGGTGCAGCAACTGCGCGCCTGGCTGCCGACCTTCGCCGACCGCTACGGCGTCGTGTTGGGGGCCCTGCCGTTTTTCCACGTCTTCGGCCTGTCCACCGCCATGAATTTCGCCGTCTGCCAGGGGTGGGGGGACATCCTGGTGCCCAAACCGCAGCCGGACCAGCTGCTGGAGGCTATCGCCAAGTACCGGCCGACCTTCGCTCCTCTGGTGCCCACCATGTTCATCGGCATCGTCAACCACCCCAAGATCGAACAGGCCGACCTGACGTCCATTGCGGGGTGCTTTTCGGGCAGCGCACCCCTGCCGGTGGAAATCCTGCGGGAGTTCGAAGCCAAAACCGGATCCATCATCATCGAGGGCTTCGGCCTGACCGAAAGCTCTCCCGTGACCCACACCAACCCTTTCAGCGGACAGCGCAAGGTCGGCAGCATCGGTGTACCCATCTGCAACACGGACTGCCGCATCGTCAGCCTGGAAGACGGGCAAACCGATGTACCCGTGGGCGAAACCGGTGAACTGCTGGTGCGCGGCCCCCAGGTGATGCAGGGCTATCTCAACAAACCCGAAGAGACCGCCCAGGCCCTGGCGAACGGCTGGCTGCACACCGGCGACATCGCGCGCATGGACGAGGAGGGCTACTTCTACATCGTCGACCGCAAGAAGGACATGATCATTTCGGGCGGCTACAACGTCTACCCGCGGGATATCGAGGAGGTCGTCTTCACGCACCCCGACGTGGTGGAGGCGGCCGCCGTCGGCGTGCCGCACCCCACCCGCGGCGAACAGGTCAAGGTGTTCGCGGTGCGCAGGCAGGGCAGCCGCCTGACCGGGCAGGAGCTCATCGACTTCTGCAAGGGCAAGCTGGCCACCTACAAGCTGCCCACCACGGTGGAGTTCGTCGACGAGCTCCCCAAGACCAACGTCGGCAAGGTGCTCAAGAAAGAGCTGCGCGCCCGGGAGCTCGCCAAGCAGGATTGAACGGCCGCCGTCACCCCCCGAAGGAGGCCTCGTCCATCTCCACGGCGGCGGCGTTTCCGTCGATGATGGCCCGCAGCTTGCCGAAGGTGGCCGGCAGCAGGGTCTGGATAAAGAACTCGGCCGTCTTGAGCTGCCCCTGATAGAAGGCCACGTCCTTTTTCTTGGCCCCCTTTTCCAGTTTGCGGGCCGCGATCGTGGCGCGCCACAGCAGCATCCAGGCCATGACCACGTCCCCGGCCGCCTCCATGAAAGGATGGGCGAAAGCGAAGGCCGTCATCACCTCGGACGATGCCGCCCGCTTGCCGATCGCCTGGCCGGTCTGCCCCAGCTTGCCCACGACGGCCTCCACGGTGGCGGCCAGGTTCTGCAGCCCGTCGAACTGTTTGGCCTCGGCCACACACCGCTGCACCTCGGCCAGCAGGTCCCTGATGGCCTGTCCTTTGCGCAGCCCTAGCTTGCGCCCCAGAAAATCC
>JAMOVG010000222.1 GCA_027061725.1 Desulfobacteraceae bacterium
TTGCCGATGGTCACGGTCAGCTCTTTGCGCTTGCCGTCTCGCAGCACCACGATGGTCTGTTTCGACCCGGGCTTGGTAAGGGCCACCCGGTTGCGGAAAGGCCCCACTTTTTTGACCGGCTGTCCGGCGAACTCGACGATTACGTCGCCCTGTTTGAGACCGGCCTTTTCGGCGGGGGAGTCTTTGGTGACATCGGCCACCAGCACGCCCTGGCTGTCCTTGAGCCCAAAGGATTTGGCCAGCTCCGGCGTCAGGTTCTGGATCATGATGCCAAGGTAGCCGCGGGTTACGTGGCCAGTCTTGACCAGTTGGTCGAAAATGACCTTGATCATGTTGATGGGAATGGCGAAGCCGATGCCCATGTAGCCGCCGCTGCGGCTGAAGATGGCGGTGTTCATCCCCACGACCTGGCCGTCGAGATTTACCAGCGGGCCTCCGGAGTTGCCGGGGTTGATGGCCGCGTCGGTCTGGATGAAGTTCTCATAGTCGCTGATGCCCACGCTGCTGCGGCCCTTGGCGCTCACGATGCCGGCCGTGATGGTGTGCGACAGGCCGAAGGGGTTGCCCACGGCGATGACCCACTCGCCGACTTCGAGCTTGTCCGAGTCGCCCAGGGGCAGCACCGGCAGGTTCTTGGCGTCGATCTTGATGACCGCCACGTCGGAGCGCGGGTCGGTTCCGATGATCTTGGCCGTGAACTTGCGGCCGTCGACCAGCGTCACGGTAATCTTGTCGGCGTCGGCCACCACGTGGTTGTTGGTCAGGATGTAGCCGTCGTGGGTGACGATGAAGCCGGAGCCCTGTCCCACCGCGCGGCGCTTGGGCGCGGGTTGGAACGGGCGCGGGTGTCCCTTGGGCAGGGGCTGGCCGAAAAAGCGCCGGAAGAAGTCATCTCCGAAAGGCGCCGGGAACTGCGGCATCTGCTGGGCGCTGATCTCTTTTTCGACCTGGATGAAAACCACGGCCGGCGAGACCTTTTTGGCCACAGAGGCGAAAGCCTTGCCGGTTTCGCGCAGGCTTTCGATGGCCTTCTCCTGGGCCTGCAGCGGTGCCGCCAGTACCAGGGCCAGCACGATGGCGATCAGGGCCGCCGGGAGTCTTTTTCCGATTGAGGGGAATGGGTGGTGATGGGGTGTCTTCATGGTACCTCTCCTTTCGATCGGCGGGAGTTTTTCCCGCGGTTGGGATGCTACAAAGGTAAACCATAAAGCTCGACTGTCAATATCGGCCTCCCGGCCGCTTGACGGGAGGTGCATATTTTTTTAGGCGGTTGTATTGCCAAACGCGCGCAAGTATCTTACTATCTCAGGCAAACACGAATACCTAAGCGGAGCGTTTTAAAATTTGCCGCATCTACGGCGCCCAATGCCGCCGGCCGTGGTAGGTCTGCGCCCCACGCCATTTTGTTTGGTTCTGCGGTAAACTTGAAAATCGCTTTGCTTAGGCAATAGTCACGGAGGAATGCACAATGCACCCCAAGACCAACCAGTTTAATGTCAGTGTCGGCCCGCAGGAACCGGAAATGCACGTCAACCGCCCCCCGGAAAAAAAGATGTGGCAGAAACCCGGTCCTTTCTCGGTCTGGTATTTCTTGATCATGTTCCTGCTGCTCTTCTTTTTCCAGTCTACACTGCAGGTCCGCAAGGAGCAGATTCCTTACAGCCAGTTCCAGCAGTACGTCAAAGAGGGCAAGGTGCAGGAATGCGTCATCAGCGGCGACACCATCATCGGCACCCTCAAGCCCGACGCGTCCGAGCCCGGCAGACCCCGCCATTTTATCACCGTGCGCCTGCGTGACCCCTACCTGGCCGAGACCCTGGCCAAGCACAACGTGAAGTTCAGCGTGGCGGTGCAGAATACTTTTCTGCGCGACCTGATCCTGGGATGGATCCTGCCCTTTGCGTTCATTTTCCTGCTGTGGAGCTATTTGTCCAAGCGCATGGGCACGGCCGGCATGAACTTTCTCAACATTGGTAAGAACAAGGCCCACATTCACGCGGAGAACCTGCCGCCGGTGACCTTCGAGGACGCCGCCGGCGTGGACGAGGCCAAGCAGGAGCTCCAGGAGGTAGTGGAGTTTCTGCGAAATCCGGACCGCTTTCAGCGCCTGGGCGGCAGGATGCCCAAGGGCGTGCTGCTGGTGGGACCGCCTGGCACCGGCAAGACCCTGCTGGCACGGGCCACGGCGGGTGAGGCCAAGGTGCCTTTCTTTAATATCAGCGGGTCCGACTTCATCGAGATGTTCGTGGGCGTGGGGGCCGCTCGGGTGCGTGATCTTTTCGACCAGGCCCGCAAGAAGGCCCCCTGCATCATCTTCATCGATGAACTCGACGCCATCGGCCGGCAGCGCGGTGGCCCGGTGGCCATTGGCGGCCATGACGAGCGCGAGCAGACCCTCAACCAGCTGCTGGTGGAGATGGACGGCTTTGACGCCACCGGCGGCGTGGTGGTGCTGGCGGCCACCAACCGCCCCGATGTCCTCGACAAGGCCCTGCTGCGGCCGGGGCGCTTTGACCGCCAGGTCGTGGTGGACAAGCCGGACATGAAGGGCCGCGAGGCCATTCTGAAAATCCACACGCGCAACCTGAAGCTGGCGCCGGACGTGGACCTGGGCGTGGTGGCCCGCCGAACCCCCGGCTTTGCCGGCGCTGACCTGGCCAACGTGGCCAACGAAGCCGCCATCCTGGCCGCCCGCCGCAACCACGAGGCCATCACCATGGAGGATTTCGAGGCCGCCATTGACCGCGTCATCGCCGGACCGGAGAAGAAGAGCAGTACCCTGAGCCCCGAGGAGAAGCACCGCGTGGCCTACCACGAGTCCGGTCACACCCTGGTGGCCGAATTCGTACCCACCGGCGAGCCGGTCCACAAGGTCTCCATCATCCCGCGCGGCATGGGGGCCCTGGGATACACGCTGCAGCTGCCGGAAAAGGAGAAGTTCCTGGCCACGCGTAACGAACTGCTGGACCAGATCGCCATCCTGCTGGGCGGCCGCGTGGCCGAGGAGATCATCTTCGGCGACGTGTCCACCGGCGCCCAGAACGACCTGGAGCGCGCCACCGAAATCGCGCGCAACATGGTTTGCACTTACGGCATGAGCGAGCGGCTGGGGCCGCTGACCTACGGCAAGAAACACCAGTCCATCTTTCTGGGATCGGAGTACGGCGAGGAGAAGAACTACAGCGAGGAAACCGCCCGCATCATCGACGCCGAGGTGCAGCGCCTGGTGCAGGAAAGCTACCGCCGGGTGCGCGAACTGCTCACCGAGAAGCGCGCCCTGCTCGATGAGCTGTCCGCCCTGCTGGAACAGAAGGAGGTGCTCAGCGGCGAGGAAGTGGCCGAACTCATGGAGAAATACCGCCGGGAGGAAGCGGCCCGCGCGGGGGCAGCCCCCGAATCCTCCGGCGGTGAAACAACGGATGCCGGGACGGGTGAAGCGGGTTCGGAAAAGGCTTCCGGCGAAGATGGCGCTTCCTCCGGGGGGTAGACAGCGGCAACCCCGCCGCCGGAAAAGGGGGGCTGAACCGGGCGTCGGGTGGCTTTTTTCCGGAGCGCCTAGACGCCTTCTTTTTCCATCTTCGGTGCGTCGGTGTTGCGGATCAGCACCAGGATGATGCACACCAGCAGGATGGACACGCAGCCCAGGGCAGCGAAAGAGTACTCGATGCCCCAGGCCTTTTCGATGCGTTCCACAAGCTTTACCGCCAGGGCACCCACGCCGAAGGTCATCACGAACTTGATGCCGTAGGCCGAGTGATGCAGGCGTTTGGAAGAGAAGCGCGCCACCAGCGTGTTTTCGGGCGGCTGCATGCCCAGCAGGAAGAAAAAGTAGACCATGGACAGGGCGGCCAGCGGCAGGTTGGTGGTCACCGCCATCAGGAACACCGCCGGGATGGTGATCAGGTGAAACAGCAGGTAGCAGTAGCGCGCGTCGTAGCGCTGGGCCGCCCTTCCGCCCACATACTGGCCGAAGATCCCCACCATGAAGATCACCGAGGTCACGGCAGTGGCCACCACGTTGCCCGAGAGCGCCCGTCCGGCCCAGCCTGAGAGGGCCTGCAGGATGCCGCCGGTCTTGAGTTCGAAGTAGGCCGGCAGGATGACGGTGGCGCCGCGGTAGGCGATGCCCCCCAGCATCATGGCCGTCAGCAGGATGAGAAAGGCCTTCAGGTTGCCGTTGTCGCCGGCCCCGGGCGCTTTCTCGCTGCGCGGCGACTCGGACAGCGGAAAGGCCAGCATCAGGGCGATGCCCGCCGTGTTGAGCACCGCCAGCACCAGGTAGACGGTGCGCGGTCCCCAGAACCAGTTGATGATGCCCGTCAGCAGCGGTGCGGCCGCCAGTCCCAGGTTGCCGGCCATGCCGTTGTAGCCCATGCCCAGCCCCACGTGTTCGAATTCCCGCGAGATCAGCCCCAGCCCGGCCGGGTGGTAGATACCGGCGAAAAGCCCCAGAAAAGCCAGCGCCATTTTGAACAGCGGCGGCGTGTCGACCCACATGGCGGCGGCCAGGCAACTGGCGCCGGCGCCCAGGAAAAAGAGCATCATCAGGCGGCGGGCCCCCCAGCGGTCGGCCACCATGCCCCAGGGCAGGGCCGTGAGCCCGAAGAACAGGTACATCCAGAAGGAGAGCTCCAGCACACGGGCGATGCCGATGTGCATCTGGGCGGTCAGCGGCATCACCAGCGCCGGGAAGACCAGCATGTTGAAGTGGCTCATGAAGTGGCCGAAGCAGGTGATCAGCAGGATGCGGCGTTCACGGGGCGTGATCATTGTGTAGCGATGGCCTTTCTTTCACGGTATCGCGCTCGCCGAGCGCGGCCGGCGTGCAGTTGCGGTTTCCACGCGGCACTATAGACGGTTCCCGCGGTGCACGCAAGGCCCAAGGTGCGCCGTTTAGCGGGTATCTCACCGAAAAAACAAGCTGTTGACAAATCAATGGAAATCTCACTATAAACACGAAATCGAGTATTCTCCGGTTCCGGCCTTTTGCCGGTAGATGCGCATTCGCACCGGTTTCAGAAGCTCATTCAGGGACGGGCCTTCACACGGCCCAGGTTCGCCCGCGCGGATCCGCTATTTGCCCGATAAATCCAAAGTCTAAGGAGGGTATCATGAAGAAAGAACGCCGCAGTTTCATCAAGAAGGCAGGCCTGGGTGCCGCCGCCATTGGTGCCGGCATTGCCACCAGTGCGGTTCCGGTGATCGCCAAGGAGAAAAAATTCCGCTGGAAAATGGTCACCACCTGGCCGCCGCACTTCCCGGTGCTGGGGGAAGGCGCCGACCTGTTCGCCAAGTGGTGCGACGAGATGAGCAACGGCCGGCTGAAGATCACGGTTTACGGCGGCGGCGAACTGGTGCCCCCGCTGGGCGTGTTCGACGCCGTCAGCCAGGGCACCGTCGAGATGGGCCACGGTGCCGCCTATTACTGGGCCGGCAAGGCGCCCGCCTCGCAGTTCTTTGCGGCCGTGCCCTTCGGCCTGGACGCCCAGGGCATGAACGCCTGGATTCTGACCGGCGGCGGCATGAAGCTGTGGGAAGAGGTTTACGCCCCCTTCAACGTCAAGCCCCTGCTGGGCGGCAACACCGGTGTGCAGGCCGGCGGCTGGTTCAACAAGGAGATCAACAGCATCAGCGATTACAAGGGCCTGAAGATGCGCATCCCGGGCCTGGGCGGAAAGGTGGTCGCCAAGGCCGGCGGAAACGCCGTGCTGGTGGCCGGCGGCGAGATTTACACCAACCTGGACCGCGGTGTCATCGACGCCACCGAGTGGGTGGGGCCCTACCACGACCTCAAAATGGGCTTCTACAAGGCCGCCAAGTACTACTACTGGCCGGGATGGCACGAACCGGGCACGGCGCTGGAGATCACCGTGGGCAAGAAGGCCTGGGATTCGCTGCCCAAGGACCTGCAGGCCATCGTCGAGGCCGCTGCATACCGCTCCAACATGTGGATGCTGTCGGAATTCGAGAGCAAGAACGAGGCCGCCCTGGAAGAGCTGGTCAACAAGCACCACGTCAAGGTCAAGATGTTCCCCGAATCGGTCCTAAAGGAGCTGAAGAAGCTTTCCAAGGAGGTTCTCGAAGAGTTGGCCGCCAAGGATCCCATGAGCAAGAAGGTATACGAACACTTCCTCAAGTTCAAGAAGAGCAAGAATGCCTGGGATGCCCTGACCGAGGAGCAGTACCAGAAATTCAAGCACCTCTAATCCGGGTCGCTTGAGAACGGACGAAAAAGCGGGGCCGCCGGCCCCGCTTTTTTTATGCCCTTGTGCCCGTGGCGTTGCGCCGCCGTTCAGTCCCCCAGCAGCACCGTCGGCAGCCAGGTGATGGACTCGGGGATCAGGCAGATGACCGCCAACCCGATGAGCTGAATGATGACAAAGGGAATGATGCCCTTGTACAGGTCCATGGTGGACACCTCCGGCGGGCAGACCCCCTTGAGGTAGAACAGCGAAAAGCCGAACGGCGGCGTGAGAAAGGAGGTCTGCAGGTTGACGGCGATAAGCACCGCCAGCCACAGGGGGTTGACGCCCATGCTGATCATAATGGGCGCCAGCACCGGCACATGGATGAACGTGATCTCGATGAAGTCCAGGAAAAAGCCCGCGATGAAGATGATGCTCATGACGATCATCAGGATGCCCCACTTGCCGAAGGGCAGGCCCTGGATCAGTTCGCGCACCAGGGCGTCGCCGTCCAGCCCGCGGAAGACCAGGCCCAGGGTGGTGGCGCCCACCAGGATGATGAACACCATGCAGGTCAGGGTGGTGGTGGACTTCATGACGTCCATGAGCACCTGGAAACTGAAGCGCTTGTAGATCATCGTCAGCAGCGTAGCGCCCACGGCGCCCACCGATGCGGCTTCGGTGGGCGAGGCGATGCCCGCGAAGATGGAGCCCAGCACGGCCAGCATCAGAAACAGCGGCGGCACCAGGGCGCGGGCCACCCGCTTGAACATCTCCGCCCGCGAGATGGCGGCCAGTTCCTCGGCGGGGATGGGCGGAGCCCAGTCGGGCTTGGCAATGGCCACGATCATGATGTAGAGCATGTAGAGCACCACTAGCACCAGGCCGGGGATCACGGCGCCCACGAACAGGTCGCCAATGGGCACGTTGATGATGTCGCCCAGCAGCACCAGCACGATGGAGGGCGGGATGATCTGGCCCAGGGTGCCCGAGGCGGCCACCGTGCCCGTGGTCAGGGCCTTGTTGTATTTGCGGTGCAGCATGGTGGGCACCGACAGCAGGCCCATGGTCACCACGGTGGCGCCCACGATGCCGGTGGAGGCTCCCATGAGGGCCCCGACGAAGACCACCGAGATGGCCAGCCCGCCGCGGACTTTGGCGAAGACCAGGGCCATGGTCTCCAGCAGTTCCTCGGCGATGCCCGATTTTTCCAGCATGACGCCCATGTAGATGAACAGCGGCACGGCCAGCAGCGTGAAGGCCGTCATGCGGCCCCAGATGCGCAGCGGCAGCAGGTTGAAAAAGCCGGGGCCAAAGCCTATCAGGCCGAAAAAGAGCGAAACGCCGCCGATGGTGAAGGCCACCGGGTAGCCCAGCAGCAGCAGGGCGAAGACCGACGCGAACATCACCAGGGGCATGAATTCGTGAATCAGTTCAGCCATTGTGCGGCCCTCCTTCCCGCCCCTCTTGCGGCGCCTTCAGACGCACGACACACTTGAAAGCCTCGGCGATTCCCTGGAGCATGAGCAGGAAGAAGCCCAGGGGGATCATGGACTTGAGGATGTAGCGCGCCGGCAGGCCCCCGGGGTCCGGCGACATCTCCCGCACCGCCCAGGAGTTTTCGATGAAGCCCATGGTGGAGTACATGACGATCAGGCAGAAGGGGACCAGAAAGGCGAAAGTGCCAATAAGGTCGATCCAGGCTTTGGTGCGGTCGCTGAGCTTGGTGTAGATGATGTCCACCCGCACGTGCCCGTCGTGCTTGAGGGTGTAGGCCGCCCCGATGAGAAAGATCACCGAGAAGATGTGCCACTCCAGTTCCTGCAGTGCAATGTGCCCCTTCTTGAAAGCGTAGCGCATGAGGGTGTCGTAGAAAACGTTCAGCACCAGCAGGGTGGTCAGCCAGGCCACGAAGAGACCGATGCCTTCGTTCATGGCATCGATAAAGCGGATGTACCCCTTTAATAATCGCATAAAACGGATCTCCTTACTCCTTTTCCTTCAACTAAAATACATAACCTCACTACATAATCCCAATGCAGACGGGAAGTCAAGGTACAGGGGCCGCGGGCAGCGTTTTTGTCCGGCCGCAGCCCCTATGCATGTTTTTTTCATACGCACCGCAGACAGGTTTTGCTTGATAATTGTCGCCAAGTGCGATAAAAAACGTAAGTTTATGTGATAACTGAAAATATCCTGATTCGAACCGCTTGCCGGAAATCGGCGGCGGGACGGGGGCATGGGGCATGGCGCACAGCATGAACCACTGGGCCGATAACTACGTGCAACGCCGCAAAACGGCGCAGGAGGCCATTTCCATGGTGCGCTCCGGCCAGCGGGTTTTCATCGGCTCTTCCTGCGGCGAGCCCCAGCACCTGGTCAAGTGCCTTTCGGAGGCGGCCGACCGCTTCTCGGACCTGGAAATCGTGCGCCTGCTGTCCCTGGAGAGCGCCCCCCTGACCATGATCGCCAACAAGGCCGGTCACCAGCCCCTCGACATTCGCTCTTTTTACCTGGGATCGGCGCGGCCCGAGGTCATCGACGTCAACCGGCGTTTCGTGACACCCATGAACCTGTCGGCCATCCCGCGGCTTTTCCGCACCCGGCGCATGCCCGTCAACGTGGCCCTCATCCAGGTTTCACCGCCCGATGATTTCGGCTGGATGAGCCTGGGGGTCTCGGTGGACATCACCCTGGCGGCGGCCTGGTC
>JAMOVG010000223.1 GCA_027061725.1 Desulfobacteraceae bacterium
CGAAAGCATCAACGGCCCGCGGTGGGGGGTGTGTCGAAGGCGTGTCGCAGCAGAAGGAGAACCGGTCCAGGTGGAACGCAAGGTCCGCCACCGGCCGCAGGGTTGCTGTCGTGCATTCTGCTTTTCAGAGTAATCAAATCCCCGCGCAAAGTCAAGACGCATTGTCCGGCGGCATCAATCGGGGCGCCACTGGCGGATGTGGATCAGGCCGGGAAAGGCCCTCGGCTTGTAGATGGACTTGTCCAGCAGCACCCGCAGGCACTCCTGGATGCCTTCGGACATGGTGGGGTGCGGGTGGACCGTCTTGAGCACGTCCCGGATGCCCTTGTCCTGGTCCATGAGCATGGCGATGGACATGATGGTGTTGGACACCTGGGGGCCGGCGGCACGCATGCCCAAAATGCGGCCCTGCGAGTCGTCGCTGACGATGATCTTGACGAAACCGCTGGTGGCGTGCATGGCCAGCGCGCGGCTCAGCAGGCGGTTGGCGTATACCGCCACGCGGTAGGCGATGCGCTCACGGCGGCAGGCCTTCTCGTTTCGGCCCACGGCCGCCACGGGCGGGTGGAAGAACATGACCGTGGACATGTTGCCGTAGTTCAGCGGCCAGCGGTTGGCGCCGCAGATCACCTTGGCGGCGTAGCGGCCCTCGGTTTCGGCGATGTTGACCAGCGCCGGGTGGGCGGTGACGTCCCCGGCCGCGAAGATATTGCCGGCCACCCGGCAGTTGCGGTCGGTCTGCAGAAAACCCCGCTCGTCGGGATAGATGCCGGCGGCGTCCAGATGGAGCGCCTCCAGGTTGGGGGTGCGGCCGATGGCGATCAGAGCGGCGTCCACGCTAAGCACCCGTGAGTGGCCGTCCTTGAAGTCCAGCACGGCCTCCAGCAGTTCGCCCCGGTTCCCGATGCTGCGAAGGATGGCGGAATGGATGATCTCGACGCCGTGGCGCTTCAGGTGGGTGCTTACGAAGTCGCTGACATCGTCGTCCTCGAAGGGCAGGATACGCTCGGCGTAGTCCACCAGGGTGACCCGGGTCTGCCCGAAATTGGAGAAGATGGTGGCATACTCGCAGCCGATGATGCCGGCCCCCACGATGATCAGGCGCCGGGGAAAACGCCGCAGCTGCAGGATGCCGTCCGAGTCGAAAACCCGCCGCTGGTCGATGCTTACACCGGGAAAAGGCCGCGGCCGCGAACCGGTGGCGATGATGAAATGCCGTGCGCGAACCTCCTCGCTGCGCCCGTCCGGGTAGCGCACCTCCAGTTTGTGCGAGGAGAGAAACGTTCCGCGGCCGCGCTTGAAGGTGATGGATCCGGGGCCCTGCCAGCGCCGGGGGGAGAAGGTCTCGATCTGGGACAGCATCTGGTACTGCTTCTCCCGCACGGCCTGAAACACCGAGCGTCGCACGGCCTGGTAGTCCACCGTGAGCCCTGATGCGCGGTAGCCGCGGTCCACCCGCGAGGCGACGGAGAAGTCCTTGGACAGTTCCCAGAGGGTCTTGGAGGCCAGGGCGCCGTCCTTGACCCCGGCGCCGCCCACCTGCCCCCCTTCCACCACGCACACGTGCCGTCCCAGGTCCAGGGCCCGCATGGCGGCGGCGAAACCGCCCGGCCCGCACCCGATGATGCAGATGTCGAACGGTTGGGTGTCGGCGGGTTCCATGAATCGTGCCTACACTGCGTTCGGCGCGTCTGTCAATCGAAAACCCCGGCGGCGGCGCCCGGCGAATCCGGGGTGGCCTGCAGCAAGACCTTCCCTTGGCCGTCGAGTTCCAGCAGGTGCGATATGCACCCCGGCAGTTCGGCGGGGTGGTGGGTGGCATAGAGCAGCGTGGTTCCCGAGGCGGCGATGACCGCCAGCATGTCGGCGATGCGCCGGCGGTTGGCGGGATCCAGCCCCTGGCAGGGTTCGTCGAGCACCAGGAGGCGCGGGGATTTGACCACGGCGCGGGCGATCAGCACCAGCCGCTGCTGGCCATAGGACAACTGGTCGAAAAAGCGTTCCGCCAGATCCTGCAGCCCCAGTCGGTGCAACCACTGCCCGGAAACCGCCCGCTGGCGGCCATCGGGGCGGCGGTAGAGGCCGATACTGTCAAAAAAACCCGAGGCCGCCACGTCCACGCAGCGAAGGCGCTTGCGGTAGGCGGTCTGCAGGCGGCTGGAGACCACGCCGATGTGGCGCCGCAGCTCGGCCGCGGTTTCGCCGCTGCCCTTGCGGTGGCCGAAGATGGTGATATCGTTGGCGTAGGCCTGGGGGTGATCCTGGCTTACCAGGGAAAGCAAGGTCGATTTCCCGCTGCCGTTGGGCCCGACCACGGCCCAGTGCTGCCCCCTGCGCACCTGCCAGTCGATCCGGTCCAGCACCACGTGCCGCCCGTAGGCCACCGTCACCGCCCGCATGTCCACCAGCACGGATGCTTGCCGGGACATCCCCGGCGTGGCGGCCGGCGATGCGGCTGAGGGATCGTTCTGCCTGTAGATTTCCCGCAGCCGCGCGGGTGTCATCACGCTTGGGCGGGGCCCCTGAAACCGTACACGGCCGTCCCGCAGGGCGATAACGTGGGTGATGCCGGGCACGACCGCTTCGAAACGGTGGGTGACCAGCACCAGCTGCCGTCCGTGGCCGATCAGGTCCTCAAGGAGCTGCGCCAACCGCCGCGAAGCGTCGTCGTCCAGCCCCTCGAAGGGTTCGTCGAGCACCAGCACATCCGGACCGGCGGCCAGGGTACGGGCGATCAGCACCCGGCGCAGCTCGCCGCTGGAAAGCACCGTAATGTCCCGCTGCAGCAGGTGTGCAACGTCCAGCGCCGCCGCGGCGGGCCGCACGGTCCGGGCATCGCGCAAGCCCTCGCCGATGACCTCGGCGGCGGTGGCCCCCCGGAGGGGATGCCCGCTGAAACTGCAGGCCTCGGCGTGCAGGGCTTCCCGGGCCATCAGGCGGCCCTGCAGTTCGAAGGAGACGTAGCCGACACGCCGGGGATCGGCAAACGGCCCCCGGCGATACATGCGGCCTGCGACCACCGGTGTCCGGCCGCACAGCGCACCCACCAGGGTGGACTTGCCCGAACCGTTGGGGCCGATGACGGCCCACTGCTCTCCGGCGTGGATGCTCCAGTCGGTGCCGGACAGAATGCGCCGGTCACGGATGCGCAGTGTGGCCCCTTCCAGTGCGAAAAGCGGAATTTCACCGAACTCGCCGTGCGTCATTTTTCGTCTCCCACGGTTTTCACTGCAAGGGGGAGGTGTCGATCTCGGACTGCAGTTTCCGCTGGTTTGCAAACTCGCGGCGCTTGTCGATGAGGTAGTCCGTGCGGTCCACTTCGTGAAGTTGTGTGGCGTAGCGCTGGGTGAGGTCGAACCACTCGCGGATGCGCCGGGACTGCACCCGGGGGCCGTTTTGATCCAGGGTGTCCATGTAGACCACCAGGGCCAGGAAATAGCGCATGGCGTTGCGCTCGACGATGCCGCGCACGCCGCCGATGAAATCATCCCCGGTGCTGCCGTCCGCCTGGCGGCTGAAGCCCACCTTGCGGCGGCCCAGGGTCGAGAGGTAGGCGCGGGTGGCCATGCGACTGGCCAGGCTCTGGCGGTAGGACAGTGAGAAGTGCAGCAGCACATCGCTGTCGTTCATGCGTTCGGCCTCCAGGCGGACACGGTGGTCACGGGTAGACAGCTCTCCCCTTGCGGCCGCCAGCAGCACCACCAGCCGCCGCTGGTCGTGTGCGATCACCCGGAAGCGGTAGTCCATGCGGGTGGCGTCTTCCGGCGGCTGGTAGAATTTGCGGCCGAGGTAGATGCGCAGCACGGGGTCCGGCGTTGAACGCCACGTGCAGGCCTTGACGTTGAGGTGCAGGGTCACAAACCGGCACCAGTCCCGGGGACGGCTCAGGGTCCGCGCAAGGTCCGCCAGGCGGCAGTGCACGATGCTGTATATGTCGGCCTTCAGCCGCTTTTTGTCGACCTGCGAGTGAACGTAGACCGGCTGGCCGGGCAGCAGCGGCAGCTGCCCGTCGCGCATGGCGTAGTAGATCCCGGTCAACCGGTCGGCCGGTGCGGAAGCGTCGTCGGCCGAGGCCCGGGCGCTCAACAGGGCCAGGACCACTAGGAGCAGCAGGGACAGACCGATGATGTGGCGCCGGGGGTTCATCGGGGCGGCAGGAGCGAGCGTATCCGTGCGGCGTCCAGTTCCCGCAGGCTGTCCACCACCAGGTCGGCGGCTTCCAGGCGGCTGCGGGGTGCGGTGCCGGTGACGGCCACCACGGCGCAGCCGGCCGCCTTGCCGGCTTCCACCCCCACCGGCGCATCTTCCACCACCACGCAGCGTTCGGGCGGCAGCGAGATTTTGGCGGCCGCCTTGAGAAAGACCTCGGGGTGCGGTTTGCCGTGGCGGATTTCGCTGCCGTCGGTGGTGGCCTCGAAAAGGCTGCCGGCCGGCAGGCGGG
This sequence comes from Desulfobacteraceae bacterium, assembly GCA_027061725.1. Lineage (GTDB taxonomy): Bacteria > Desulfobacterota > Desulfobacteria > Desulfobacterales > JALSRD01 > JALSRD01. The sequence goes on from JAMOVG010000223.1 coordinate 4,442, forward strand.
TCAGCACGGCGCGCACGTTTTCCGGCGGGCCCGAGGATCCGACGGCCAGGCGCGCGCCGGCCGCGTGCAGCGCACGAACCAGGTCCGATGCGCCCGCCTTTTCCGGGAAACGGCGCGTGATGACCTGGCGGAAGACGGCCTCTTTTTCCTCCCCCAGCGCCGGGTAGCGCTCTTTTTCCAGCGAGGGGAACAGACCGGCGAAAATGTCCGCGTTGGTCTGGCCGAAGGTGGCGGCAAACTGCTCTTCGGTGATGTCCAGTCCGTGATTGCGCAGCATGCGCCGCCAGGCCTCGAAGTGCGCCTCGTAGCTGTCGATGAGCACGCCGTCCATGTCGAAGATGACCCCCCAGGGGGGCCTTGCCTCAGTGCTGTGCGTCATATTCCGTCCCGATTCGGTTGGTGTTTTTCGAAAACGCCGACTGGCGCCGGGGAGTTTCCGCCGTCGCCGGTCCGGCCCGTTCTGCGGCCGACGGCACCCGCCAGGGGCAGCACCTGGTCCAGCAGCACGGCCACCTGCTCCTCCAGCGGCGCGGCGGCCCTCGGGGAGATGCCGGCCAGCTGCAGGCGTGCGGTTTCCAGGGCTTTTTTCAGCACCCGCTCGGGGCGCGCCAGCCGGCGCAGAGCCCCCTGCAGCAGGAAAAAGCTCAGAAAAAGCACCACCACGGCGGCCACGGCTGCGTGCAGGAAGAACCCCGGGGCGAGGTAGTGGCCGTCAAAAAAACCGCTGACCGTCAGCCAGCCGGTGTAGGCCAGCACGGCCAGCACCGGGAGGTTGAAGAGCAGTTGCACCGGTCCGCCGCTCATGGCGCGCGCGGCGCGCTCCGTTTCGGCCGCCAGGGCCGTGTTCCAGGTGAGGGCCAGGTCGCGGCCCACGCTTTCGCCCTCCCGCACCAGCGTGCCGGTCTGGCGCACGGTCGGGTCGAACCCAGCCGCCACCAGGCCTTCGGCCACCGTTGGCCACCGTTTCAGAAGGGTCAGCCGGTAGCGCTCGAAAGCCGGTTCGGCCCCGGCGGTTTCCGGCAGTGCCGGCTCGCCCGGGGAGGAGGGTCGCAGCATGCGCCCCACGATATGCGCGGGCCGCAGCATCTGGCCGAGGCCGCCGCCGAAGGTGAGCAGCCGCGACCAGGCCGCCACCAGCCATCCCACCGGCCCCGACCAGCGCTGGGAGAGCTGCTGGTAGAGCAGCGCGCTGGTGCCGGCCGGGAGGCCGGACTGACGCGAGGCCAGCACCTCCAGGGCATCGGAGAAGGCCTGGCGATGGACCGCCTGAATGTCCCGGCGGGCTTTCTCCAGTTGCGGTCCCACGGCGATGACCGCCTCACGTGCCTGCCGCCAGAGATAGTCACGCAGCGCCTCGGCGTTTCGCACACGGCGGTCGGCGGCGAAGCCAGGCCGGTTGAAAGCCCCGAAAACCAGGTCACGCAGCACCTCAAACTGGTCGAAAGCGTGCCTCGGGGGGGCCTGGGGATCCCAGGCCGGGCGCTGCAGGTGGCGGCGCGCCGACAGGCACAGCACCCGCTCGACAGTTCTCGGCCAGGCGTCGGCCAGATACTGCTCGAACTCGGGCCGGATGATCTCGCGCAACTCGGTTTCGTCCAGCCGGTCGCAGCGGTTGAGTACCGCCACCAGGGACTGGCCGTCGAACATGGCTACGAAGGGCGCCAGCACATCGGCATGATCGCGGGTCTTGGGGTTTTCGGCGTTAAAGACGCAGATCAAAATGTCCGACAGCCCGATGGCCTGCTGCAGCAGGGCCAGGTGACGCTGCTGCTCGGTGGAATCCGTGTCCGGTGTGTCGATGAGGATCACGTGCTCCAGCGCGGCGGCTGCAGGACTGGCGCGCAGCACGATATCCTGCCCACCCAGGCGCTGCCTCAGCTGGCCGGCGTCGTCCGGATCCCGGCTGAGCACCACCAGGTTGCGGGTGGTGGGCCGCTCGGTGCCCGTGGCCGAGAGTTCGTCCACCCCGGCCAGGGCGTTGAGCAGGGTGGATTTTCCTGACCCGCAGGGCCCGATGAGCGTCACCACCAGCTTGTAGTCCAGACGCTCGGCCAGCGCGTCGATGATTTCCAGGGCGCGGGTGCACTGCTGTTGCAGACCCGCCGCCGGTCGCCACAAGGCACTTTGGCCAGGGCCTCCCTCAGCTGGTGCACGTCGCGGCGCACTGTCTGGATGCGGCCGGCGGCCTGCAGGGCCATGGCCTGGGGATCGGGGATCAGTTGGGTTTCAGGGCGCTGCGGCATAGTGACAGTTTCTCTTCCAGTTGGGTGATCAGGCGGCGGGAGGCGTCCATGTCCTCCCGTGCACGGCACAGCAGGGGGGCGCTGATTTCCTCCTCGAGCATACGGCGCACCAGGGCGGCCTTGTCGTCCAGCCACACGCGCGCCACCGGGGCCAGCAGCCGCTCCAGTTGTGCGCGGTCGGCCTTGTTGAGGCCCGAGGTGGCCGGCAGCGCCACCAGGGCGTAGAGGTCGTGCAGTCCGAAGAGGCTGCCCAGCTTGATCTTGATGCCCGCCGCGCCCACCGGATCGCCGGTGGAGAGGATGTAGGTCACGGCGGCCGTGGCCGGCAGCACATTCAGAAAGGCGGCAAAGGTCTGGGTGACCCGGTCGCGCCAGCTCATCTGGGCCCGCAGGCGGTCGGCCAGCTGTGCCAACTCGGTGTCGATGTGGTCGGAGAAATCCAGCACGCCCCGGCTGCGCTCCACCAGGGCTTCGGCCAGGGACGTCCAGCTGTGCTGCCGCACCTGTTGGCGCGGTTCGTCCAGTGCCGGCGGGGCCTCTGCAACCAGCATACGCTGCCCGCCGCTGTCGGGCGCAGATATCCGCGGAGCGCCGTCGCCCTGGATGCCCCGGGCGGACCGGACGCGCGCCACGGTTTCGGCCGTTTTGGCGGCATCCGGATCGGCGGCCGCGAGGCCTGCCTCGATGCGTGGGGCCAGGATTTGCTCGTAGAGCCGGTTGGCGGCCTCCAGCAGGTCGGCCTGGATCTGCCGGCGTATGTCGTCGGAAATCGCGCCGCCGGCGGGGTCCGGTTCCCGCGTCTCGTTTGCCCTGATCAGCCGCGACACCAGCCGCACCGGATAGGCGAGAATACGGCCGGTTTTGCGCATGGCGCGGATGTGGGTCGGGTCGCCCCGGTACCAGATGTGCGCAAAACGGCGCATGACCGTATCCAGCGGAAAGTGGCGCAGGGCGGTCTGCAGGCACTCGGTTTCCACGGCCTGCAGGGCCTTGGTGTAAAGCGCCAGTTCATCCAGGCACATACCGGCCTCGGACGTGATGCGATCCGCGATGGCCACCACGTCCTCCAGCACCGAGGAAAACAGCGCCAGGCGGATGGGGATGGGGTCCATGCCGGTGAGGGCCTCGCCCAGTGGTGGGGCGCCGGCCTCCAAGGGCCTGAGGGCCATGGGCCTGCGGCCGGCGGCGACCTCGTTGTCCTCGTCCGCCCGGTAGATGCCCATCAGGAATTCTTCCGCCCGCTCCCCGTAGATGTTGTGCGCCACGGTCATGGCGTGCCGACGCACCTCGTCATCCCCGAAGCTGGGGTAGGCCCGGTAGACGAGATAGGCGCGGCGCTGTCCCACGCCGGTGAGCATCTCGGCCACAAAGTCGGTGTTGTCGCGGTTGGCGTAGTTGGAGTTGGTGAAGATATAGAGCATCAGGTCGGCCAGCTCCAAGGCCTGGCGTGCCGCTTCGCGGTTGGCGTAGACACCCTTTGCGCCGGTGTCAAAATCGGGCGTGTCCAGCAGCAGCAGATGGGGGGGCAGGCTGTCGCTGAGCACGTATAGGGGATCTCCCGTGCGGGTCAGCTCGGCAGGTTCCCTGAGCCGACGGGGATGCCAATCGAAGGGAGCGAACAGCTCCGCCAGGGCTTCGGGGGCGCTGAAACGTTCCCGTGAGGCCGCGATGAGCACCCGGCGGTTCATGCCTGCGCGCCCGCCGGCCGGGGAGACGGCTTCGCCGGCCAGGGTGTTGAAAAGCGTCGACTTGCCTGCGGAGCCTCCGCCGCAGATGACGGCCACCAGTGGGGCGTCCGGCGCGAAACGCGCCAGAAGCCGGCTGTTGACCACCGCCCGCCAGCGCGCCAGACGGTCCCGCCCGCAGCCGCCCAACTGCTCCGAGAGCCGCACCAGCAGCCCTTCCATGTCCTGCAGCATGCCCTTCAAATTCGGCAGCCGCTTGTGTAAATCCCGGGTCACTTCCTATCCATAAAAATGTCGTTTTGAAGTTCGGCCTCGAACCCCACGAAAACCCGTTATGGCGGTGGGCATATTCGCTGTTCGCGGCCGGTTGAAGACCGGTGTTCCACAAAGGTGCGCCACAGATGTACGATGAACACCTGCAATAGTATAATCATCAAATTAGAGAAATCCATTCACGGGTTTTCTGGGAGCAGGGCAATCGCGAGCAGCGCCCGGCATGGTGGATATGCCGGGGA